>JAQYWG010000230.1 GCA_030145085.1 Thermodesulfobacteriota bacterium
AGGCCTTCTGCCAAACTTTTAACTCCTTATAATTTTTAAGCATTTCACTTGACCCCTTGAATCCTTGACCCCTTAAAGAATCCTTGATCCCTTGAACCCTTGATCCCTTCACCCCTTGAATCCTTGAACCCTTGACCCCTTGAATCCTTGACCCCTCGAATCCTTTTTAGGATTTGATCTTCGTTTAGATCAGCACCTTCTCATACCATAAACTCCTTGTTCGGATGCCGAATCCCGCAGACCGGTAAAGAGCGCGGGCTGCCTTATTCTTGCTATCCACGGTCAAATCAACTATCTCCAGACCCTTGTTTTTCAAATAGCATAATCCAGCCAGAAGCACCTCCCTGCCCATCCCCTTGCTTCGGTGATCTGGATCCACGCCGAGCATGTAGATACGGCCTTTACCGCCTCTTGTGACATTCTCCTCTCCAGCGTATATCCTCGTCCAGCAATAACCGATGACATGCTCCCCATCGCAGGCGAGAATAATATTCTCAGGGGAACAGTTGGCAAGACCGATACGGTACGCTATTTCTTCTAGCGTGTTGGGATTGAACCCCCAGGTATCGGCAAAAGAACGATTTTGAATGTGAACCAGTTTTTCCTCCTCACCGCTTTTCATCTGGCGGTACCGGGGGCCAATCCGTCCCATATCCGGCACATGAACCTCGGAGAGATCAAGCCTCAATTCAAGAAAACGGCGGATGAATCTAAAACCCATTTTCGTGAACAGTTCCCGAGCCGTCACGCTCCCTTCCGGAGTATTAACATGGATTCTCTTCACCTTTAGCTCTCTCACACGGTCTATGGCGCGTTCAATGAGCTTCGTCGCAACACCGTTCCCGCGACATTCTGGTTGTACAACGCAACTGAGCACAACTCGTCCAATCTTCAGCTCCGCCGTCACATCTACATAGCCGACGATATCTCCCGCTTTTTCAGCAATAAAAAGGTTATTCTCGGGGGAATGATTTGGTCGCCCCAGGCTCTCGATCACGTCCTGCGGCGAGACGGAAAAAGAGCTCCACCCTCCTTTCCCGACTTCACCCACCAACTGAATCAACATATCGAAATCCTCGGGACGATAGTTTCGTATGATATACGGGAGATTGCTCATATAAAGCTGCGATTACCTTTAGCATGAATTGCGGCGCATCCTGTCCCTACCGCTATGTGGAATCTCTGAAAAGGTCACTCTTCGCTGCCTAAAATCGGTCCTGCAGTGCTGCAGTGTTGCAGTGCTGCGGTCGGTTCCTTATGTGGTAAATATTTTAGTTCAGCTACGCGGTAATTTCGCGCTCAGAGGTTCCTTCTCAGGTTGCCCATTTTAGACGGTCCCTGGCTCCCTGTCAATTTAATATGTCGAGACCAAACAGACGAAATAGACCAAATAAACCAAACAAACCAGATAAGCCACCTTGTACCGGCCTTGTTTGATGTTATACAATTTCCGTGTGTCATCCCATATCAAGGAGGCTTGTACATGACGACGAAGCCAGCTCAGGTGATGGTGGTTACGCCTCATCCAGATGATGCGGAATACGGCGTTGCCGGAACGGGGGCTCGATGGGCCAGTGAGGGAAAGGAGATTGTATATGTGGTGTGCACCAACGGCGACAAGGGCACCAGTGATGCCAACATGAAGCCGGAGAAGCTCGCCAAGATTCGAGAGAAGGAGCAGATGGCCGCGGCAAGACTGCTGGGGGTAAGGGAGGTCATATTTCTTCGCTATTCGGATCAGAGTTTGGAGGACACACCCGAATTCCGGAAGGATCTCGTCCGTCAAATAAGGCTATACAGGCCTGAAACTATCGTAACTGCCGACCCTTACCGCCGGTATGTCTGGCATCGGGATCATCGCATCACCGGCCAAGTTACCCTGGATGCCATCTTCCCCTATGCCAGGGATCCCCTTTCTTATCCCGATTTCATGAAGGAAGGCCTGCGTCCTCACAAGGTTAAAGAAATCCTGTTCTGGGCGGCGGATGATGTAAATTACCGTTCCGATATCACCGACACCTTCCATCTGAAGCTGGCCGCACTGCGCTGCCATGAGAGCCAGGTGGGACACATCCCACCCCAGGAGCTGGAAGAACGGCTGAAGGAAAGGCATACGACACTGGCTGAGGGAGAGGAATTTCAGCTTGCGGAGGGTTTCCATCGGGTTGAAATATTACGATAAGCAAATGAGATCACAATACATGATAGTGCTGCAGTTGACCACCAGTGTTCAGTGATTAGTGTTGAGTGTTGAGGAAGAAACGGTGCTGCGGTTAAACAAGTGCTGCAGTGCTGCAGTCAAAAAATAGTGTTGCGGTTGTGCGGTTCTGCAGTGTTGCAGTCAAAAGATGGTGCTGCGGTCATGCGGTGCTGCAGTACTGCGGTTTAAAGGAAAGGATTACGCTCCCGAACAACGGTTTCTCCAGAAACCCTATAAACCCCAAAAGACCAAGTAAACGTTCTAAACCAAATCAACCAGATAAACGAAACAAACCAAATAAACGAAACAAACCAAATAAACCAAATGAACGAGATAGACCAGATAGGCCAATCATTACTTGGACGAAAGCCAGAGCACATCCCCACACAGGTCAGGATCGTGAGGCCGGGAGGAAAAGAGGGCAAATTCCTCCTTCTCCTTCTTTAGTATGGTGGAATCACCGTGGCCAGGGTGTACCTGAGTATCCTCGGGCAGACAAAAAATCTTGCCCTCTATGGATTCAATGATTTGCCTCAAATTGGCCGGCGACCCGGTCTTACCCGGACCACCCGGGAAAAGGGTATCCCCCGATATCAAGTATTTCCCCGTCAAGAAACATAGGCTGCCCGGGGTGTGGCCCGGCGTATGAAGCACCCTCAGCTTTATCCTCCCAAATGATACATCATCGCCTCCACCGAGGAACATTTCCGGTTGCACGGGCAGGCTCCTGGCGTCGAGCGGGTGGACGGCAACGGGAATCCCAAGGTTGGATTTTAACTCGGATAGTGCGCCAAGATGATCCATGTGGGTATGGGTTATCAATATAAATCGCGGATGGGTCCCTTCCAACCCCTTGAGAATTGAAGCTGCTTCCGTGGGCGCGTCTACGACCACACTTTCGCCTGTTACGCAGCAGGTTATTATGTAGCAATTGTTATCGAAGGGCCCCAGGGTGAGCTTATCGATCTGGAGTTTTTCATCTTTTGCTACCAGTGCCATTACGACCTCCTAGAAAAGCTCGCCGCTCCGCGTCTTCACGAAGCGCAAAGCCTTTACGTGAATATGGAGAAATGCAAGCATACTTTCAATACCGATTCACCATATATAACGGCAACATCTCCCGCAAGAGTTTCGCCCCCCGAGTCACGTTGAAGTTCCCACAGGTACAACACTTGGCCAATTCCACGGATGCCTCCTCCGGCGTCCTGCGCCCCCGCTTGACGTCCCGAAGCATCTTGCCCACCAGATTGTTGGCTACCATGGCGTGGCCGCACATGCTCGTAAGCTGCAAAACCTCAAAATCGGGCAACCTCTCGGTCTTCCCCCATGTGCCCATGGAGTATTCCACCGTGTGAATCCGGCCCAGGCCTGCCTCATCCATTATGCCCTGGACAATATCGGTGACGCCGGAGACCACCACCGAAATACCGGGATTCCTCTCCTTCAGCTCCTTCACCATGGCAACCATCTTCTCCCGACTATCGAAGGTACACTGGACGACGGTACTATCTGTCAGCCGGTCAAAAATATCCTCTATCGTGGTGTTGTAAATGTTTCCCGTCTTCACATCGCCCAGATTTACCGGGCCGTGTTTATAGCAGATGCGCAAAAACTCTCGCATCTTGGGTCCCGCTCCCTTCTTATTGATACCGGTGGACGGACAACATATCACCACGAAGTCCTCCTTGAGGCTCTCCCTGTCACCCCTTCTGTGTAAACTGTGCGTCACGGTCCGCCTCCATCAATAACCCGTTTGCCCCGGAAAGTATGAATACCTCGGCTGAGAAAAAAAGGTATCAAAATAGGACGCGGTTCACAAGGAAAAAAACTTTGATACCGCTTGAAAAGGTCATCACGATTTATAAATCCTTTCCAATTTTTGGAACTGAGTATCGAAAAAAATTCGATTA
>JAQYWG010000231.1 GCA_030145085.1 Thermodesulfobacteriota bacterium
TGGATGATCTTTACCAAGGGCTTTCTCTCTTATTGCCAACGCCCTCTTGAAAAAACCCTCTGCCCGGATATATTCGCCCTGGGAACAATAAAGTAACCCCATATTGTTAAGGTCAGTTGCAACTTCAGGATGATTTTTCCCGAACGCCTCCTCATCTATTGCCAATGCAAACTTGTAAGAGACCTCGGCCTCAGCATATTTGCCCTGCTCCCTGTAAATTTCTGCCAAATTGTTAAAGCATGCCGCCACATTGGGGTGGCTAGTCCCAAGGGTTCTCTCCAGTATTGTTAACACCCGCTCGAAAAGGAGCTCGGCTTTGCCATATTCACCCTGGCAATAATAAAGTATCGCCAGAATATTCAGGGATTCCATTACATTGGGATGACTAGGAGCAAATGAATTTTCCGCAACTGCCAATGCCTCTTCAGCTACTTGGGCCGCCTCTGAATATCGTCGCACATGATAGAGCGTAAGAACCTTAATAATCAGCTCGTTCCACAATGCCTCCTGGGGGTAGATGGATACAGTGCACGATAAGACCAGCACTACCAATAAGAAAACTCGTGCTGATGTTCTCATGACTTTAACCTTGATCATATGTCCGATGCCGAATACCTTTTACTTTCAAAATCAGATCATTCAATCTCGCCGTGCTTGCGGAGTACCTCGACCACCTCCTTGTGGCCCCTGAAGGCTGCCAAGTGCAGCGGAGTCTGGCCGTACTTATTATCTTTGGCCTCCACCAGTTTTGGATCTTTTGCCAATAGCGAGTTAATCTCTACAACGTCTCCTCTCTTTGCCGCCTCATGAATTCTTCCAGCCGAAGCCTAGATTACAAAAGCAAATAAGACCACCCTTGCAATGACCAATATCTTAATTTTGGTCATAGTTCTTCCCCTGCGTATTTCTTTACACTTGATTAATGAAATCGAAATGTACACAATATTTGGAGGACAGGGTCTTTATTCTTGTTGACTCCTAACGATTTGAACGAATTTTCCTTGCCTTACCCTCACGGATGGTTTGGCTTTGTCGAGAAACACAGCCTATCTTCTCAAATTCAGAAAAGGCTGTCAACAAAAATCTAAATTTGTTTTGATAGGTAAAACAGAATGAGGGAATCTCAAGAGAGGTTAAGAATCCAAAAAACAATGATGCTAACTGTATTAAACACCTACCACCCTACTCCAAAAGTTACGAATTGCGATTGAATTAAACACCTATCTCCTTATCTCTCCTACCTGATCCCTTATTGACTCGGAGGTACATACACACGATACAGGGGTGCAATTCCTCGCTTTTCGATCCCGTCCATGGCATAAAACTGCAGATATTTTGCCAATATATGCATCTCTATAAGAGTTCGGATATGATAGGGCTATCAAAACCTCAAGCCATGTGAGGACACTTGCCGCGGGTTCCATATCTATCGAGTTGAATGGAAATCTACGGGGTACTCTAATCATGTAACCTGTCAGGTCAAAACGAAATCCCTAAAAGACCATTGTTAAATTGAATCTCAATCACTACACATCAATTTTTCATTTCTTCTGCAGCCTGCAGCGAATATCCCCGGTGAGTCAAATCCTTCGTGAAATCTTCCCTTTTTTAACCCCTATAATTCTGATAGCATTTTTCATAACAACATCTCAATTATCGACGACTTCTCGTTTCAACGAGATGGTCCCAAAAGGCTCCATCAAATCCGCAATGGATTCGATGACTCCCTCGAGGTCCTCATTGAATAGGGCCCGAGTATTCAGTTTCTCATTACAGGATATTTTTATAGACCGAATCCAACGACTCCGCTTTTTCGCGCTTCAGGGAGAAATCGACCCATCTGCTCAAAACGTTAATATCATACCCGAAGGGGATAAGTAACTCCTCGGCCGCCTTCAGAAGGAGCTCCGTGTATTTCTCCTCGTCATATCCGTCCTCGGGCCCCATAAGGGGGACTGCCCGTACCCGATCTTCCTTCACCCTGGATCTCGCATCCCTGATGACATAGGGAACTCTCTCGCCTGGGTGAATCCGAACCCCCACATCTTCCAGTTGCTGGGCTGCTAGGGCGGTGAGGTTATCCACTTTGTAATCCGAGGGGTCTTGGGAGAGGGTCTTGGAAATCACCAACTCCGGAGGCTCGACCTCGCCGTTTTTCAATTTCAGCACGGAATCGAGGAGAACTTCGAAGACTTCGGGGATCTTCGGCCGATACCCATCCACATCCTTTGCCCGAGACAATACCTCAAGCATGCGAAGCTGAGCCTCCTTAACCATCGGTGGCATATCGCTTCTCCGAAAGGCCAATCCCCTCGCCTTGATCTCCCCATCCTCGAACAGGCCGAAGTATCGATTGGCCACGGAAAGCTCCGGCTTGACCCTGGAGGGCAGAAAGACCATCCATCGGTAGATCCCCTCCAGGTTCATGCGAACTCCTGCCTCTCGGGTAATCTCCTCGCAGAGGGCCAGAACTTCCCCCTCGGTGAGGCCATCCTTGCTGATCCATAAGGAATCCGTAATGGCGTGAATGAGTCGGAAGCCCCTCTTCTCCCCGATCTCCTTGGCTTGAAGCAGCTTCTCCCTGCCGAATGCGGTCACCGCCTCATGGGCCTCGATCCGCCCAAAGCGGGCATTACGATACCCTAAGTAACCAAATGACGTGACGAGTATCCACTTCAGTGCAATATGGCGTCGGCGATAGTCTTCACCCCTCTCTCCTCCTACCCTCTTGCTCATTTCCTTCAGCATCAGGCGTCTTCGAAGAATGGGCTTAAGGGTTCTTGGAACCAGGCCCTCCCTCCTCTCGCAGATGTTGTATCCCGCCTCGGGAACCCTGCTATTGGAACAACAGGCGCAGAGGACGGTCTCTGGAGAGATGTTGTGAACGGCCATAATGGTGGGATACATGGAGGCAAAATCGATCTCCGCGATATCCTCGTGAATCCCCTGGGGGGGTTGAAAGACCAACCCACCTTTATCCACAACTAAGAGGTCCCATGCCGTCTTGAATTTCTCGGGTTCGCCCTTTCGCCATGGGATGAGGATCCCTTCGCTAAAGGCACGATCCAACTGCATCGAGGTGATAATCGTTCCGGGGGAGGTTCTCGCCGCTCGTTGGACGGGGACCTTGGAAAGCCTGGCCAAGTCGATGATTCCCTCAAGCCCCGATTCCCCGAAGAGAAAGGAGTTGGTTCGGTCGATATGCCATCTCCCAAAGAGGGGATAGGCCGGGCTATGGTAAAGGATACGGCCGTAGGAGAAGTAAGAGCGCCCCCTCAGGTCAGGAATGCGGTGGACGGGGCCCGTCTCCCGATCCAGGATCAGGGGAATTTTCTCCCTCCGGCTTATCCTGACCGAAGAGGGAACGATATGGGAATCCCCGTGCTCGGTGAGGATCACATCCGGGTCGAACCTCTCCAGGAGGGTGTTGATCTGGAGCGGCACCTCAGAGGGCAATTGTGGATCGATCTCCAACCGGTACCCCTCGCACTCCACCACCAGGGTATTCCCCCGTCCGAAGGGGAGCAGGGGGTTTCCTTCTATGCGGATCTCCATGGTCCGAAGGGGAGGGAGAATGTACTCGATTTCCCAGGGGGAACAGCGGGCCTCTATCCTCAGGACCCGGCCATCTTCATGCTCCACCCAACAGCGTCCCGTGGGAACGAGGCCTTTTTCATAGAGGTAAGATTGGGCCAGGGGAATGTCGGAGTTATAGAAGGTGATCCGATCCTCGAAACCCGCCAGCAGCCTGAAAAGTCCGGGCAAATGGCCATAGTCCCTCATCTCCAGATCCAGCACATCTACCTCCTGCCCACTCCAAAAGTCCTGTTTCCGAGTCCACCTGGACCCGAGAAGGAACCCCCTCTTCCTCAGGAAGCCCAAAAGTCCCTCCAGGTCTTCTCTTCGGCCTCGGGCGTAGATGTGATGCCGGTAAGGATCCTCCAGCCGGAGCATCCCGCCGTCATCGCCATAGATCCACAGGACCATGGTCGACTGCCACGGATAGACATCGAAGAGCCAACCCTCGGTTTCCATGTTCCCACGTGGAGCTTAATCTCCACCCCGGTTACGGTTTATACCCTTATCGCCGCTTGAGGTAAG
>JAQYWG010000232.1 GCA_030145085.1 Thermodesulfobacteriota bacterium
AGCTCAGCCGAGTCAAAACCAAAGCCCGGCTTCTGGAAGATGATAATCCTCTTCGGCCTCGGAGGAACCGCCACCGCCTTCGGCTTGGGTGGTGCCGGAGCTACCTTGGCTGGAGCTGGTTTAGGGGGTGCCGGCTTAGCAGGTGCAGCAACTACCGGTGCAGGCTCAGGCTTCGGTGGCGCCTTGGCCAACTCCGCCTGACCGGCCAACCTCCGGGCCTCCGCTAACATCGCCATCGCCTCAGCAGTACGACAATCCCAGTACGTCTCAACCGCCTTCTTGCCCAACTCCCGAGCCGTCGCTATCTTTTTGGGAGCATATTGAGCCCCAGGAGATTTTTCCGCCTTTTCAATGGCTGCTTCCGTCTGATCAAAATCCTCGGGTACTCCAATGGCTTTATTGCGTACACCGAAGTACGCATTTTGGGCACAGCCGGTTAGGCCAGAGAGAGCCATCAAAAATGATAAAACAACCAACCCTGCTATAGCTTTCTTTCTCATAACACCTCCTCCTTCCCTTTCTCTGTTTTGTTGCTTATTGCTTACACTCACAGTTTCTAATCCCTCGCAAATCCACCTCCTCTCTATTATTTTCTTAGGCAACCCGGCTGTCTGTCTTGATGCCGTGACGCGGAAGCTCCGGTATTTCTTCCAACAGAACCATACCTGGTGTGCGAAGCAAAGTATACCAAAATATACAGTTTGATGATACCTTTTTTTCTGACCTTAGAGTTATTGTGAAATCCCTCTGAGGGCTCCGTAAATTGCCCTGGCTTTGGGTTGGCCCTTGAGTTTATTAATTGCCTTGTACTCGATCTGCCGGACCCTTTCTCGCGATATCCCAAAGCGCTTTCCAACCTCTTCCAATGTATACCTCGTAGGCTCACCAATACCGAACCGAAGACGCAGAATCTGCTCCTCCCTCGAATTGAGAAGAGAAAGGAGATGCTGGGTTCTTTTTGCTTTATCCATACAATCGAAGAGAATGTCACTGAAACTCGAGCTTTCCTCGCTCTCAATCAGGTCCTCTAATTTCCTATCTTCACCCACTGGAGTTTCCAGGGACAATGGTTCCTCAATCAGATCCATGACCTTCTGAACATTGGTTAGATCAATCCCCGCTTCTGAGGCGATTTCCTCCGGGAGGGGTTCCCTGCCCCGCTCCTTGATCATCAGGCGAGAAATTTTGGAGATTTTCCTTTTCATCTCCAACAAGTGGTTGGGAATCCGTATAGTCCTGGATTTGTCGGCCAAGGCTCTGGTAATGGACTGCCTGATCCACCATACAGCATACGTGCTAAACTTAAAGCCCTTCCGGTAATCGTACCTTGAGACAGCCTTCATTAACCCCAGATTTCCTTCCTGAAGGAGATCGAGGAAGGAAAGCCCTCTGTTGAAGTATCCTTTGGCGATTCTGACGACCAGTCTCAGGTTAGATTGAATCATCTCCGCCTTTGCCGCCTTCAGATCAGCCTCTGTTTTCTTCATCTCTGCCAACAGGTCTCTGAGTCTATTCCCGTCACTCCCAGAACCCTGGTCTAATTCCTCCAGCTTTCGCACCACCTCGCTGGTGATCTTCTCCCTGAATTGATAAAGATCCCTGGGCTTGATCTCTCCATTCTCCAATTCGTGGCCCAAGCGGTCAATTTGCCCCATGACGGTTGAACATTTCAGAAGGAGAATCCGAATTTTCCGATCACTAAGCTGAATCCGCTTGGCCAATTCAACCTCCCTCTGCCTCGTGAGCAGAGGAATCTTGTTCATTTCCCTGAGATAAATCGCCGCGATGTTCACATCGCGGTCGAGCATATCCTCCTGACCACCCTTCTCATCTTCCTTGCCCGTCAGATAGGAACCCTCACCTCCTTTTTCCGGAAAGGTCGTCAGTTCTTCAAGCGGTCTCCAAGGTGCCAATTCAAAAGCCATGACCATCACCTCCTGTTCCAGATTTCCCCCCTTCTATGATTCATCCTCGCCTATGCGTGGTAGGGGCCCTGGTTGAATCCTGAGGAATAAATAAGGCGAATCCTGTATTTTATATTCGGGGAAACACCGGATTTGGGGAAGATTTTAATAAAACCGAAACAAGGCTTATCAAACAGGTTACGTTGGAAATGCCCTATCCAGGACTGCCTTTGTCAACGAAAGTACGAGAACTTTTTCATCCTCGGTTAGGTCTGGGAACCAATTTCGTAGCATTTCTTCTTCAAAATATTCTCTTCCCCTTCCGCTTTTCTTAATCTCCCCAGGGAGAATATCCAACAATATCTTGGTTAATATTTCCCCAATATCCCTATTCCCGGTGCTCCATGGGATAGCCAGCCTCTCGCCACGCATCGTAGCCTCCTAACAAGGGATGTGCATTCTTGTAACCCTGTTCAGCCAATCTCTCCGCCACACGGGCGCTCGTCCCTTCGTTCGTTCACGTACAGTAGGTGATGATCAGACGGTCTTTGGGTACCGGTAGCTCCGTGCGCTCGGCGGCCAAAATTGCCTCCGGATCATAATGAACCGCTGCCTTGATCTGGTTTTCGTCCGGATGGCGTCGTACATCGACGAAATAAATTTGTTCTCCTTGATCCAGGCGCCGTTTGACTTCTTGAATGCTTTGGCAAGAAATTTGGGATGTGGATGGTGACATCGGTTTGCCCTCCTTTTCTGTGACCCTTAGTCCTTGTCCGGGTCATGAGAACCAAGACCTTTCTCGGATACAATGGATTGAACTAATTCCACAACCTCCTCGGTCGATGTGCTCTTTGGGAGAAAATGGTTAGCCCCACATTGACCTGCAGCCCCTCGGTGTTCCGGCGAATCGTAATACGTAAGAATGACTACGACAATCTCTGGATACTGCGTTTTTACTCTTCTGGTCACTTGGAGGCCATTCTCACCGGGCAATTTGATATCCATGAAGATGAGATCGGGAACAAGGGCATCGATCTTGCGTAACGCTTCCTCCCCGTCCCCCGCCTCCTCGACAGCCATAGAGGGAAATCGATTACACAGGAGCTCCTTGAGTGACTGCCGAAACCTGATGTTGTCCTCAACGATTAGTGTTTTGAACATGTTGATCTAACCAAAGCAAGGATCATGGCAATGTTGAGATGAGGTTATGAGGTTATGAATTTAACTTTACTAACAGTCATCGGTGTGATAAATAGGGTGTGTACTGTATATAGTGCGTTTTCATACTGTATTTTTCCGCGACAATAGGGGTAGGGCGTAAAAAATCGGAGCAGCCTCTTTGGTCGGTCGTGTTCTTTTTGAAAACCGGCCGCATCACGGGAAGGTTTCATGAAAGAAAAGCAACGAATCGTCATTGCCGAAGACCATACCATACTCAGGGAAGGATTACGGGCACTGCTCACTTCGGATCCGGATTTTGACGTTGTAGGGGAGGCAGAAGACGGCCGTGATGCCGTCCGATGCGTTGAGAATCACATGCCAGACCTTGTCTTAATGGACCTCTCGTTACCGAGGATGAATGGTATGGATGCTATCAGAGAGATCAAGAAGCGATGTCCTGAGACAAAGGTCTTAGCCCTGACGGTTCACAGAACCGAGGAATACATTCTCGCTACCCTTCGGGCCGGTGCTGACGGGTATGTCTTAAAAGATGCCACCCGCGCCGAACTGCTGATAGCCATAAAGAGTGTATTAATGGGCAAGCCTTATCTCAGTCCTGGAGTTTCAGACAAGGTGATAGAGGGATACTTAGAGGGGAGAAAAACCCTGAGATCCACCACTCCATGGGATACCCTCACCCAACGCGAGCGAGAAATCCTGAAGTTGATTGCCGAGGGATATAAGAACAAGGAGATTGCAGATTACCTCTATATCAGCGTAAAAACCGTGGAAAAACATCGGTCAAACCTCATGAAGAAGTTGGACCTCCATAATACCTCGGCCTTAACAGCCTTTGCCATGGAAAAAGGGCTGGTTACGAAGTAAATATGAATTAAGAGTGATGAATGAAGAATTAAGAATGACGGCTTCGTAAAAAGTCCATCTGCCGTTCGACATGCTCACGGCCCTGAGCAAAGCCGAAGGGCTGCGTTGCGCTTCATCTTTAAGTCACTGCGGCGTACCGGTAAGTAC
>JAQYWG010000233.1 GCA_030145085.1 Thermodesulfobacteriota bacterium
TGGTTCAACCGCAAGACTGCAGCACTGCAACACCGCAGAACCGTATTTCGCTCAGAGCTCGTTTTTCAGTTTTTCAGAGATCCCTCAGAGGTAGAAAAAGGAAAACGCCATGGTAATCCTCGTAACAGGAGGTGCCGGATTCATCGGATCGCATCTCTGCGGGCGCTTGATACGGAAAGGGCATCGGGTAGTCTGTTTGGACAACTTCAACGATTTCTACAACCCTGAAATCAAGAGGAGGAACATCCAGGAAGCGATCGGAGAGGAACAGTTTGAGATGATCGAAGGGGATATTCGCGATACCGAACTCATCGCTCGGATATTCCGAGGGCGGAGCTTCGATGTCGTCGTCCATTTGGCTGCCAGGGCTGGCGTCCGTCCCTCGATCGATTACCCGAAACTATACGAGGAGGTCAACGTTCAGGGGACCATCAACCTTCTCGAGGCCTGTCGAGAATTTGGTGTTCAAAATTTCGTCTTCGCCTCATCATCCTCGGTTTACGGGGGAAACAGCAAGGTCCCTTTCTCCGAGGAAGACAGGGTTGAAACCCCCATCTCCCCGTATAGCGCGACGAAAAGGGCTGGAGAGCTTTTCTGCTACACCTACCATCGCCTCTTTGACATCAATAGTACGTGCCTTCGGTACTTCACCGTCTATGGTCCTCGCCAGAGACCAGAGATGGCCATCCATAAGTTCACCCGTCTCATCGATGGAAATGAGAGGGTTCCCCTGTATGGGGATGGCCAATCCATGAGGGATTATACGTACATCGATGATATCATCGATGGAACCCTGGGGGCGATCTCCCGAAATAAGGGGTATGAGATCTATAATTTAGGAGAATTCCACACCACCAGGCTAATCGATCTGATTCGAATGCTGGAGGGAGCCCTCGGAAAGAAAGCCATAATTGAAACGTTGCCAGAGCAAAATGGCGATATGCCCATCACCTATGCGAATATCAAAAAGGCCCGAAAGATGTTGGATTATGCTCCACGGGTTTCCATGGAGGAGGGAATAGGGCGGTTTGTCGAATGGTACAGGCAACACCGTTTTCCTTGATTCCAAATCCGTCCAGGAGGTACAATGGCTTTGCCGCCGTCCGCCGGTCTACAGGTAGTCGGCGATCGTTACGGGTGGGAGGATAGAGACTCCGGAGGGAAGGATGCCTATTTATGAATACCGATGCACGGATTGTGGCAAGAAGTTCGAGGTCTTACATTTGAGCGCTGAGGAGGTTCATTCCCCTGAATGTAAATTCTGTAAGGGCGGTAACGTGCGAAAACTCATCTCGCGGGTTCGGGTGGTGCGTTCGGAGGAGAGTAGGCTAGAGTCGTTGATGGATCCTTCAATGATGGGGGGACTGGATGAAAAGGACCCCAAAAGCCTGGCCAAGTGGATGAAACGGATGGGTAAGGAGATGGGAGAAGAGGTGAGTGATGAGGAGATCGAACAGGTAATCGAGGATGCAGCCGGCGGGACGGACACCGAGGAATCGGAGGAATAAAGGCCTCGACAGGCCTTTGGCTCCAGGATAAATACGTAAACGGGCCCATTTTGAGCTGATTTCGATTTGCTTTGGATATAAATCCGGGCGGGTTGGATGTCTTCATTTCAGGGAAGGTTCGGTTTAGAAGCTTCAAATTGGTGCTCTAAATAATCCAATTGTGTTGCCACTGATTCCCACTCCCGTGTTAGTCCATCGATCTTTTCCTTCAGCTCATGCCGAGATTTGTGGATTTCCTGTATTCGGGTCGAGTCACGATAGGTCTCAGGGTGGGCCAATTCGTGGTTCAGTTGGTCCAAGAGGGCAGTGGATTTATCGATCTCCTCTTCCAACAGGCCGAGCCGTTCCCTCAGTGGGGACGACTCCCGATAGAAACGGTTTCGCCATTCCGCCTCGGCCCGTCTTTGTTCTTGGGTTTTCCTCCGCGTGGTTCCCTCGTCAGGGGCCGCTTCCCCTCGACTTTCCTGTGGCGACGAAATCCCTTGATCGGGAACCCAGATGCGCTGGTAATCATCGAAGTTTCCTGGATAGACCTCCAGGGCCTTGTCTCGGATAACAAGGATCTTGTTGGCAAGGGCGTTGATTAAGTGACGGTCGTGGGTGATAAGGCACAGGGTACCACCATATTGGCGAAGGGCTTCCTCCAGCGCCTCACTGGAAGGAATGTCCAGGTGGTTGGTGGGTTCGTCCAACAACAAGAGGTTCGCTCGGGCCATGAGCATCTTACAGAGTACTAAACGGCTTTTTTCTCCACCGCTCAATAGGGATACCCTTTTCGTAGTGTCCTCTTCCTGAAAGAGGAAGGCCCCCAGGACGGCGCGGAGCTTCCCAATGGATTGATCACCCGCCACAGAGAGTAGCTCCTCCAGAATTGTATTTTGGGGCGAAAGCTGCTCCATCTGTCGCTGGGAAAAGGAGGCGATATGAACCCTCGGGTTCATCAGGCGTTCGCCCTCTTCGAGATCCAAATTCCCCGCCAAAATGCGCATAAGGGTTGTTTTTCCAGTGCCATTGGGGCCCAGAAAGGCGATCCGATCCCCCCGTAAAATGGAGAGATTAATATCACGATACACTACCTGGGAGCCGTAGGATTTGGAGACGTGTCGGAGCTCTATCAAGGTTTTCGTTGGCCTCGGGGGAGGCGGAAATTCGAAGTGGACTGATTTGGAGCGCCGGGGTGGGTCTAAACGATCCATCCGCTCCAACAGCTTGATCCGGCTTTGGACCTGTCTGGCTCGGTCCTTTCGAACGCGGTTTTTCTCGATAAACCGCTGTATTTGTGCGATCTTTTCTTGCTGTTTTCTGTAGGCAGCCCACTGGATTTCCTCCCTCTTCGCCTTTTCGACCCGATAGAAGTCATAGTTTCCGGCATACGAGATGAGCTTACAGCCATCGATTTCAACGATCCGATCCACCACTCGATTCAAAAAGACCCGGTCGTGGGAGATGATCAGAAGGGCTGAGGTAACTCCCTTGAGGTAATCCTCTAACCAGAGAAGCGATTCCAGGTCCAGATGGTTTGTGGGCTCGTCCAACAGGATGAGATCGGGAGCTGAGAGCAGGATGCGGGCCAGGGAGGCCCGCATAATCCATCCTCCACTCAAGGATTCAATGGGAAGGTCGAAGTCCCCTTCGTGAAAGCCTAGGCCGGAGAGGATCTTTTTGGCCCGGAATTCCAGTTGATAGCCTCCCAGATTGTTGAACCGCTCCAAGAGATACCCCTGACGCTTGGTCAGTCCCAGCAATGTTTCCCCACCTTCAGCCATATCGAGTTCCCTCGATATTTGGCTCATCTCGTTTTCAATCCTCTTGAGCTCTTGAGCAACATCCACCACGTGGTCCAAAACCGATGTGCCGGATAATTCGATAACCTCCTGGGGCAGATATCCGATTCTCAAATCCTTGGGCTTCATTATTTTGCCGGAATTTGGCGCCTCCAGGCCCAACAACATCTTGAGGATGGTTGTTTTGCCGGTTCCGTTTTCACCTACCAGTCCAACCCGATCGCTGGAACCGATGAACAGGTCACAGTCGATAAAGAGATCTTTTTTGCCGAAATACTTATCCAGATGCTGGATGTTGATCACCGAACGCAGCCCTCCGATTCATTCGTGAGCAGAATCGCTAATCCTCTCAAGGATGAATAGCACATTTTGGGCCGCTGTCAACTCGCGCATTGCTGGGGTTTCCTTGATTTTTTGAAGAACTCCCTTGTCCATGAGCGTAATCTGAGGAACAAGGGTCATCTAGAAGAAATCCAAAACACACTTTTCCCTTACCCCGCCTACTGCCTCCTTCCTCTTCCCTTTTCCCTCTTCCATCCTAGCTCCTCACCTCAGACCTTTTTTCCTCTCCCAACTGCAACACTGCAGGACTGCAACACCAAAGCACTATTTTTTGACCGCAGCACAGCAGCACTGCAACACCGCAACACCGCAACACTTGTATTTCGTTGCAGCACCTCCGAAAGGGTCACACTTGATGGTCTCGTAAAAAGTCATAATTCAGACGGCACAGTAGAAAGCTCCAGATGCAAGGCGCGCGAATCTTTAGGAATGAGGCGTACTTACCAGTACGCCTCAGT
>JAQYWG010000234.1 GCA_030145085.1 Thermodesulfobacteriota bacterium
CTTCGGAAAAGCGGTCCAAGAGTTCCGGATACCCCAGTTCAGGTATGGCAAATTTTGTCTCAAGAAGATAGGAGGCCGACCAATGGGTTGCCCCGTTAGGGTTGGTGGCATAGGTGAGGCCTAAGCTCGCAAAGGCCCGTGGGTCATGCATGGTGGACTCTAAACCCTTTACATGGACGGCAAAGCGTTCGGCCCCCTTGCCTATCTTTTCGGCGGCACGTTTTACTCCTTCACCAAGGAGGCTCCCAAAGCCCTCACGAAGGCCGATCTCCCGAACGAGCCTCAACATGGCGTTGGCATCCCCCCACGGGATACCGTAACCAATATCCCTTTCCGTTATAAGCCCTTTCTCAAAGGCCTCCATGGCAAAACCGATCACGGACCCACAGGATATGGTATCGAGGCCGAGGCGGTTACAAAGATCATTTCCAACGGCTATGGCCCCAAGATCATCCACCAAGCAGTTGGAACCCAACGCCGCCAGTGTCTCATATTCCGGTCCTCCCCCCTTTACCACGCCGTAAGGGGTCGAGGTCTCGACGACTCTGCCGCACCCAATGAAGCACGCACCGCAGTAATACCGCCTTTTGAACATACGCTCCCTGAGAGATTCCCCGGAAATCTTTAGAGCGCCTTCCTTCCAATTCCCCCATGCCCAATTCTTTATGGGAAGATCCCCCACTTCCTCGGAAAACAAGAGGCCGCCCGCCGTACCCAATTCGGACAATGCCTTGGTGCGTCCTCTGATTTCCGGTACCGATCGCCTGACGGAATCCCGAAGCTTTTCAGATTCATAAATGGGAGTCCTTTCATCTCCTTCCACCACCAGGGCCTTCAAATTCTTGGACCCCATCACCGCACCCAATCCACCCCGGCCAGCCACCCGCGCGTGCACACCATCCGTGAAGATGGCCGCGATTTTCGAAAGTCTCTCTCCGGCCTGTCCTATGCACATAACCTTTGTTCTCCCTCCCCATCGATTCTTGAGAGAGGCGCTCGTCTCAAAAGTGTCTTGACCCCAGAGAGAGATGGCATCCTCGATGGTTATTTCTCCCTGCGAAATTCGGAGATAAACAGGAGTGTCGGACCTTCCCTTAATTACGATTCCATCGAAAAAAGCCTTCTTGAGGGCGACTCCCCAAGTTCCCCCAACGTCAGACTCTCCATAGGAGATGGTTTCCGGGGAGAGGGCTACGACCGATAGGCGTCCCGATGTTGGTACACTGGTCCCCGTCAAAGGCCCCGTCATAATAATCAAGGGCGCATCGGGGGAAAAGGGATTCCTGTCTTTGAGGCCCTCTTCATAGAGAATTTTCGTTCCTACCCCAACTCCCCCGATGAATTTCTCCAGAAGTTCATCTTCCAGGCTCCGAATTTCAGCCTTACGTTTCGTGAGATCGACCCAGATAACTCTTTTGGTATATCCGCCCTTGGCCACTGTTCGGTCCTTTCAGGACATCCCCTTCCCCCATCCACCCTTATTTCTGAACGGACTTCGGGGGTGGAGAATAGACCCACACGATGGTTAAAGGTCCCTTCCCGGTATTTCTATGCGAATGCTCCACGCCCTTGGGGATGAATTGAAAATCTCCCTTTTTTACGGGCTGATCCCCATCGGAAGTAATGAAATCCCCCTCCCCCTCCAAAATGACATTGATTTCCTCAGCGTCGGGATGTGCATGAAGGCGGGCGGTCATTCCCGGGGGAAATGTGGACAGCCCTCCCACGAACTGATCGGAGCCCACCAATTCCTTATCAATGAGCCATGCAATCTCCCTCAGGCTCTTCTCCTCCTCATTTCCCCGCATGAATCTCTTCCCATCCTTCGCGGGATCCATAACAACCCCTTTCATGACGAGCAAATCCTCCTTTCCCCTTACGTCGTGCTCTCCTTCACACCTTTCCCTGAAAGATGTCCGTTATATCCCAATATCCCGTCGTCGGTACAAAAACGTTGGGATCCATGATCACGTCCAGTACCGTGGGTTTCCCCGAGGCAATGGCCTTCTCCAGGGCGGGTTTCAAATCCTTGGGATTCTCTATACGATACCCTTCAGCTCCATAAGCCTTGGCCAACATGGCAAAATCCGGGTTGTACTTCTCCCCGTCCTTGGCCGTCTTGAACTCCGTACCGGCCACGCGGCCGAAGGCTTTCTTCTGCAAGCCCGCGATCACCCCATAGCCGTAGTTATCCATGACGAGCCAAATAACTCCCAGATCATTCTCGACGGCCGTTGCAACGGCAGGACTCACGGACCCAAACGCCCCGTCTCCCACGAGGGCTATCACCACCTTATCCGGCGCCGCAATCTTGGCACCGATGGCCGCAGCAGGCCCATACCCCATGGTGGCCAACCCACCGGGTGGCAGATGCGTTCTCGGGAGATAGATGGGAAATTGCTGACCCACACCGTTCTTATTCCACCCGACGTCCGTAACAATAATGCCATCCCTGGGAAGGGCATCCCGGACCTCCTTCAAAATCCTCTCCGGGCGAATGGGAACGGCATCGGAGGTCTGATGCTTTCGGATTTCCTTGAACCACGCCCCCTTTCCCTTGGCGATTTTGGAGACAACGGGATCCTCACTCCAATCCTTCTGGGTGAAATTCGATTTGCCGCATTCCACCATGGATTGAAGCACGGCTTTCGCGTCTCCCACGATTCCCACCTCAACGGGAAAAATCTTCCCTATTTCATTTGGATCTATGTCCACATGAATCAGTTCCGTCGGAGGAATCGAAAAGGTATACCCCGGAAGCCAGGACGATGAATCGAGCTCCGGAAATCGAGTGCCCACGGCGAGTATGACATCGGCCCCTTTCGTCATCTCATTGGCAGTGGGTATGCCCCAAAAACCCGTCATTCCCACGGAAAGGGGGTGATCTTCGGGAATAGTCCCCTTGCCCATGATGGTTGTCGCAACAGGGACCCCGAAGAATTCAGCCAGTTGTGTTGCCTCATGGCAGGCATCCGACTGGATCACGCCACCTCCAAGGTAGAGAACGGGATTTTTCGCGGCCTCGAACATCTTGATGGCCTTTTCGATCTCCGAAGCATCGCCTGAAATTCTCTTCCCGGTGACCTTTCGCTGGGTAAGTTTGTCCACAGCCCTATCGCACTCCTTTGAAAACATGTCCATGGGAACATCGACCAGTACGGCGCCCTTACGGCCCGCGGTCGCAAGGTTAAACGCCTTTGCTATGATGTCGGGCAGGAATTTCACGTCGTGAACCCTCCACGCGCGCTTAACAAAGGGACGATAGACCTCGAACTGATCCCCGTCCGTGTGTAGTTTAATCTCTTGATGGGGATCCTGACCAAAGTGAAAACTCGGAATGTCTCCAGCTATGACGACCATGGCAGAAGAATCCAGGGCGGCATTGGCCACGCCGGTTATCGCATTTGTCATCCCCGGTCCCACGTGGACCAGGAGTACTCCTGGTTTGTGGGTTACCCGAAAGTAGGCATCAGCAGCATGGGCGGCTATCTGCTCATGGCGAAAGGATATGAATTTAACGTTCGTCTTATAGGCCAGGGCATCCAGCAGCGCCACGTTGGTATGACCACACATGCCAAATACGTACTCCACACCCTCCTCTTCCAGGTATTTCGCAATAATCTCAGCACCATCAGCCATGACTTTCCTCCTTTCTCTATCCTTTGGAATGTATTCATTAACCCCTCACTCGGGGAAAATGCCACTCTCTCTTAAGACGCGTTCAATCTCAGAGAGGGCTTCATCCGTGCCTCCCTCCACCAGCGTTGACTCCCCTTTCGTTTCCGTATCACCTCCTCCCATCATGAGCCGTAAACGGTCGGAAGTTGACAGTGTTGCATCAGCGAGACCTCCCGACCTCTTCTTGGGTTTTGGATTTGACAAGCTTATGGTCTCGGTCAAATTATGGACTGGACCGAATGATTTCAGGGGAAGCTTTAGATCTTTAATCTCCACCCTTTGGATCGCCTGTTTCTGTGCCCGCAATATCCCGGGGAGAGTGGGGTACCTGGGGACATTGATACCCTTTTCAACCGTGAACAGGGCGGGAATCGTGCACTCCATAACCTCCCTGTTTC
>JAQYWG010000235.1 GCA_030145085.1 Thermodesulfobacteriota bacterium
AAGATGGCCAAAAACCAATCCCTCAAGGGCATTCGGGTCTAGTGAAATATGGTGTGGGCAGTGACCGAGGTCTGATGTCCGCACTGAGCACATTGATACAGTTTGCGAGATTCAATGAGATAGGAGCGCTCATGGCCACAGCGAGGACAGCGGAACCCATCTGGCCATTTGCGTCTGATGACATACCTCAGACAATCGCCCTCTGTGCGAAACCGCCGACGGAACTGTCTGGGGTTCATAGGAAAATACATGGTTTCCCTCCGTTGCATGGTGGTTTTCGGTCCACATATTATACAACGGAATAGCTATAGAAATCAAGTAATTAGAGAATTTTTACCTGATTTAATCACATAAGACTAAAAAGTTTTGAATATCGGCAAGACCACTCTTCGAGGGATTGAAATGACCACCTGACTTCATAACAGCCGGATGCAAACCCCTTTTTAAGAAGGGGATCGGTAAGCAAGGACGAATTTCTCGATGGCTTCAAAATATTGATCCATTCCAACCATCATCAGGTCGTTGTGATTGGCGTTGGGAATGATCAAGAGTTCCTTCTCCTTCGCTCCCGAGGCGTTGTGAAGCTGAATCCCCTCATCCAGGGGAATAATATGGTCATATTGGGAATGAATGATGAGGGTGGGAATGGAAATGGATTGGATTTTTTTGAGGTTGAAAAGTCCTATTTCTTTCCTTGTCCCCTTGATGGAGGCTCCAAACCGTGAAAGGAGTCCAAAGGCATCGGCAAAGCCGCTTTCAACGATCAACCCTTTCACTTCCCCTTGGTAATGGAAGGCAAGTTCAATGGCCGAGGCGCTTCCCAGGGAACGTCCCATCAGAAAGAGGGGTCCCTTTCTCCCCCCTTCCTCAAGAATCTCCTTAAATCCCCGGAGGATTTCATGGGCATCTCGAATCATGGCAGTTGCGGTGGGATGTCCTCCGCTGGCGCCATATCCTCGATAGTCGGCCACAAACAGGTTGATCTTCCTCTGGTTGTATTGGGGGGCGATCGGATCGTAATCGCTGGCAATCTCTCCATTGCCGTGAAAATAGAGGATGTTTGGGGAATCCGCGTCGACCCAATAGAACTGGCAACCGATGGATATTCCCTTTTCAACCTCCACAAAATGGACTTCTGCATTGGAAGCCGAGGAACTCCCTGGGAAATCCCTCCGTGGGTAGAACATGATCTGGAGCAGGTGAGGCTGGTCGAAAATCGAGAGATCACTCTCATCTTTATCCATGACAATGCACCTCCTCATTCGGTCGTTTTACATCCATAGGATCAGGCATAGAATCATCAGCGCCGTGGTACCGAGATTGATGAGCAGGTTGAGCCCACATAATTTCCTCAGGATATATTTATCGCGATATGACCCTTTTCGAAGTTCAAAATAAATCTTTCCACCTACGAGATAGAGCGGGGTCGCCATGATCGGTAGGTGGACAGGTATCCCTGCGAGAATGCTCGTTACCAGGATAATCCACGCCAGCAGTGTGATAATCCCGTAAATGTGAGAGGCAGAGTCTTGTCCCAGACGGACCACAAGGTTCCTTTTGCCTGCCTGACTGTCTCCCTGATAATCCGGGAATTCATTCAGCAGGATCACGTTAAATATCGTGCACCCAATTGGAATGGAGAGCCAGTAGACTAGGGGATGGAATGAGCCCGTCTGGAGATAGAAGGCCGTTGCTACGGGTAACCAGCCATAACAGAAGCCGATTAATAATTCTCCAACGCCCCGCTTGACCCATCGGAGGGGGGGCGTGGAGTAATAATAGCCGGCCAGGGTCCCTATAAGGCCCAGGGGCAAGGTCCAGGGGCCGGTTTTCAGGCCGAACTGGATAAAGATCCCCAGGAGGATCGCAGAGAGGAAGACGGTTAGGCTGGCCCGTTTGGCCTGCCCAGGGGTGATTCGCCCCTTAACCACCATTCCAGAACCACCGGAGAAGGGGTTCCCGCCCTCGGACCAGGTCGTGCTATCCTCCCGCACATCGTAAGCCTCTCCACCATAGTAGGCTGCAAGCATGATGAAAATGACAACCAATAAACCCAGCAGGAAAACTGGCCAATTGATGGGGTTTCCCAAACGCCACGAGATGGTTAGGCCCAGGGTAAAGGGCAAGACCCCGACACTGTGGAAATGGGGACGTGATAGCTTGAGCCAATCCCTCCAACGCCTTTCCATAACCACATCTTCTCTGGAGTGAGGAGATCGGGGATCTGATTACTCTAGCTACACCGCTATGCGGCAATCTCTACCTTTGGAGAGACAGATGAATGATATGAGAAGGATATCTCTACTTCACATATCCTTGCTTCATCAACGTGGTGTAGATTTCCTTTCCCTTGTTCAGGCGGTGGAAGATAACGACCGAGGTGATGGTGGCTCTGCTGACCGCGTCCACATCTCGATTAAACTCAAAGGGTTCAAGCAGTGAGCGACCGATGAGACGGCTTTTCATCGCCTCAATATCACTTTGACTCCATTCCCTGTTTCCATACTTTGTCAGATGAATGGGTATGAAATTTATGATCTTCCCGGCTTCATCGAAGAGATAGACGAAGTGGATATCGTGGCAGATATCGCAAACAGGGGGCCAGCTGACTACCTTGGCGAAGAGGTGTTTCTCCTCTCCTTTGATCATGACCTTCCCCGTGTAGAGGTATTCCTCCGCCGGCGAAATCCTCCGGATTTCCTCAACTATCCCACCGGCTTGTGCCATTCCCTCCTTGATTTTCTTCAATAGTTCATCATCGGGAATGGGGGGCTTCAACTTTTCCGTTACGGGAAGGACCGCTCTCTTTCCTTCCTTGATTTTCAAATAGGCCAGGTCATATTGCAAGGCCACCTTGATCTCCTCCAGGATCTCCTCCCTATTACGGCGGAAGCCCATATGTGTATCGACGATGATTCCTCTTCCCTTCTCGTCTTTCCTCACCAGGAGGGTGAAAGGGGTTCGGATTCCCCCTTTTCCGCCAACAGCTTCGTAGAGATCGAATTGAATATCGGTAAAGATGGGAAAGGAGATATCCCTTACTTTCCGGAAGAATGTCACTTCCCTTTCATTATTCCCGACACCGACTCCCATCCATTTCACCTTATCCTTTATTCCAGGATCCCTTTTCACCACATTGAAGACCTCGTTATAAATGGGAGCCTGTTTCTGGCAGCTGGTACAATAAATATTGAGAAGTTCCACCACCACGAGGTCGGCTTGGATGTCCCCGATGGTAAAGGTCTTCCCTTCGGGAAGTCCCAAGTAGCCCCTGTCCTCCGAAGAGGTGGGTATGGGAAAGGAATGACGGGGAAAGATGTCCCCGAATTGAGCGACTTTGCGGCGACTTTTGCCGGCGGAAAGTCCAGCAGGAACAAGTAAACACACGAGGAGACCCATAATAAGCGCAAGGCGTCCTTTTCTTACCTGTATCATGGTTTTCTCCCTCTCAAACTAATGGTGAGCCACATTCTTGAAAAAACAATAGCAAAATGAAGAGGGAAGCGTCAAGGGCAACATCCTTCCTATTGAAACCCCGGGCCCCCTGTGGTATATGAATCCAAAAAAAAGATCCCGTAAAAATGAAGAGAGGAGGAATTAAGTGTGGAGAGGGCAAGGGTAGCTGTGGTACATCGGGATGATATTCCCGGGAGACCGGGAGACTATGACGAGGCAAGTGTACGGGTTGTCTATGGCATGCTCAAGGAAGCTGTAGACGCCAGCGGAGGAATGCGATCCGTGATCAAGGATGGAAACAGGGTTCTCGTTCGCGCTAACGCATGTTGGGCCGTCAAACCTGATTCGGGAATCGCCTCGGATCCACGTGTTGTGGAGGCACTGATGCGGCTCATTCGCGATGAGACCGATCCTCGTGAACTCATTGTAGCCGATCGAAGTTCTATTGGTGCCGATACTGCTGAATCCTTTGAGGTGTCAGGAGTTGGTCCGGCGGCTCTCCGTGGTGGCGCGGATCGGATTTTACCCCTGGAACGCGATAAGCGGATCCAGGTTCAGGTGCCTAAGCCAATGGTCCTCCTCAAACCTGTTTATCTCTCT
>JAQYWG010000236.1 GCA_030145085.1 Thermodesulfobacteriota bacterium
GGACCATCAGCAGCGCACAGGAGATGGGCACCTTAGAGGCCTTGATGGTAACGCAGACGGGGGTCCCAACCATCCTCTTCTCTTCATCACTCTCGAGTTTTATTTGGACAACCCTCAGGGTGATCGTCTACCTCATACTGGGCGTGGTGGTCTTTGGGGTGGATATGGGAGGGGCAAACATCCCGGCGGCGGTATTGATTCTGCTGCTCAGTATTACCTCTTTGGGCAGCTTTGGAATCATCTCGGCCAGTTTTATCATGGCCTTCAAGAAGGGAGACCCTTTGAGCTGGGTCTTCTCAAGCCTTTCGGGTTTTTTGGGCGGGGTTGTCTATCCCATCGAGGTCTTCCCCGGCTGGCTGCAAAAATGTTCCTACCTTTTGCCCATTACGCACTCATTGAAAGGAATGAGGTTAGCCCTTTTGCAGGGATATTCCACAAAAGCCCTTCTCCCCTATATCCTCGCGTTGATTCTCTTTACGGGGATAATGCTCCCCCTCAGTCTCCTACTCTTCCAGAAGGCCTTGGGGAAGGCCAAAATGGACGGAAGCCTGACACAGTATTGATAACGGGATCTCGCCCTTCGGGCTCAACCACTGGTGTTGCAGTTCTGCAGTTATGTGGCGGGTGCAATTAGTCGATGATCCGCGTGGCGAGATTGAGGCTTCTCTTCCTGAGACGGCGATAGAGGTGGGGTGGTTTGAGGGCTGCATGGACCGATTGGCCTCGGGGGATGATCTTCTTCACCGTGAATCGATACAGGAGGATTGAGATCGTCTCCGTCAAAAAGGCCACCCCCAACAACCGATTGACGCACTGCCAGAAGTGACTTTCAAAAAAGAGGGTTTGATCCCCTCTTTTCACAGCTATCACCTTCCCGAGGATCTGGCCCGTTGAGACCGGCCGATCTATGATGAGCTCATTATCCCCCTTTGTGAGCACGATAGTACCGTTACTCCTTCTCATCACACACAGCACCCGGTGGGTTACGTAGAACTCATCCCTTTCACAGGTGACGATGTCCCCAATGGAGAGGGATTCGGGATCACATGCTTCCACGGAGACGGAAGAACCTTCCCTGATCAGGGGATGCATGCTCCTTCCGGATATCCTCAACGCGATCTTCTTTCCCGCGCGGAGTTGTTGCAGGATAACATGGTGGATCACCGTATTGTATCGAAGAGCTTCCATGGGACGTTCGACCCCTAACCGCGAATGTAAACGCATGGGTAGACTGTTCTGCATTGTCCAATACCAGTCCAGACCGAGTCACAGACAGCGGCCAAGGTCTCAATTTCCTTCCGGTAGATGATTTTCGGCTTTTCGTATTTTTTCTTCTTTTTCTTTTCCTTCTTCATGAACGTTGTTCCCTTCTTCCGCTGTTTTGAGCCGATGTTGGGGTTCGATTCTCCGTTCCAGCCCTTCGTCGTTTATCATGGACGATGCTCCGCATGACGCTCGCCAAAAGACAGTTTGGCTCAGAACGTCCCAAAAGGTCCCCACTCTCCATCCACGCAAGGGCCGGGCACCGATTACAGTACGGGATGAGTTCGCATCCCTTGCATTCTGGAAGGTCGGAGAGGGTTATGGATCTGATTTTAGAAAATATGGGGGAGCGTTGAATTTTACACAGGGAGTCCTTGGTCAGGTTGCCTCCGCTCTCCTTGAATGCCATGCAGGGATATGCATCTCCATACGGGGAGATCGATAGGACGTTTAGGCCGGCGGTACAGGAGAGGTCATCCTGTAGGGAATTGGCATTCTCCCCCTTTTCTCGCACTTCTGGGTAGAGTAACCGGTAGAGTTCCTCTCCATCGAGGCAATTCCTACATGGGGCCATTGACCCATCCAGCTTTGGGATAACGATCGTATCATAGATGAACTGAGAACCAATCTTCCGGGCAAATTTCTTCATCTCCTGAAATTCCACGGCATTCAGCTTCATTATGAGGCTCTTGACCCTGGTTCGGATGGACCTGTCGTTTAAGAGCTTCAATGCCCTGAGGCTCCTTTCAAAGGAGCCCGGGGACGCGGTAATGCGATCATGCGTTGCCGGCCTCGAACCGTACAGGCTCATCTCAACCGAGAGGGGATTCAGTTGCTCGATCTGGTCGGCTACTCGTTCATCGATGAGGGTCCCGTTGGTCAGAAGCCTCAGTGCGAATCCCTTCTCTCTCGCGTAACCCGCTATGTCGAAGAAGTCCTCTCGCGTGAGGATTTCCCCCCCGGTGAAGATGATGTAGAGGGTACCACTCTCCTTCAGGATATCGAGGATCCCGGTAATCTCCTCCTGGGAGAGCTCCTTTCCCGATTCCGTGGGGACGACGTAACAGTGGGGGCACTGAAGGTTGCAATGATAAGTCAGTTCCCAGTGGACGATAAACGGGATGAATCTGTCCTGCGTTTTCTTGATGATTCTCACATAGGGGTCGGTATCTGTATGCATCGTCAGTCCTTTTTCCTATCTTTCCCTGCAAATTCCATCATTTTCTGTTCCACCAAACCCCTCGCAAATTCGATGGTATCGTTGAGGGCCGTTTCATAGGAGATCGCGTACTCCTGAGTGATAATCTTCGCGATTTCCGCGAGGCTCCTCTTTCCGTCGGCTAAATCCCAGATCCGGCAGCCCACCGAATTCAGGATGTTGACCATCTGTTCCGACGGAACGATAACCACCGCCTCCTCATCGATAATCTGAGAAGCAGTGGAAGGCGATCTAATAGGTATCTTCTTTTCCATGCCGGTAACCTCATATTCTAGCATTTTTTATGCCAATCTTATGGAGCTTTGCGTCGATACATTGCCAAAAGGATCGGTCCTTGGTGAAGTGGAGCTCGTAGAATGGTACTACTCTCATGAACTGGAGAAACCTGGAGAGCAGGATATCCGGTTCGACCAGGTCCGTCGGCAAATGGGGGATCGTTAAAACATCCGCAAGCGCCTTGGCGGGATTTCCCAAATGAATTGCTATTTCCGCGGCCTTTATGAGTTTGAATACCGCCTTGAGGGGGTAGGGCCGATTTTCCCGCTTCCCCAGCTGCATATCCCCCCAAGGAGGTGTGGGATGGACCCAGTATGATTCCTCGGCATACTGGAGGAAGACCAGATCATCGCTCAGGATAGTGTGCTCTGCCGAAAGCTCAGCCGCCGTCGTCTTTCCGCTTCCCGATGGTCCGAAGAAGACATACACTTCGTCCTCCTTGAGGACGCCCAGGCCGTGGAGGGCGAGGCCATTTCCCTCGTGAAGGTGGAGAAAGGTATACAGATACCGGAGAAATACCTTGAGGGAGAAGGCGAGTCCTTTGGGCACCGTATAAAGCTCACCCCTTCCCTTGACTAAATCGACGCTACCGCGAAAAGCAGCATGCAAGACCTCCATCCCCTGGCTGGTGTCCGTTACGCGGGCGCCGCTGAATTTCAGTTGGGGTATATCATCGACGATGTGAACCTCGATGGTGGCCTTCGGGTCCCCATCGGAGAGAAACCCCCTATAGGATTCGGCTACATCTCGGGAAAAAAGGGAGTCGCTCAATACGAGGGAAACAATGTGCTGAGCGACCTCCAGCGTCAACTCGTTTTTCAAGATAAAAGGTGCCCCTCGTGCAAAGGCAATCAATTGGGATTATGACCCAAAACCAAAGTCCCGTCAAGGAACAGTGCTTATTGCTCGTGCCTACTGCTTACTGCCTACTCCTTACTCCTTACTCAGTGTCTTTTCCTCCTTGTCAGACAGTGGGTCCATGCGAGAGGGCTCAGGAGCATGAGCAGGACCAGGCAGATGACGAGCGTACGGTTGATCTCCAGTTGTGCGATGGCAACCATGGGGATCAGGGCGATCCGCGTAAGTGTCCGGATGTTTTGGTGGCCCTTGATCCAGTGTGCCGCCGAAGGGCTCATGGTGTAGT
>JAQYWG010000237.1 GCA_030145085.1 Thermodesulfobacteriota bacterium
CTGAATTTAGCCCATTCCTCGGGTTGGACTTGAATGATTCCTTTCACCTGAAGTTCGTTCAATAGATCCGTGGGATGGCCCTCTCGGTCGATAAGGCCCAGCCATTGTAAAATCGTCTTTCGGTATCCAATCCACTCCCTGTCCTCCCCGGGAAGGCGCAGGGCCAATAGGCTCCAGGCGGTTTTGACGCCGTGCTCCCCCCGAGGAAAATGGCAGGTTTGGCAAGTAGGGCCCCTCTCTTTTTTCGGATCAACTCGGTAGACAACGCCGTGCTTTGAGGACCTCCAGATCTCCCATTGGGGATGATTGGTCCCCCCATGGCAAGGGAGACAAGCCTCGGGCTTTCTGGCCTCTTCTTTGGAGAAACTGTGGCGGGTATGGCACGAATCGCACTGACCGTCCTCCCGACCGATGGAATGGCAGCCCCCACACCCTTCCTCCGCGTCGATCATCTCCGGAGGAAGTTCAAGGACCTTCCTGAATTTATAAACTGAGGCCCATGCCTGAGCATGCTTCCCCGATTTAAACTGGGCCATCTCAGTAGGGTGGCATTTCTCGCAGAGGCTACCCACCATCAGGCTAGCTCTAACCGCATCCTCGGCAGATTTATGGTGGCTCCCGTGACAATCGATGCATGTCACCCCGTGCTGAGCCATTGGGCTTTCCCTCCAGGATACGACGAGGTTCGCATTGATCTTTTCATGGCAACTGGCACAAATTAGATTATCCTCACTTGGCGGATACAATTTGGAGGTTCAAAGGGAGAATGATCAAGATAAGCCCTATCGTATAGATCCAACCACTGTGGCCTCTACTTTCCATAAAGTCCTCCCATCGCTAATATTCTTGAGACCAATAGAGAAACGGCTTGATTATACCTGAAACTATTCCCTAGTTCAAAATTTTGTTAGAAGTGCCTTCCTTTTTCCCCACGTTATTCCACTGACGGATTCGGCTCCCCATTAGAGTACATTACGTCAGAATAGGGGGTAACCGAGTTTATCCAAGCCCTTTGGATTAAAAAAGGGAAGATGTTGACATCTCGCTTTTTCCCTTTGAACTCCACTGCCTTTCGCTACTTCTTCCCTAAGGTATGAACACGTTTGTCATACTTTAATGCCCATTGCTTCGTCTCCGCAGGATGGCAATAGAGGCATGCGTATTCCACGGTTAGATATCCCTTGGCAAACTTACCGTCCTCGGTAAACATTTGGGCCTTGGGATCGATGTTGAGCTCAGAGTCAAATACTTGGTCGAACGGCTCGGATGCAAAGAGAGGGCGGTCCTTTAGAGTATGAAAGGAGTAAAGGATTGGGTATTCTTTTAAGACTTCTTTGCCTGTTTCTTTTCCAATGTCTCCTTGGCCCTGAAAAATCGGAAAACTTTAGAGTTATATGGTTTTACTCGGGGGGCAAGGGTCCAGGGGCCTTTGAATGCCTTTTTTTGCTCATCTTTCAGCTTTTCCGCCTGCACTATCAGCTCTTCCTCACGTTCCCCAATGGTGACTATCCCGAGCTTTCCTTCAACATACTCCACGATGGAAACCAGGAAAAGAGCAACTGCTCCTATGCCAAGAATGATGGCCAAGGCAGCTAAGCCAAGGACGAGAAAGATTGTCAAGGCCCACCAAAATAGGTTCATAGGTTTCCCCCCTTTCAGGGTTCGTAATCAGCTTGTGCCGTTGGTATGATCCAAAATTTTAATTCTATTTCCCCAATCAGGAAATGAAATGGTTGGAAAACCAGCTATTTGAACTTCTTCTCGCCAGATCTTATGGCAACATCCAAGGTATTCTCCTCATTCGCATAGGGGCACGTATACTTCGGGTTGTACGCACAATAGGGATTGGAGGCCTTATTGAAATCAATAATAGCCCGGTTCTTCTCCATCAATTCCACATCTAAATACCGCCCATTTTCATAGGTTTCTGAACCATTGGTCTTATCCTTGAAGGGAAGGAAGAGATTGGGTCTTCCCAGATATCGGTAGATCGTGAAGACGAATTCTCGGCCGTCAACGCTGAACCTGAACTTGCCGTGTTTAACATATTTTCGGAAATTACCCTTGTTAGTGGGAAGCTTGATGTATTCTGTACGGGCTTTGGGGTTCCTTTCGATCTCTCCCATGAATACATATCGGCAATCCATAGGATAGTAGTCCAATTTTTTGAAGTGAATGATATCCTGGGTTCTCAGTGGAGACCTGGGGCTTTCCTTAAAAAATCGATCTTTTTCGGCCCTCTCCTCCTCAATCTCCTTCTCTCTGGATTGGAGCAGATATGGGTCAATCTCCACACTGAAACCGGAGACGTGAAGAAACAGAATGACATTTGTGCCCACTAAAAGGTATTTCCACCACTTTTTCCCGTTCCCCCCGCTTTTTTTCGCCTTCCTTAATACCATCTTCTGGTTTTATCAAGGAGAATTTGATGCCTTTATTGGAAAAGTGTAGATATTTGGCACCACATCCCTCCCCCCGGTGAATCAAACTATGAAAGCCTCATATCCAGCTTACTTCTTCTTGCCGAGCATAGGTTCTATTTGATCCAGATTCTTCTTGGCAGCCTCAATCAGTTCCTCTGAATACTCCACATTATGGACCCCTTTGCCTTCCTTTACCAAATTAACATTGTATTCGGCATCACCGAAAAATTTGGTAAAGGCAAAGGTATGTTGCCCCTTCTTCTCCAATCGTCGGATATGTTGGTTTAACCTTTTCAGCTTTGAAGATGTCCTCTTGAGCAATTCGTCCGCCGTTGACTTCCAATCTTCGGCCATCTTTCCGTAACTTTCATCGTGGCACTTGATGCAGGTGGTCTTGATTGCCTTGAAGGATTCCTTCTGTCCCTCAACGATACTGCGGTGGCAATCCACACATTCCACCACATCGGCCTTGATGCTGGGCAGGTCTGCGACACCGATGCCCGTTTTTCCGTAAAAAAGCCTTTTTACACTCAGATGACAATCCCCGCACGCTACTTCTCCCGCCCCTTCCCCATGGTGGCACTTGGCGCAATTTTTGAAATACGTTTTGCCATGTCGTTCCCTGGGGGAATGACAATCGAGGCATTGTAAATCCATCCCCATGTGGCCCTCGTGGGGGAACTGGATCTCATTGAAGGGAACGGTGCGTTCTTCTAAGCCGACATGGCAAAGGCTTACACAGGTATAATCTGTCTTATACTCCTTTGGCTCATACCCTTTCTCTATGAGCGCCAAGGCCTCTTCCGTGTTATTGTTGGCATGGTTTAAGAGCCTTAATGCGTATTCGATGTTGTGAACTCCCTTGCCCATGAGGGAGAAGGTGTAGTTGTGCCTGGCCTCGTTGATAAGATTTTGGGCTTTCTTGAAGCGGTGGTTCTCCGGTCCCGTCTTACCAGCTTCGTATAGCTTCCTTTGAACGGTAAATATTCGGTTGTTGACCTCATTTTCGGCCTTGACCAAGAGCCCTTTCCAATGGAAGAGCATATCGTCATAGCCCTCCCCATGACACCCCACACAGGATTCGGCCAATGCCTTTTCCGAATATTTTGTCGTATATAAGGCCGCCTTACTTTCCTCTTGGGTCTTGTGACACCCAACACAATCCACCCTGATGGTGAACATCTTGCTCGGCGAATCCGCGACACCGATCCCCCCAGTTCCCGTATACATCTCCCTGGGCCCCATATGCATCTGTTTTGTATGGCACTGGTCACAACTCTCCATGAAGTGTGCCATGGTGGGCATTTCCCCGACTTCATGTCTTATTTCGGTGTGACATCGGTAGCATTCGATCTTGTGATCGGTGACGTGCTCCCGATGGACAAATTCGGACGTATACTTCCTCGCGAGAAGCTCGGGCTCATTGTGGCATTCCAGGCACTTATTTTCGGGAACGTGACCATCCCCCTTATTGAT
>JAQYWG010000238.1 GCA_030145085.1 Thermodesulfobacteriota bacterium
GACTTAGTGCTGCCCTCGGCGTGAGACTCCGACTCTGAGCTCAAACCGAAGGGCTCAACCGAACGCTCGGGCCGAATGGAGTGAGCAATATTTTTGAAATAAGTCGCCAAAATACGTCACCGTAACTGCGAATCGAAGCACTAAGTAACAAAAAGCGTAAGCCGTTAATTTGCTAAAAGCTTGGTTTTTCGTTTCTTTCTGATATAACATGCACCGCACCGCGGTGTGTGACTAATACTAACCAAAGCATGCAGATTCTCCGAGCCTCTATCCTTCCCACAATCGAAACACATCGGGGACTATTTTTTCCTTGACAATGGTTCCTTTTTCCCGGATGATTTGAGAAAGGTCTTCTCCATTTTGGTTACTCAAGCTTTTTTCCCTAAGCTTCAAAAGCTACACCAAAAGGAGGGTATTAAGGATGCTACTCGTTGAAGATCGAATGAGCAAATCTCCAATAACGATTAAACGGGATGATTCCTTCCAAACGGCGTTAAACCTTCTTAGACAAGGGGGTGTTCGGCATCTCCCCGTCCTGGAGGGGAAAAAACTCGTCGGTATCCTTACAGACAGAGACCTGCGCCAGGCTTCCCCTTCTCCGGTCACTTCGTTATCCATTCATGAGATCAAATACCTTCTCAATAAAATCGTCGTCGAAGACATCATGGTAAAGGACGTAATCACGGTGCCGCCCACGGCTACCATCGAATTGGCAGCAAAGATGATTTACGAACAAAAAATTGGTGCCCTTCCGGTCGTGAATGAGAAAGGCGAGCTATTGGGTATCATAACGGAAACGGATATCTTGGAAACCTTCGTTGAAGCCACCGGTTTAGGAGAGCCCAGTTCAAGGATCGAGGTAGAGATGGATGACAAGCCCGGTGCCTTGGCTAAAGTAGCTCAATTAATCAAGAAACACGACATTAACATCATCAGTGTTATGACGATTCCAGGCGTCACAAAGGGGAAGAGGATCGTTGTCTTTAGGTTGGCCACGACCAACCCTTCTGCGGTCAAGAAGGAGATCGAGGGGGCTGGGTATGCCGTATTATCCGTAGTTAACTAATGGACCGTCGTCGAAATGGGATCGAATGCTTGAATCTAATAGCTTGAAAAAGCCACCGGCCAAAAGGCGGTGGCTTTTATTGTGGGAAAATAGGAGGGCAATGGGAACCATGAAGAAATGGATAGTTTTTCTGTGGATTACCTTAAGTTCGATTCCGCTTTTGAACCCGGAAGTTCCATTGGCATCGGAGGGGAAGGACGAATTGAAGGTAACGGTAAAGGGAGTGGACTTGAATCCCACGGGGGGAAGTTCGCTGGTCGTCCTCGTCGACGTGAATGATGAAACGGCGTTGCCAATCCTGATCGGATTCTCCGAGGCCAGGGCCATAGGCCTGAAAATAAATAATATCAAGACCATTCGGCCAATGACTCACGACCTCATGAACAATATTTTGGGCGGGTTAAAGGCTAAATTGATTCGGATCCTTATCAATAAGGTAAAAGGGGATATCATCTATGCCGTTCTCTATCTTAAGTTGGAGGACTCGGAGATACAGATCGACTCCCGGCCCAGCGACGCTATCGCCCTTGCCCTCAGGGCCGGAGCCCCCATTTTCGTCGCAAAGGAGGTTGTTAAGGCCGTGGGTGTCGAATTGGGGGAATCGGCTCGGGAGAACCGTGTCGTCGTGAAACAGGGTCTGACCGTGCAGAAAATGACTCCTGTCTTATCAAAATATTTCGGCCTGGAGAGTTCGGAAGGTGTCTTGGTCTCCGATGTAAAGCCCGGCAGCCCAGCCGAAGGAGCAGGGCTCAAGACGGGAGACGTGATCATGGAAATCAATGGCCAGAAGATTAGGAGCCTGAAAGGGTTTGAATCCATCGTTCAAGATATTGAGGAGGGAGAACGGGTCAAGCTGCTTGTTCGGAGGGGGACGTATTCAATCCCATTGGTCATGCATCCCTGAGGCCAAACCTCTCCTTGGGATTGGAAAGGGCCTTGATGGATGGAGCGGTTAATGCATTGATGACTCCCTCTCGGCATTGGGAGTTCCGTTGGTGGCCAGCAGGCTTATGGTCAAACCAGGCGAAAGGCCCCGGCAAGGGATCATTGATACAGAAGGAGGAAAGAGATGGCGAGGATGCTCGTTTTTTATCTTCTCTTTTTCATAACCCTTTTGAGTCATTCCCTAACATACGCCCTACCTGCCAAGGATGTGAAGGTAGTCCTCGATAAGGAATATTTCCAGATCACCCAGGGGCTCTTGAGAAATGCCAAGAAATCCATTCAAATGATGATGTTCGAGGCGAGCTTTTATGCCAAACATCCAAAAAGCCCCAGTAATATTTTAATTGGGGAATTGATATCCGCTCGGAAAAGGGGGGTAAAAGTTGAGGTAATCTTGGAGACCAGCGATCGAGGGGATAGGGCCACTGAGAGAAATAGGCAAACGGGCAAAATGCTATCGAAAGAAGGGGTGGAGGTCATCTACGATCCCCTATTTGTAACTACCCATGCAAAGGTAATCATCATCGATGGAAGGATCAACCTCCTTGGAAGCACCAATTGGACTTATCATTCCTTGACCAGTAATCATGAGGTAGGGGTCTTGATCGACTCCGAGGAGGTGGCGGGTACACTACAGTACTATTTCGATAGGGTAAAAACAAGCGGGCATAGAAAGTAATGAGGAGGTGTTGGATGAAAGAATCCGTTCCGCCAAAAGCTGATTTGGTCAGTGCGAGAGAAGCGGCTAAAATCTTGGGGGTGACCGTTCAGACCATCAAGAACTATATATACAGGGGAAAGATGAAATCCTACAAGACGCCCGGGGGACATCATCGTATCCGCCGAGAGGATATCATGAATTTCGGCCCCGTGGATGATAAGCCTTCCAGGGACGAGATGATGGAAAGCTATACGGAGCTTTACCACGGATATATTGATACCCTTCAAGCCTTGACCAAAGCCCTGGACGCAAGGGATGGGATTGTATCCGGCCATTCAAGAAGGGTAGCCGGTTATACCTCTTCCATGGCTAGGTCCCTGGGGTTCTCCCAAGAGGAAATGCAGGTGATCGAATTGGCCGGCCTGTTGCATGACGTGGGAAAGGTAATGATCAGTGAACATATCTTGGGTAAGCCTGGAAAGTTGACAGACCAAGAGTTCTATCAAATCCAGCAACACCCGGTGCTGGGGGAACGAATTGTCGAGGGGGCCAACTTCTTGCGGGAAACGGGGCCCTTCATCCGCCATCACCATGAGCGGTTTGACGGAAAGGGATATCCCGATGGATTGGCCGGGGAAGAAATCCCCCTGCAGGCGAGGATTCTCTTCTTAGCCGAGGCATTCGACTGCGTTCGGTCCGACAGTTCATTCCATCAAGGGCTACCCCTCGATAGGTCCATTGAGGTCATAACACGAGAATCTGATACCCAATTCGACCCCGAAATTGTGAGGGTCTTTCTCAATAGTCTCAATACTTCGGGGAAATAGCCCCAGGCTGGCTCTACCCTCATTCCCCTGCCCTTGCCTAAAGGGGCATCCCCGGTAGAAAAATTTCGTACTGCGATGGACTCAGTGGAGTTTGGAAATCCCTGTTGATTATAGAGCAGATGATATTTTTCAGAAGCGCAGAAAACTTCCGGAGGGATTGCCTTTTGGACTCCCTCTGTTATGATTGAGAGGGAAGGTGCTTGTCTTCATTGTAAAAAGTTGAAATCAGACGGCAAAGAAAAAAGATCCAGATGCAAGGCGCGCAAATCCTGAGGAATGAGGTTTACTTGTGGAAGTACGCTGCAGTGACGAAGGATGAAGCGCAACGCAGCCCTTCGGCTTTGCTCAGGGCCGTGAGTCCTTCGACCTTGCTCAGGAC
>JAQYWG010000239.1 GCA_030145085.1 Thermodesulfobacteriota bacterium
CAGCCATTGCCTTTGCCTATGAGAGCATCCTTGCGGGCTGGGCCGATATTATGTTTTCGGGGGGAAGTGATTCCCTCTGCGAGGTTTCCTATACCGGGTTCAACAGCCTGAGGCTGGTTGACCCGGAATGCTGCAAACCCTTCGACAAGCGGAGGCAGGGCTTGTCCCTCGGAGAAGGAGCGGGGATCTTGGTGCTGGAGGAGATGAATCATGCCCTGTCCAGAGGGGCAATAATCGTAGGTGAAATGTTGGGACATGGAATCTGTGCCGATGCCTATCACCTCACCTCCCCCGAGCCTCATGGGGAGGGTATTGCCAGGGCTATTACCATGGCCATTCGGAACGCGGGAGTCGACCCTTCCGATGTCGATTATATCAACGCCCATGGGACGGGGACCATCTTCAATGATGTGGCCGAGACCAAGGGGATTAAAAGGGTGTTCGGAAGGAAGGCAAAATCCATTCCCATCAGTTCCATCAAATCCATGGTGGGACATTGTCTCGGTTCGGCGGGGGCCATCGAGGCCATCTCCACCCTTATGACCATGGAGGAGGGAACCATTCCCCCAACCCTTCACTACCGGGTTCCCGACCCCTTGTGTGACTTAAACTATACCCCCAACGAGGCCATTCAGAGGAAGGTTGATATCGCCATCACTAACTCCTTCGCCTTCGGGGGAAACAACGTCTGCCTGGTCTTCGGAAAATGAAAGGAAGAGGGAACCGGGGAACAATGAGACCGGTAAGGCGCAAGGCGGTTTGATCGCCGTGCACTAGCTGGACAACTATATGTAACGATACAAATAACTACTTATGGGCAATCGAGTCGTCATTACGGGCATCGGGGTAATCAGCTCCATCGGGGTCGGCAAGGGGTCCTTTTGGGAGGGATGTATTCATGGGAAAAGTGGAATCAGGTCTATCTTTGGCTTCGACGTGGGCCACCTGAATTCGAAACTGGGTGGACAGCTGCCCGATATCGACTTCAGGAAATACATCAAGCCCGCCAATCTGAGGAGGATGGACCGTATTGGAAAGATAGCGGTCTCCGCGGTAAGGATGGCCCTGGATGATTCGGGCCTGGAGCTGGAAAATGAGGATCCGGACCGGATTGGAATCATGGTTGGAACGGGGCTGGGAAGTTCCAAGAGCGTAGATCTCTATTACAGGGGCCTGGTTGAGGAGGGGCCAACAGGTGCGACTCCGCTTCTCTTCCAGACCTCCGTTCCCAACTCCATCTGCAGCCATAGCTCGCTGGAGTTCGGAATCCGGGGGGTCAATACCACCTTTTCCCATAAGGAAGCCTCCGTGGAAAGCGCCATCGTATTCGCCTTCCACCTGCTGAAGAAGGGCGATGCTCAAGTCATCTTCGCCGGGGGGGGCGATGAAATCAGCGAACCCCTCTATCACGTCTATTCGACTCTGGGGAGCCTTTCTCCCCAGAAAAGCCCCTTCCCAGAGGGAATGAGACCCTTCGACGTCCACCGAAATGGGTTCGTACTGGGGGAAGGAAGCGGCATCCTCATCATGGAGGAGCTCGAACATGCACGGAGAAGGCGTGCCAGGATCTACGGCGAGGTGCTTTCCCATGGCCTTTCCGGATCGAATTTCGGCGTCCTCAACTACGATAAGGGAGGGGATTTTCTCGCGAAGGCTATGGCCAAGGCCTCGGGTGGAAGACGGGTGGACTATATCTGTGCCGCCGCCAATTCCACGAGGGATCTCGACATCGCCGAAACCCGGGCCATCAAGTCGACATTCCGGAAGGAGGCGAGACACATATCCATCAGCTCCGTTAAGTCCATGATAGGGGAATTCGATGGATCGGGGGGAATAAGGGCTTGCACCACCGTGTTGGCCCTCTATCACGGCATCATACCTCCCACCATCAACTATTCCACGGCAGATCCTGATTGCGACCTCGATTACACCCCCAACGAAGCCAGGGAGAGGAGGATCGATTCGGCGCTTCTTAATGGCTTCTCAAATGGAGGATCCAATATCTCCATCCTCTTCGGGAGGTATGGATAGCTCGCCCGGCCAAGGAGGGCCCGCAACCGGAACGCAATGTGTTTTGCAGTCGCATACATCCCAGGAAGTAGGTAAACCCATTGTCCCATTTCGATTTCGACATCATCATCATCGGGGCAGGAGTGGGGGGATTGACCTGCGGGGCGCTGCTTGCCCAAAGAGGCCTCAAGGTCCTCGTGGTGGAGAAGAACCGGAAGGTGGGAGGATGTTGTACCTCCTTTCGGAGAAAGGGCTTTACCTTTGACGTTTCGGTTCAGTCCATAGGGGAATGCCATAGGGGAGGACGAATCTGGAGACTCTTGGACCGCCTTGAACTTTTGAAGGAAATCCAGTTCGTTCGGCTGGAGCCGGCCAGGGAGTATCACTTCCCCGATCGAAAGATCAGCCAATATTCCGACTTGGACTCCCATATCGACCACCTCAGTTCCCAGTTTCCAAAGGAATTCAAGGGGATAAGGGAGGTCTATTCAACCTTCGGCCGACTATTCAGGGAGATAATGGAAATGCCTCCCTCCTTGGATTGGTTCGACACCAAGACCTTCCGTTCCCGATATCCCCTCTATTATAGGTGGAAGGATAAGACCTTACAGGATCTGCTGGATCAACTCATCGTGGATCCAAAACTGAAGACGATCCTTTCCGTCAGGAGTTCCTATGCCTTGATGCCCCCTCAGTGGATCTCCTTAGTGGCCATGAGCAGCCTGGAGATGAGCTATTTCGAGGGTGGGGTATATTGTGTAAAGGGGCGCATGGAGACATTTCCCCGTCTCCTGATGAAGAAGTTGATCCAACTGGGAGGGCAGGTTTTAACCAACCAACAAGTCACTCGAATCCTTGTGGAAGGGAGAAAGGCATTCGGTATCAGAACCGGGAAGGGAGTCGAATATACCGGAAGGGTTATCGTCTCCAACTGTGATGCTACCCTGACCTTTTGCGGATTAGTGGACGAAGGGGTGCTTCCCTCCCGTTTCCTTTCGAGGCTTAAGGGGATGAAACCGTCCTTCTCCTACTACATCAGTTATCTGGGAATCGAAGGCTCCCTGGATGAAGAGCTCCCCTGCACTAACAACGAGATCTTCTCCGATTACGACCTATTAGTGGAATACGATGCTCTTTCCAAGAATCAGCTCCTCTCAAATCCCTCCTTTTACCTCTTGGCCCCGTCCCTGGTTAACCCGGATCATGCCGGGGAGGGATTGAGCACCCTATGCCTGAGTCTTAAAGTCCCCTTTGCCTACAGCCGGACCTGGGGCGATGACGTAAGGAAGGATTTGTCTCAGCGTCTCCTGGAAAAGGCGTCCGGAATGATCCCCAATCTCCAGGATCGCATCGTGGTCATGGCAGACTCCACACCAATGACCATTGAGCGAATGACCAATAATCGATGGGGCTCCGCCTATGGATGGGCCCAATACCCCCGACAGGCAGGTATTTACAGGCTCAACCGGGCTACCCCCATTGAGGATCTCTACCTTACAGGGCACTGGACCTCTCCGGGTGGAGGGATTTCAGCCGTTGTAGCCTCGGGAGAGATCACCTCTGACCTGATCTGGAATCGCCTCTCAGGATAGCAATACCCGGAAGTTTTCCGACCTCTATGGGGCGCCTTTACCAATTCCATTGATTTGTGTTGAAATATGGTATTGGGCGGGATGAGTAGGATTTCAAGGTTTCAGTTAGCAGGGGTCGCACACCATGAGGCGGTGTGCGTTACACGCGGAAGAAACTCCCTCTCGCCCTGCCCGGGGCGGAGTAGAGGGTGACTCCTGCGATAAGAACTCATTCAAAACCTCGAGCTTCGGCCCGTAGTTTCTTAGGAGGACTCGATAA
>JAQYWG010000023.1 GCA_030145085.1 Thermodesulfobacteriota bacterium
CCCATCATTCCATCATTCCAGTATTCCAATACTGCAGATGAGACATTTCATCATTCGAATTGTCCAACAAATTACGCTCAGGAACAACGGAGTCCCTTAAAAATCAGGAAACTCCAGCAGCCCTTACCTTGACTTTTTCCGAAAAAGCCTCTAATATTGCGCAAATATGGAATTATGAGCTTTTAAAATATTCATGAGCTGCCATGGTGGAACAACGGATAAAGGGAAAAGCGGGGAAAAAAAGGCTATCGCGGACCCGGAATATCGGATTCATGGCCCACATCGATGCGGGCAAGACAACCGTCACCGAGAGGATCCTCTATTACACAGGCCGGACTCATCGTATGGGGGAAGTCCATGATGGGACCACGGTGATGGATTGGATGCTCCAGGAGCAGCAGAGGGGAATTACCATTACCTCAGCGGTAACCACATGCCCATGGAGGGATAGCTATATCCATATTATCGACACACCGGGTCACGTTGACTTCACCATTGAGGTCGAGAGGTCCTTGAGGGTACTGGATGGGGCTATAGCTGTCTTCTGCGCAGTGGGAGGGGTGGAACCACAATCGGAAACCGTCTGGCACCAGGCCGACAAATATAAGGTCCCCAAATTGGCCTTCATCAATAAAATGGACCGCATCGGCGCCGATTTCTTCAGGGCTGTTGAGATGATGGTCGATCGGCTGGGGGCAAAACCTCTGCTCGTCCAATTGCCCCTGGGATCCGAGGATCAATTTAAGGGCGTGGTGGATTTGATTCGATTCAAGGGGATCATATGGCACGAAGAGACCCTCGGAGCTTCCTTCAGCGAAATGGAGATTCCCCAAGAGATTCTCCCTCAAGCCGAAGAATACAGAAGAAAACTCCTGGAAACCGTTGCCGAATTGGACGATGCCCTTACCGAAAAGTACCTCGAAGGAGAGGAATTCTCGGAGGAAGTGATCAAGGAAACTATTAGGAGGGGAACCATTTCCCTCAACCTGGTTCCCGTTTTGTGCGGGGCCGCCTTGAAAAATAAGGGAATCCAGCCCCTCCTGGATGCCATCATGGATTATCTTCCTTCCCCTCTCGATATTCCCCCAGTTCAGGGGGCCGATCCACGTACGGATCACATTGAGGAGAGAGACTCCAGCGATGATCAACCCTTTTGTGGACTCGCTTTCAAAATCAGGATGGACCAAGGGAGGAAGTTGACCTACACCCGTATGTACTCCGGTGTCCTCAAGAGCGGGTCAGAGGTGTATAATCCCCGTTTGAGGGCAAAGGAGAGGGTTGCGCGGATCTTCCTGATGCACGCAAACCACAGGGAGAGGCTGGAGGAGGCCAGGGCGGGGGATATTGTAGCCCTCATGGGATTAAAGCAAACGACCACGGGGGACACCCTCTGCAACGAAGACCACCCCATTCTCCTGGAACCCATAGATTACTATAAACCGGTGATGTCTGTGGCCGTTGAGCCCAAAGCCAATCGAGACCAGGATAAACTGGTTTCTTCCTTGGAGAAGCTGACCGAAGAAGATCCCACCTTTGTAGTTAAATTCGACGAGGACACCGCACAGACCATCATCTCCGGGATGGGGGAGCTCCACCTGGAGGTCTTGATTCAACGACTCCTCAGTGATTATCACGTGGAAGTCAATGTCGGCCGTCCCCAAGTCCTTTACCGTGAGACCATCACCAAGGCCGTGAAGGCTTCGGGGCGATTCGATAGGGTAGTTGAAGACGTCCGCCACTTCGCCGAAGTAACCCTGAAACTCATTCCCAACCATCGCGGGAATGGCCTCGAGTTTGGGTCCGAGATTCCCGACGGTATCTTATCAGGGGAAGGGCTCTCGGCCACTCAAGAGGGGGTCAGGGATGCTTCTACAGCCGGTCTGATCATGGGATACCCCGTAACCGACATCCAGACGGTCTTCTTAAAGGCCTCCTTTGATCCTGAAAATCCCTCTATGATAGGCCTAAGGATAGCCGCTTCCAATGCCTTCCGAGAAGGGCTAACGGAGGCAAAACCAATCCTCTTGGAACCCATTATGGAGCTCAATGTGATAGTTCCAGAGGAGTTCATGGGGGAGGTAATAGGAAACCTGAAGGCACGCAAAGGGGAGGTAGAGTCTATTACACCTAAGGGAAAGATTGCTTTCGTCACCGCCCTGGCCCCATTGAAGGGGGTGTTCGGCTACTCAACTGATCTGAGATCAATGAGCCAAGGACGTGGCACCTTTTCCATGCAGTTCTCCCACTATGATTCCGCCTCAGAGGGGTAATATCCCACCGTGTGCTCCAGTGAACGGAAAATGGATCCAATGAACACCTTTTCTTTGCGAGCTATAAAGGCCCACTTGGGGACTCAGCTTCTCGGCAAGAAAATTCATGTCTTCGATGAATTGGATTCCACCAATTTAGAAGCCTATCGCATGGCCCGAGAGGGAGGAGAGGAAGGAGAGGTTGTCGTTGCGGATCGCCAACTGAGGGGGAAGGGCAGACTGGATCGACCATGGCTCTCCCCTCCGGGGGTAAATCTCTATGTCTCCATAATCCTTCGACCCCCGATTGCCGTACAAAATGCCCCCTTGATTACCCTTATGGCTGCGGTAGCAACCGCAAAGGCAGCGAAAGGGATCTCGGGGCTTCAGCCTCGAATAAAGTGGCCCAATGATCTCCTCATAAATAATAAGAAGGTCGCCGGCTTGCTTAACGAGCTGAAGTCCAAAGCGGGTGAGGTGGATTTCGTGATTCTAGGAATAGGAATCAATGTCAATATGACCTTGGAAATGATCCCCGAGGAAATGAGACCCATTGCCACCTCCTTGAGGGAGGAACTGGGATATGATATCTCCCGAGTTGAATTCCTCAGTGCCCTCCTCCGAGAAGTGGAAGGGGAATACCAGGCTTTCTTAACCGGAGAAACTGAGCGGATTTATCGCCAATGGGAGGAGTTGTCCCAGATGGTGGGGAAAGTAGTGGAGATGAAATCCTTTCATGAGGTTATTCGGGGAAGGGTTAAGGGAATCGATTCGGATGGATCCCTTCTCCTTTCCGTCCCGGACGGGTCCGAAAAAAGGGTGATTGCGGGGGATATTTCCCAACCGGGGGAGTTTCCTGATATGAAGCCGGGGTTGGGATTTAAAGGAAAGGAATAGATGTTATTCGCTATCGATGTGGGCAATACCCATACGGTACTAGGCGCATTTAAGGAAGACCGACTCGTCGGGAACTGGCGGATTGGTACCGAAAAGGGAAGGACTGCAGACGAATACGGAATCCTCATAAAGGATCTCTTCATGTTCAGTCACATCGAGCTGGAGGATATCCTTGGAATCGCCGTCTCCTGTGTCGTCCCCCCGATAACCAACATCCTTGAGGAGATGGCAATGAAGTATTTCGGTCTCAAGCCTTTGGTAGTTGGCCCTGGAATCAGGACAGGGATGCCTATCCATTACGATAATCCCGTTGAGGTTGGAGCCGATCGAATCGTCAACGCTGTTGCCGCGTACGCGAAACACGGAACGAGTTTGATCATCGTGGATTTCGGCACGGCGACTACCTTCGACTACATCTCCCCAAGGGGGGAGTACATGGGTGGTGTAATCTCACCGGGGATTTTAATTTCCACGGAGGCCCTTTTTCAACGAGCGTCGAAACTGCCCAGGGTGGAATTGATAAAACCCAAAGGTATTATCGGGAAAAACACCGTTAGTAGCATACAGGCCGGAATCATCCACGGATATGTGGGATTGGTGGATGGGATCGTGAGCCGCATCAAAAGGGAAACAGGAACTAACCCGAAAGTGATCGCAACGGGTGGCTTAGCTGATTTGATCGCCCCGGAGTCGGAGTTCATCGAAGAGGTCGATGAATTTCTCACCCTTGAGGGGTTGAGGATAATTTACCACCGAAACCAGGGGGAATCTCCTCCCTCGCCGTAAGAGAGTTGTTCCAATTTTTTACCGGGCCTTTAGTCCATCGTCGTTTCGGGGTAATCATAGTGACCTACCATTGTTACCATAGCTTCAGGTAGTCCATCTGGGGGACTTCACCCCTGAGGACGCTGCCCTCTCTGAGGTATACCATTCAACAAGTCAATGCTGGAGTTTCCGGGATTTCTCCTTCTCATCGGCTGAGCCATTCGGGTCACCCTCGAAGGGTACCATACTCCTCCGGCAAATTACGCTCAGGAACAACGGAGTGCTCCGAAAATTAGGTGGCTCCAGAAGCCTGTGTCGTTGACAAAAAGGGCTGTAAAGGTTAAATATGTATCAGTATTTTTTTGCGGCCGTTTCCGTAAAGGAGACCTTTTCTTGAAAATTGCTATTTCGGGCAAGGGAGGCGTAGGAAAAACGACCCTGGCAGGGGTGATTGCCCGTATTTTGGCTCAGAGGGGCAAAAAGGTCTTGGCCATCGATGCCGACCCTGATGCAAATTTGGCCTCTGCCCTTGGATTTCCTACGGAAATGGTAAAAGAATTGTCTCCCCTTGCCTCCATGACCCCCCTCGTCGAGGAAAGGACGGGAACAAAGAAGGGAACCATTGGGGCGATGTTCAAACTCAATCCAAGGGTGGATGATATCCCCGATGAATTTGGTGTATCCTTTCAAGGGGTCAAACTGCTTCTGTTGGGATGCATCCCCCAAGGTGGCGGAGGATGCTTCTGCCCTGAAAACGTACTCCTAAAGAGCTTAATCCGACATCTTTTCGTCCGGAGAGATGAAGTTGTCATCGTGGATATGGAAGCGGGATTGGAACACTTAGGCAGGGGAAGCACCGAATACGTGGATGCCCTTATTGTAGTTGTCGAGCCAGGGCTTCGTTCCATCGGCACCACGAAACAGATCAGAACATTGGCCACCGACTTGGGGGTGAAAAATGTCCTGATTGTGGGGAACAAAATCACGACGGAGGAGGATCGGAAGATCATCGAGGAACACCTCTCCGATTTTGAGATCATTGGATACCTCAGTTTCAACCCCAAGATCCTGCAAGCGGACAGGCAGGGGGTTTCCGCGTATGATATCGATGATCGAGTTAAGACGGAGGTTGCGGAAATTATCGAAAGGATAGGGGCCTAAATGATCCGTTGGGCTTTGCTCTGGATCAGCATCGCCATCAGCACCGTAGGCCTGAGCACATTGACCTTTATCACCTTTCCCTTTGACCGCAACGGCAATATCATCCACCACTACGCCAGATGGTGGGCGAAGGTGCAATTATTGGCCAGTGGGGTAAGGGTCAAGGTAAAGGGATTGGAACATCTCGACAGGGAAGGGCCATATATCTATATGCCCAACCATCAGGGCAGCTATGATATTTTCGCACTGCTGAGCTGCCTGCCCGTCCAGTTTAGGTGGATTGCGAAAAAGGAGCTGTTTGCAATTCCTATCCTGGGATGGGCGATGGGGGCCGCCAACTATATCAGCATTGACCGATCCGGGAGGAGAAAGGCCTTGGAGAGCATCGAGAGGGCAGCGAGCAAAATCAAAGGAGGGGTCTCCGTGGTCATTTTCCCAGAGGGAACCCGAAGCCGTGATGGATCTATTCAACCCTTCAAGAGGGGCGGATTTACCCTGGCCATTAAATCCGGGGTTCCCATCATCCCCATAACGATCAATGGGAGCCGGGATGTAATGCCGAGGGACTCCATGAGGGTCCGACCCGGCGAGATTCGAGTCAGCATTGATAGAGCGATCCAAACCACACCCTTTTCATTGAGGGAAAGGAATGTCCTGATGGAAAAGGTCAGGGAGACCATAGAGAGGAATTTAACAGCGGATAGGGGATAGTATGGAAAAGCTTTCTTCGACCTCGAGGAGAAGCCTGAAAAGGGAGATTCCGGGGATTATTCTGTTGGCAATCGCCATCTTTACGGTGCTCAGCCTCATATCCTATCATCCCTCCGATCCATCCTTTAACGTCTCTCATGCAACAAGGGTTAAGGTGATTCATAATCTCGGCGGCATCGTGGGATCCTATCTGAGCGATCTTCTCCTCCAAGGCCTGGGCTTAACCTCATATTTGATTCCCCTGGCCATAGGAACACTGGCCTGCTTCCTCTTCTTGCCCATGTCCGTGGGAATGAGCTATGGAAAGGGGGTGGGTTTTCTGCTCATCATCCTCTCCACTGCTACGGGCTTGGGCTTGGAAGTTGATACAATCCGGATTCTTGGCCGTAAGGTCCTTGCAGGGGGGGTTTTAGGAGATCTTTCCTCTCGGCTTTTGGAGAGGTACTTCAACCTCCCAGGCGCCTTTATAATCGTCCTCGTGGTCTTTATTATGGCCATATCCCTCAGTACGGGGCTCTCCTTCGTCTCCTTGATCGACGGATTGGTGGAGCTCTTCAAAGCAGGAGTTCGAAGATGGAATCTCTTGATGATGATTCGGAGGGAACGGGTTCGCAGGATCAGGGAGGTTTCCGCGGAGCGGAGGCAAAGAAAAGGAGACCCTAACCTCTCGGAACCCGTTGTGGTAGAGCCTCCCAGCAGGACCGAGGGGAAGGCGAAATTTGAACAGGAGGAGTTTAACTTCATAAAACCCAAGGAAAGGTTTCACCTCCCACCCCTGTCCCTCTTGGATTCGGGGGAGGTGAAGAGAGTGACCATTGATAAACAGAGTCTGGTGATGAACTCCCGAATCCTCGAGAAGAAATTGATGGATTATGGCGTAGAGGGACAGGTAATGCAAGTGAGGCCAGGTCCCGTCATAACCGTTTATGAGTTCGAACCAGCCCCCGGCGTGAAGGTGAACAAAATCGTCAACCTTGCGGATGATCTGGCCTTGGCCTTGAGCGCGATCAGCATTCGCATCGTGGCCCCCATACCGGGGAAGTCAGTGGTGGGAATTGAAATTCCCAATGCCCTCAGGGAGACAGTTTACATAAAGGAGATAGTCGATTCGGAGGCCTTCAAGACATCTGAGTCCAAACTAACCCTGGCATTGGGAAAGGATATTTCGGGGAACCCCCTCGTCATTGATTTGGCCAAAATGCCCCACCTCCTGGTGGCCGGATCAACGGGTTCCGGTAAGAGCGTATCCATCAATTCCATGATTTGTAGCATTCTCCTCAGGGCTACCCCAGATGACGTAAAGTTGCTCTTGATCGACCCCAAGATGCTGGAGCTGTCCGCTTACGAGGATATCCCCCACCTCCTGCTCCCTGTAATTACAAACCCCAAAAAAGCGGCAACGGGTCTGGTGTGGCTTGTCGAGGAGATGGAACGAAGATACTCTCTCCTCGCCAACAGGGGCACAAGGAATATCGAGCTGTACAATCGAACAATCGAAACGGAGATGAGGGAGGGGACGCCTGATGCCCAGGGGAATACGCCGGAGGCAGCCCCATGGGAAAAACTCCCTTATATCCTTGTGGTTATCGACGAACTGGCCGACCTGATGATCATTTCATCGAGGGAGGTAGAGGAATCCATCACGCGATTGGCCCAGATGGCCCGGGCAGTGGGAATCCATCTCATTCTGGCCACCCAGAGGCCTTCGGTCGATGTTTTGACGGGAATCATCAAGGCCAACTTTCCCGCCCGGATCTCCTGTCAGGTCTCATCCAAAGTCGATTCCCGGACCATCTTGGATACCATCGGCGCAGAACACCTCCTGGGGATGGGGGACATGCTCTTCTTGCCCCCCGGCAGCTCGAAGTTGAGGCGGGTTCATGGGGCCCTGGTCTCACCGGGTGAGATCAAGAGTATGGTGGACTTCTTGAGAAATCAGGGCAAACCCATCTACGATCAGTCGATCTTGGAAGAGAAAAAAGCCAAAGAAACCGGCAGGGAGGAGGGAGAATATGACGAAAAATATGATGAAGCCGTAGCCTTTGTCGCGGAGACGGGGCAGGCATCCATCTCCCTCATTCAGAGAAGGTTCCGGATCGGTTACAATCGCGCTGCCCGGATTGTCGAGAAGATGGAGGAAGAAGAGATTGTAGGACCATCGGATGGGGTAAAACCGAGGGAGGTTCTAATCCATAAGACATAAAGGGGAAAAATCAATGGCAAAGGTCACAAAGAAGGTTGGCTCGTTTATTCTCGTGGCCTTTTTCGGTTTGGCAATGGAATGCTACGGCCTTTCCGTCGACGAGTTGATCACTAAGGTTCAGCGGAATTACGATCAGATCACTGATATTCAAGCCCGATTTGCCCAGGAGTATATTCACAAATCCCTCAATCGGGTCAAGAAGGCCGAGGGAAGGGTCTACTTCAAGAAATCGGGAATGATGAGATGGGAATATCGCAAGCCGATTCGTCAAGAAATAGTCAGCGATGGGTCCATGATATGGCTCTACCAGCCCGACGACAACCAGGTGATCGTGGGGGAAATTTCGAAGACGATTCGGGCAAAGACTCCAACAGCTTTTCTCTCCGGGGAGGGTGACCTCAGGAGGGACTTCCGTATTTTAAGCCCCAAGGGCGAGAGCCAAAGGGGTGGCTCCTTCTATCTCCTGGAGTTGGCTCCGATTGAACAACAAGTCGACATCCAGAGGCTCGTCTTAAGAGTTGACCCCAAGCGATATCTCATCGTTCAGACTGATATCTTCGATGCTTTTGAGAATGTAAATCGAACCCGTTTCTCGGGGATAAAGATAAACCGTAACCTTCCGGATTCCCTGTTTACCTTCATCATCCCCCCGGGGACACAGGTGCTTCGATCTCCCGCGGAATCCATCCGGTAGATCATTGAGGGGAAAATGGCCGGACCGAAATCACAGCTCCTATTGGAAACAACGAGGAGGCTTATCCGAAGACAAGCCACGGCTAACTTGAAACGGATTATCGATAAGACTCATCCCGCTGATATCGCTCACCTCTCCAAATATCTCAACGAAAGGGACCAGAGGGTTATCTTCGATCTGATCGACGATTCGGAAAAGGCGGCGGAGGTATTGAGCGAAATCGATAAGGCCAGTAGCACTCAGTTGCTAGAGGGAATGGATAGGTCTCGCATTAACGAGATCCTCCAGGCAATGTCCTCAGATGATAGGGCTGATTTCATCAGCGAATTGCCGGAAGAATTGGCTGAAGAGATCTTAAGCCTGATGGCGAAAAAGCATTCAGATCAAGTCGAGGATTTACTCAGCTATCAGGAGGACACTGCTGGCCGGATTATGACCCCCGATTTCTTCGCCCTCACAGACGAAACATCGGCCAAAGAGGCCATCGAGGCTCTACAAAAGGCATCGGAAGCGGAAATGGTCTTCTACGTCTATGTCGTGGATGACCGGAGTCATCTCGTTGGGGTCATCTCCCTTCGACAGCTCATCACGGTCCCTCCCACCAAAAAACTCAAGCAGATCATGGTTCCCGACGTCATCAGCGTGCGGACCGACATGGATCAGGAGGAGGTGGCCAGGGTAGTCGAGAAGTATGATATCCTCGCCGTTCCCGTCGTCGACGAGGAGAATAAGCTCGTTGGGATCATTACCGTCGACGATATCATCGATGTCATCCGGGAGGAAGCCACAGAGGACATCATGAAGATGGCGGGAACCCACGAGGATGAATTCGTCTATCGGGACAATGTCTTGAAAGTATCCCGATTCAGGCTCCCCTGGATCTTAACCAATCTGTTCGGTGGGCTGATTACCGGATATCTGCTTTGGATTTTTAAGGTGACCATAAGGGACGTTTTTGCGCTGATCACCTTCATTCCCGTAATTACGGCAATGGGGGGAAATGTAGGGGTCCAATCTTCCTCCATCATGGTCCGAGGGTTTGCCACGGGCAGGGTAGACTTCGATAGCTTGAAACGTTTCCTGTTTCGAGAGGTTCGGGTGGGAGCCATCATGGGCACTGCCTGTGGCATCGCCGTCGGCCTGGTGGGCTACCTCTGGCATGGGAATCCGGCCATCGGGTTGGTAGTAGGTATTGCAATGGTCGTCGCCATGACCATCGCCTCAACCATGGGGACGTTGGCCCCGGCCTTCTTCAAAAAGATAAAGGTGGACCCGGCCATCGCATCGGGTCCCTTCGTTACCACTGCCAACGATATCACGGGCATCCTCGTCTATTTCGGGGTTGCCACGCTTTTCCTGAAATATCTAATCCACTGAATTCTTCCCTATGGGTCAATTCAAGACATGGGCAATCGTCATTAAAACCCTGGATTATGGGGAATCCGACCGAATCGTCGCTTTCTACACCTCTGACTTCGGAAAGGTCAAGGGGATTGCCAAAGGGGCTAAAAGGAGCAAACGGCGTTTTTCCAATGCACTGGAGCTCTTTACCCTTAGTAGGTTGATCTTCTTCGATAAGAAGGAATCGGGGCTGGCGAGGATAGAAGGGTGTGATATTGTCAATACCTTCCCCGCGATACGAGAAGACATCCGAAAGATTGCCTTTGGATGCTATCTTGTTGAACTCGTGAATGAGATGACCCCCGAGAGGGAAGCCAACCCGGATCTGTTCGATATGTTCAAGGCCTTCCTTTCCCTCCTGAGCGATGATGAAGTCGAGGCTCAAATCCTGAGAATCTTCGAAATCCGTTTGCTCTCCCTCTTGGGTTACCGACCCGGGCTGGACAGATGCCTCCACTGTAATGGAATACTCGAGCATGGCGAACCGGCCCATTTCAGTGCCCAGCAGGGGGGATTGCTTTGCCAAAGATGCTCCCAGGGTTATTATGATCTGCCAGTCATTTCCCCGGGAACGGCGAAAATATTGCAAGCCGCAGTGGAAATGGACCTATCTAAAATTCACCGACTGAAGTTCTCAAAGCAGGCCCTTTTGGAAAGCGAAACCATTCTTTCCAAGTTTATCCAGTACCATATCAATAAGGAACTGAAGTCCAAGAAATTCCTGAAAAACCTCGGTATGTAGTTCATCTCCGGTATGATTACCTTCAGCAGCTCACGGATTTTGCCCGCCCTGAGTCCAATCGCTCACATCATGTAATTTCATTGCTGCATGTGAAATTTTTTCAGAACATGTGAAAAAAATACCATTTCATACTGTGGGTTGTATAAATCTCCGTAGATTGCCTTGTCAAAAGAGGGACTTTTTTATCCAAAATTATCTATTCCATGGGAATAATGGTGGACCTGGCGCCTTCAATCGGATACAGTCGTCTATTTTCACTTTTGGCATGCTTTTTGAACTAATGTTCATCGGAATACATTAAGGATAGCGAACATGCAGGACGATTGGGTCGGAAAAAGAGCACATCCCAGACTTGATGTGAACCTTCCCGTCCATTTCGGTCTCATCGATATCAAGGGCCGGAGAAAGCTCATTGCCCGTTTTTCTGGGGAAACCATGGATGTCTCCATGCGGGGGCTGGGGATAAGGATGCACTCGGGGATCCCACAGATGATCCCCATCGCCACCAAGCTTATGGGGGATAAAAAGAAGTACGATTTGAAGATCGGGATTGATTTAGGAGGGAATGAGATCCTGGCAGTGGGCGAGGTAAGATGGTCCTTGTTGGAAATTCCGCATCAGCTCAAGATGGGGGTTTTCATAAAGGATATGGGTCATGAAGAAGAGGGTAAGTGGACGAGCTTTATCGAAAAAAAATATCGAGAGAGTGCCCAAAAGACCGGTCCTACCATAAGGGCGATCGAATCCATTCAGACGGCATCAAACCATTTGGATAAAGCATCAAGCAGGATATTTCAACAAATGAAAACTTATGAGGCGAAGCAAGGCAAGTAAAATAGCTAGAAGAATCTGCCTTGGCACCGTAAAGGATACCATTAACAAGTTCATAAGAAGGAATACGATCTTGAGGCCACGGACAAAAGAGTCCCTGGCCTTTTTCATTAGAGTATCCTGAGTTTTACAGTTGGAATAGTGGACCGATGGATTGATGGAATGTTGGAATGGTGGAATATTGGGTATCAAAAACGAAAAAGCATTACTTTTAGTTCAGGAGCGCTCGCCCTGTGGAGTAGGCTTTCCGCCACTCCACGGGGCAAGCTTAAGGATCGCTGAGTTTATCCTGAGGAACGAAGGACCTGAGGCACAAGGCAAAGGATTGTTGGCCTTCAGCCTCAAGTCCGCTGCAGGCGGACGCTCCTCCAACCTCTATCAGGGTAATACTTATCCATGAACCCATCATTCCAGTATTCCAACATTCCATGTGATGTATTCGATGCGGATACCATAAGTCAATCATGCCAAAAATTACCCTCGAAGGATACCCCTTTTCTTCAGCAGATTACGATCATGGACAACGGTGTTCCATAGAAAATCAGGAAACCCCAGGTCTTTTTCGATATTGGTTTACCTGAATGGATACCTTCACCGCAGAGGAAGGGATGAAATCCCGAGATTTCATCCCTTATGGTCCATTTTACCATGGCATCTTGACAGGGATATGGTAACATAGTAATGAATTTCAATTTTATCATGGGAGGTTTCTGAAAAAGTCGCTCTTCGCCGCTCAAAATATTTTTTCGGCCATTCTAGAGTTCGCTTCACTGCAACCTCAAAACTCGCCTTTCAGGCTCAAACATTGAGTTTGCTGCCGTTCCGCTTCACTAAGAATGGTTAAAGGAAAAATCTTAATTCGCGCTCAGAGCTTCTTTTTCCAGTTTCTAAGAGATCTTAACGGAAGAACAGACAACCGGAGGCGGATTGATGACATTTCAGGAGATGATCTTGGCCCTCGAGACATTCTGGGCTTGTCGGGGCTGTCTCATACAGCAGCCGTATAATACCGAGGTGGGAGCAGGAACGATGAATCCCGCAACCTTTCTCAGGGTATTGGGCCCTGAACCATGGAAGGTAGGCTATATAGAGCCCTCCCGACGTCCAACGGATGGGCGGTATGGGGAGAATCCCAATCGCCTCGAACAGCACACCCAATATCAAGTCATTTTGAAGCCTTCCCCAATCGATGTGCAAGAAATTTACCTCGATAGTCTGAGGAGCTTCGGCATCGATCCCTTAGCCCACGATATTCGTTTTGTGGAAGACGATTGGGAATCTCCTACCCTCGGTGCATGGGGCCTTGGGTGGGAAGTGTGGCTTGACGGCATGGAGATTACCCAATTTACCTACCTCCAGGAGGCGGGCGGGTTTAAGCTCGATCCCATCCCCGTTGAATTGACCTATGGAATGGAACGCATCGCCATGTACCTTCAGGAGATCGATGATGTCTACGATCTGAAATGGACGGAGGGCATTACATACGGAGATATTTACCACAGAAGGGAATGGGAATATTCGACCTATAATTTCGAGAAGGCGGACGTTCAGATGCTTCTTCGACTCTTTGAGATGTACGAGGGGGAATGCAAACGGCTCATCGACGAGGGTCTTGTCTTTCCCGCCTACGACTACTGTTTGAAATGTTCTCATACCTTTAATATCCTCGATGCGAGAGGTGCTATCAGCGTCACGGAAAGAACGGGATTCATTCATAGGGTCAGAGATCTCGCCAGGGCGTGTGCGTCGCATTATCTGAGCCAGAGGGAGAAGATGGGATTTCCCTTGTTGAAGTCTCAAAAGGGATGACCATCGCACTCCTCGAGAGGTTAATGGGCAAGGGCCAACCCTCAGGAGGGAGAATGGACAAGGAATTGCTTTTGGAAATTGGAACCGAGGAGATTCCGGCGGGTTTCATTTCAAAAGCCCTGGAAGAGATGGCCCTCCTGATTCGGAGGGAACTGCATGCCACCAGAATTGCCCACGGAGAGGTGAAAACACTGGGAACTCCTCGCAGGTTGGTCCTTCTTGTAGAAGACGTAGCCGAAAAACAGAAGGATGTGGAAAGGGAAAAATTAGGCCCCCCCGTGCACATGGCCTTTGACGACAAGGGGAGGCCAACCAAAGCGGCTCTGGGGTTTGCCAAAGGACAAGGCCTACGGGTTGAGGATTTGGTTACCGTCAAAGGGGAAAAGGGAGAATACCTCGGTGCCGTTAAAAAGGAGGAGGGAAAGACATCGTCCGACCTTCTGGTCGAAATATTGCCGAGGATAATCGGCTCCATCTCCTTTCCCAAATCGATGCACTGGAGCACTGTTAATATCCGGTTCGCCCGACCCATTCATTGGATTCTAGCTTTGTTCGACGGACAGGTCATACCCTTTAGATTCGGAGGAATCGAAAGTGGAAATCAGTCTTATGGTCACCGCTTTATGGCCCCCCAAGCCTTCGAGGTACGGGACTTCCAAACCTATGAGAGGCAAATCAAAGGTGCCTTTGTTATTGTGGATCCTCAAGAGAGGAAAAAGGTGATCGAGGAGGGGATCGCCAAAGCCGCGAAGGATGTCTCGGGAAAGGTATTGAGTAATCAGGATCTTCTGGAGGAAGTCACTCATCTAGTGGAATATCCCATCGCCATTGTGGGGACATTTGAAGAGGAGTTTTTGACCCTTCCCAGAGAGGTTGTAATACACGCTATGGAGGAACATCAGCGGTATTTCCCAGTAGTAGATGAGAGGGGAAACCTCATGCCCTATTTCGTGTGCGTATGCAATACCAGAACACCGGATATGGCAACGGTTAAAAGGGGAAATGAACGGGTCCTCAAGGCCAGGCTTTCCGACGCCAAATTCTTCTTCGAGGAGGATATAAAGGAGCCCCTGGATCGGAAGGTGGAAGCGTTGAAGGAGGTGATATTTCAAGCTCAATTGGGAACATCTTACGAAAAAATCCTTCGATTTAAGGAATTGGCCCTCCACCTTGCCCGGAAATTTCGACCTGATTTGGAGGGGAAGGTTGAAAGGGCCGCGATGCTCTGCAAAGCCGACCTGGTTACGGGTATGGTGGGAGAGTTTCCCACCCTTCAAGGCGTGGTGGGGAGCGAGTACGCCCTGATTTCAGGGGAAGACGAGGAAGTGACCATTGCTATCTCTGAGCATTATCTTCCCGCTTTTGCTGGCGATCGCTTACCGTCCGGCCCCGTTGGGGATTTCATCAGTATCGCGGACAGGTTGGATACCATTGTGGGATGTTTCGGTATTGGATTGATGCCCACGGGCGCAGGAGATCCCTTTGCACTGAGAAGACAGGCATTGGGGATTATCCGCACCCTCCTGGGCAAGGAGTATTCCCTATCCCTTGGAGAGATCATCGATGAGAGCGTGGAATTATTAAAGGAAAAACTGACCGTACCCTCCGAACAGACCAAAGAGGCCGTCTTGGATTTTCTCAGATCCCGATTTCAAACTCTCCTCATTTCCGAGGGTAATCCATTCGATGTGGTGGAAGCGGTCTTGAGCGCCCATTTCGACGATCTCGTGGAATGTCGATACCGAATTGATGCCTTGACACGTTTGAAATCACGGGAGGAGTTTTTGGCCTTGGCCACCTCCTTTAAACGGGTAACCCATATCATCAAGGGTTTTCCGGGGGGAGAGGTCAATCCCTCGCTCCTTCAACACCCATCGGAAAAGGCGCTTTTCGAACGGTATCTTCAGGCAAGCGCGGAGGTGGAAAAATACATGGGGGAGAAGGCTTACGAACGTGCCCTCATGGAGATGGTGAAATTGAAAGACCCCATCGACGATCTGTTTGAATCCGTTTTGATCATGGACGGGGTAAGGAAAAAGAGGGAAAATCGACTGGCCTTATTAGGGAATATTGCCGCCCTCTTTTTCCGAATCGCCGATTTTTCTAAACTGGTGACGGAATAGAAGTAGTGTAGGTGGAAATATCGAAGGGGTTGGGTCGTCCCGCCGATTTTCTCGCCTCCTCCTTAATACGAGCCTGGGCAGCAGTCAATCGGGCGATGGGCACCCGATAAGTGGAACAGCTGACGTAATCGAGGCCGATATTGTGGCAGAACTCGATGCTCCTGGGTTGCCCCCCGTGTTCGCCACAGATGCCCACCTTCAGATCGGGTCTCCTTCGTCTTCCCCACTCTATGGTGATCATCATGAGCCTTCCAACCCCTTTTACGTCCAATATTTCAAAGGGGTTATCCTGAAGGATGTTGCGCTCGTTGTAAAGGGGGAGGAATTTGCTTTCCGCATCTTCCCGCGAGAATGAGAAAGTGGCTTGGGTTAGGTCGTTCGTCCCGAAGGAGAAAAATTCTGCGATCTCAGCCAACCTACCCGCCCTCATGCACGCCCTCACTACCTCAATCATCGTTCCGAACTTGAAGTGAATCTCTATCTTATGGGCCTCTTCGACTTCCCTCCTGATATCCTTGAGACGGGAATAAACCCACTTGAGTTCTTCGGCCGTACAAACCTGGGGGACCATGATCTCTGGAAAGATCTGAACCCCCTCCTCTATTAATTCCGCTGAGGCTTCTAGAATTGCCCTCATCTGCATGTCGTAGATTTCCGGATAGGTAATCCCCAAGCGTACCCCCCGGTGGCCAAGCATGGGGTTAATCTCGGAAAGATCCCTGACCTTCTTTAAAACTATCTCCTTCTTGGCTATCAATTCCTCATAGAGCCCCTTGCTCTTAACCTCTGAAAGCTCTTCCAATATGTGTGCAATGGGAGATATGTATTTGGTTAAAGAGGAGTCATGTGATTTAATGGAATCGGGGAGTTCCTCCAAGGCCTTAAAAATGTGATGAAATTCCCTCAACCTTTCGATCCCCAGTGTCAATTCCTCAATGGAGGGAAGAAATTCATGCAATGGCGGATCCAAAAGCCGGATGGTCGCGGGCAACCCCTCCATAGCCTTCAAGATCCCCTTAAAATCCATCTTTTGCATGGGAAAGAGCTTCTCGATGGCCTTCATCCTGTCCCCGGGGCTATCCGCCAGGATCATCTCGATGACGGTGGGAAGCCGATCTGGGGCATTGAACATCCTCTCCGTTCGGCAGAGCCCAATCCCCTCCGCCCCGAATTTCCGCGCCATGATGGCATTTTCCGGGGTATCCGCATTTGCCATGACCCCGAGGACTCTGACATCATCGGCCCACTTCAGCAGGGTCTCCAGATTCTCATCGACTTCGGCATCAATGGTAGCAACCTCCCCCAGGTATACGTTCCCCGTTGTACCGTCTATCGTGATGAATTCCCCCTCCGCAATCTTGTCCGAGCCAAAAGTAGCCAATTTTTTCTGCGAATCGATGATGAGATCCTCACATCCCACAACACAGGCCTTTCCCATGGCCCTCGCCACAACGGCTGCGTGGGAAGTCTTGCCACCCCGACTGGTGAGGATTCCCTTTGCCTGGAAGAATCCGTGCACGTCTTCGGGTTTGGTCTCCTCTCTCACTAATATGACATTTTCCCCGAGCCTTCCCCTTCTCTCGGCCTCGTCGGCATCGAATATGGCCCGGCCGATGGCCGCGCCCGGCGAGGCCGGAATGCCATGGGTTTTGGGCTGGACTTCGGCTTTGGGGTCAATCCGTCGATGCAAAAGCTGATCGAGTTCCTCCGGGTCCAAGCGAACCAAGGCCTGTTTTTTGCTGATAAATCCCTCTTCCACCATGTCCCTTGAGGTTTTCACCATGGCGGTGGTGGTCATTTTACCATTTCGGGTCTGAAGGATATAAAGCTTCCCCTTCTCGATGGTGAACTCTAGGTCCTGAACCTCCTTGTAATGAGTCTCCAGGAGATGTCGAATCCCTTCCAGCTCATCATACATGGGGGGCATCTCTTCCCTGAGCTCTTGAATGGGCTTAGGGGTTCTAATTCCCGCAACCACATCCTCTCCCTGGGCATTGGTGAGGTATTCGCCGTAAAAGACATTTTCTCCATTACCCGGGTCCCGGGTGAAGGCAACGCCCGTCGCCGAATCCATCCCCATATTCCCAAATACCATGCTGCAGACATTAACTGCCGTTCCATTAGCTTTGCCGGGAGTGATTTTGAACCTCTTCCTGTAATCGACTGCCCTCTTGCCCATCCACGACTCAAAAACGGCTTCGATGGCCAATACCAGTTGCCTTCTCGGGTCCTCTGGGAAACCATCTTGAGTCTCTTTTCGAATGATCTTCTTATACTCCTCACAGATCGCGGTAAGGGCTTCCACACCCAGGTCCGTATCCGCCTTGGCCCCGTATTTCCCTTTCGTCTCGTTCAGGATCACATCGAAATAGTGCTCGCCCACCCCCAAGGCCACCTTGCCAAAGAGTTGAATGAATCGCCTGTAGGCGTCATAGGCAAACCGTTCGTCTCCCGTTCTTTTTGCCAACCCCTTGAGCCCATCTTCGTTCAATCCCAGGTTCAATATGGTATCCATCATCCCGGGCATGGACACGGCTGCCCCCGATCTCACGGAAACCAATAGAGGGTTATCGGGGTCCCCAAAACCCTTTCCCGTCTTCTTCTCCACAACCTTCACGTTCTCCTCAACCTCCGCCAAGAGATCCTCGGGCATCCTTTTCCCCTGCTCGTAGTAGCTTACACATGCCTCGGTGGATATGGTAAATCCAGGCGGAACCGGAAGCCCCATCTGTGTCATTTCGCCCAACCCAGCGCCCTTACCCCCCAGGAGTTTCTTATTCTTCGGGTCGGCTTTATCAAAGGAAAAGACATACTTTCGACGTGTCATGATTGATCTCCTTGAGACATGAATCTGCTCGAAGAATTAATTTTAGCACCCTTTTTTGAAAAAGCAACCGTCAAACCCGAGATCCCCCGATTTTCGAGAGAACACCAACCTCGAAGACCTTGACAAGACCACGGTAAATCCTATAGGTTCCCCTGAAGGGGTAAATGTTCCCAACGGTTTCGCCATCACCCTAACCCTCTTGGAAAGGGAGAAGTACAGGGAGAAATCCCGATCACCATCCCGCTGAGTCCGATTATCCCTTCTCCAAAAAGCGAAGAGAGGTTCCATGAAGGTTCTGCTTCATACGTGTTGTGCACACTGTGCCATTGTCCCCCTGAAGAAATTGAGACAGGCGAGATTTCAACCCTTCGGGTTTTTTTACAACCCCAATATTCACCCTTATCAAGAATATGTCAAGAGAAAGGGGGCCATCGAAACCTACGCCCAAAGGACCGGATTGGAGATGATCTACCGGAATGAATATGATGTTGAGGGATTCCTCAGAAGCGTGGTCTATCGTGAGCACGAAAGATGCAGACACTGTTACCACTGCCGCCTGGAAGCCACTGCTAAAATGGCGAGAAAAGGAAAATTTGATGCCTTCACCACGACACTGTTGTACAGCAAACATCAGAATCACTCCCTCATCAAGGAGATCGGCGAAAGCCTGGCAAAACAATTCTCAGTCCCCTTCCACTACGAGGACTTCCGGAAATGGTGGCAGGAAGGGATCCGCGAATCCAAGGCCATGGGCCTGTATCGCCAGCAGTACTGTGGTTGCATCTACAGCGAAAAGGAGAGATATTGGCGAAAGAAGAAATAACCCGTGTCATCACAGCATTATCCTGAAGCACCTTTTGGTCCTTTTCCGAAAATGATCGCTCACGCTTCCGGCCGAATTTTGACTTGACAAAGGGAGTGGATTTTGATAGCAATATGCATCATTAACTCAACGAAAAGGAGGGGCGTACATGATTTTCTTCAAGAAATTTTGTTTTAACAGGGTCTTTGTCTGCTATCTCACCGTTGCCTTTTCAGTTTTATCCTTCGCCAGCAGTGCACCAGCCATGTTCATTCCATCCCCTGATGAAGGGAGTGCAAGCAGCCATCGAGATACAGACCTCCAGAAAATCCAAAAGCTGCTGGAGTCCAAACTCGTCCAGCACAAACTCTCGCAGCTCGGATTGGCGGCGGAGGAAATCGAGGCACGCCTTCACCAACTCGATGACGAGCAACTCCACCAAGTCGCCAGCCAGATCGATGCATTGGAGGCGGGGGGAGATAGCACCGCCGTATGGGTCATTGCGGTCGTTCTCTTGGCGGTTATCGTGTTTCTCGTCCTGGAGTTGACGGGGGTCATAGACGTTCTGAAATGGTAGTCTCCGAGGCCTCCGCTCGCCACCGAAGGATGAGAAAGGCCCTGTTTCTCACGATATTGGTGGGCCTCATTTTCCTTCGGTGTGCTCGTGATGGTCTCATCCCCCTCGAAAAAGGGGGTCCCGAAGACCCTGAAATTAGACATTACATCTCCGACGTCCCCTTTTTCCCCCAATCCAAGTATCAATGCGGCCCCGCATCCTTGGCGAGCGTTCTCAACTACCATGGATGCCGTGTAACGCCGGAGGAGATCGCGGAGGCGATCTACGAAAAGCAACTAAAGGGCACCCTGAACGTTGATCTGTTCCTTTTTGCCCGAAGGATGGGGTTCAATGCCAGTGCCTTTAAGGGGAGCATATCCGATCTAAAGGACTATATTTCGAAGGAATGTCCGCTCATCGTCTTCCAGGATTTGGGCTACCCTCTCCTTCCGGTACGGCATTTCTCGGTAGTCATCGGCTATGACGATGCCAAAGGAATCCTTGTACTCCACTCGGGAAAGCGGAGTAATAAGGTTATCTCCTATGAAAGATTCTTGAGATCATGGGTAAAAATGGACTATTGGACACTCCTCATCCTTCCCACCAGCGGGGATGGGGATTCATTCGATACGTCGACCTCCTCATAGTCATCCTTTTTTTACTCCTGATTGCGGGATGCGCTCACGTGGGCTTAAAGGAGCAGGGTGAGGATCCACTGTCGGCGCGGGAACATTTTACCCTCGGGTCCATTTACGAGAAGAGGGGGGAACCGGAATTAGCCCTGAGGGAATATAAAATGGCCTTGAATAGGGATTCGCATTTCCTTCCGGCCATGACCCGCCTGGGGGAACTCTCCTACGGAATGGGCCAGTACGGTCAAGCGGAGAGGTACTACAGAAAAGCCATCGAAGTGTCACCACAAAACGGCGACCTTTACAACAACCTCTCTTGGGTCTACCTTTCCCAGGGGAAGAAGCTCAAAGAGGCGGAAAGCCTGATGCTGAAGGCAATGGAATTGACCCCGGAACACAAGGGATATTACCTCGATACCCTGGGGGCCATCTATCTGAAACAGCACAGGTACCGGGAAGCTATCGGTGTGCTGGAGGAGGCCGTCTCCCTTTTCGATGAAACACAGTCGAACCTTCTCAGCCAGGTATATCGGCATTTGGGCCTTGCCTACGAAGGTATTGGCGAACGATCCAAGGCCGAAGAAGCCTTTAAAAAAGCCAAGGATGTCCTTGATCGTTGATGTCTTAAAGGTCCGCTGCCTCCTCCACGATCTCATACACCAGTCGGTTACCGAATGACAAGTTCTCCCCTGAGAGGCATTCGTTATGGTCATGGATCTTCAACAATTCGGATTTGCTTGCCCGAAAAGGGCAGAAATCGTAATAGACCGTTCTTTCCTGTCACGTTTTCCTTTCTCCACGGATGTTACTCCCCGAAAAGGGAAACGATCCGGAATGGAGCGACGTCAACCAATCCTCGATCGGTGACCCTCAGTTCCGGAATCACGGGAAGGGATAAAAAAGCGAGGGCCATTAAGGGATCTTCAAGTCTACATCCCATATCTCGGCCAATTTTTCTCATGAGCTTCAGCTGTTTCCCCACATGCTCGATACCCTTATCGGACATGAGCCCGGCTATGGGAAGTGCCAAAGCCCCCGCAATCTTCCCCCCTTGAGCAATGACGAGGCCACCTCCCATCTCCGCTATTTCCCTTGCGGCCACTGCCATATCAATATCGTTATCTCCAACCACAACAATATTGTGGGCGTCATGAGCAACAGAGGAACCAATGGCCCCGCCCTTGAGTCCAAAGCCCCTCACGAAACCCAGCCCGATGTTCCCCGAAGCAGTATGCCTTTCAAAAACGGCCACCTTGAGGATGTCCCGTTTCGGATCCGCTTCTGCTTTCCCACCCCTTATGGTTACCGGTTCAACTCCTGCCCTCGTGACGAGCTGATCAGGGATGATCTCGATGACCTTGGCAAGGCGACCTTTTGCCCTTATCGTTATCGCCTCCGAGCTAACGGACTTCACCTTCACGGTATTTCTTATCTCGATCCCTTTGGGGGATATGACCCCGGGCAATATCTTTCCTTTCTTGGCTACGAGTCTTCCATCCTTAAAGACACAATCGACGATAAATGACTCCAAATCATCGAGGACGACGAGGTCCGCTCTAAAGCCGGGCGCAACTGCCCCCACGTTCCTTAACCCATAAATCTCAGCTCCATTGATGGTTGCCATCTGAATCGCCGTAATGGGCCTCAATCCAAGCCTCACGGACTTGCGGAGGATGAAATCAAGATGTCCCTCCTCCATTAAGTCGTCGGGGTGTCGATCATCCGATGCGAAGAGACATCTTCGAGCATTTCCCGAGGTCACCAGGGGAAGGAGGTCTTCCAGGTTTTTGGCCATCGACCCTTCCCTGATAAGGATTGCCATACCATTGCGGAGCTTTTCCCTGGCCTCCTCTACGTTCGTGCTCTCGTGGTCCGACCGGATACCGGCGGTAATGTAAGCAGCAAGGTCCTTTCCCCTAAGGCCCGGGCAATGGCCGTCAATGGGTTTTCCCCAGGCCATCACAACTTTTTCCAGCGCATCAGGCATGCACTGTATCACACCGGGAAAGTTCATTACTTCCCCCAGGCCCAGGATCCATTCCCTATCCATCAGCCCTTCTAAATCTCGGGCATCGAGCCGTGCCCCGGAGGTCTCCATCTCCGTTGCGGGGACACAGGAGGGGAGCATAATATAGGTATTGAGGGGAATGCCCTCTGTCATCTCGGCCATGAGGGTTATCCCCTCGATCCCCATCACGTTTGCAATTTCATGGGGGTCGGTGATGACGGAAGTCGTACCCCGGGGAACCACCGCCTTTGCATATTCGGGAGGAATCACCATACTGCTTTCCATGTGGACATGGGCGTCTATGAATCCAGGGCAGAGGAATTTTCCCCCCAAATCCATCTCCCTTTCCGCCTCATAGTGACCAATACCCACGATGGTATCACCATATATGGCCACCTCGGCGGGATAGATTTCCCCGGATAGGACATTGACCAGCTTTGCATTTTTCAAGAGGAGATTAGCTCTCCCCTCTCCCCGGGCGGCTTTGATCTTATTCTCCAGCTCACCAGGCATCATAACCCCTGAAAAAACGTGAGAGAATTTTGGGCAATCACTTGTTGCGAAGGGGAAGACGGGCAATTTTCCCCATTTGAACGCGGCGGGTGAGTTTGGAGATGAAGTTGCGCTTGAGCGCTCATTTACCGAAAGCGATCTTTGGAATGGGCAGAAGTTTTTTAACGGGCGAAAAGGGATTTGAAAAAAATCATCCCTCGGGATTTCTCGCAGGGAAGACTTTCCCCTCGCTTCCCAAGGGGGGGATGCCCTCCTCAGTAGGTATCTTTAGCCTATCCCCGGGGTAAATCTTGCTCGCGTTTTGGATTCCGTTCCAATGACAGAGGCTTTCCAAATCAATCCCCGCAGAACGCGAAATTTCCCAGAGGGTATCACCCTTCCTTACGGTATAAATAAAGCCCCTCCCCTCGTGTTCTGAAAGGTTCCTCCCCTGATTTAACCTCGCCGGCATCTTCCCCTTCCTTAAACCCTCGCTTCCCCTGACGGGGATGATGAGAGACCGGCCGGCCTTAATCGAGTGGAGGTTTCTAATACGGTTCATCCTCATGATAGCCCTAATATCGGTTCGGTATCGGAGGGCTATGTGAGAGAGGGTTTCACCGGAGCGAACCACGTGCCTCCGGAACGTTACCCTCTTCGAAGGAGGAATTTTGGAGAAGTTCCTCAAGAAGATTTCCTTTTTCCCATACGGAAGTTTCAGCTCGTAATCGGGGTAATTGGGCGGAGTACACCATCTCCTCAACTCTGGGTTGAGGCGTTTCAATTCTTCATAGGTTGATCTTGATACCTTGGCGATTACCCTTAAATCCGTGGCATCGGGAACCTTCACCGTTTCAAAACGAATGGGCTCTTCGTATGAAATGTCTGAAAAACCATACTCCTCCGGATTCTTGGCGATCAGGGCGGCAGCGATCATTTTGGGGATGAAGTTTTTCGTCTCGCTTTTCAAATACCGATATTTGGTTAATTCCCAAAAATCCTCGGTTTTATACCTCTTAACGGCCCTCTGGATCTTGCCCTCCCCTGCGTTGTAGCCGGCTGCTGCCAGGTACCAACATTCAAACCGATCGTAGAGGTGCTTCAGGTATCTGGCGGCGGCGATTGTCGATTTCACCGGATCCCTCCGCTCATCGATCCACCAGTCCACCTTCAGACCATACCGCTTTCCCGTGTGATACATGAACTGCCAGAGGCCCATGGCCTTTCGCCTCGAATAGGCACGGGGATTATACCCACTTTCGATTAACGCAAGATAGACCAGGTCCTCGGGCAACCCCTTCTCCCTCAAGAGCTCTTTCATCAAGGGGATATACCTCTTCGATCGTGCGAGCCAACGGCTAAAGACCTTTCGTCCCCTTGTCTGGTAGTATTTGATGAACTGTTCCACTTTCTCATTGATGACGATTGGGATATCGAAATCTGGTTCCTCAGCCACCTCTTCTTCCTGGAACGAAGCTTCATCTTGAAAGTACACCTCAAAGTACTCCTCTGTCTCCACGAGGGGACTTTCATCACCTTCCCAAGGGAAGAAGCCGTGTTTCCACACGATCTCTCTATCTGCTTGATCCAGCCCTTGTTCCATTGGGGGTAAATCCGGTTCACTGAAGGCACGGACCTCCTCATCCACGGGTGAACCGGGAATGCCCACAATGAGTTCCTGTTCCTCCTCTTCCCTTCTCTCAGGAGTTTTATCCGAAGAGGAAAGATCAGCCATATGAGGGAGTTCTCCCATCTCACCACTGGGTATGCTGTAAATTTCCCCAGGGCCTAAGGAAGTCTCCCCTGCGGATGCTGGTGGATTCTTTGTGAGTTCAGCATCCAAGGACCCATTGTGGAGATGAACGAAATTTGAACAGGCCATCAAGAGGAGCACCACCCCTACTACAGCGGAATTCTTCATTCCAGGTCTTCCTTTCTAGTGGAATCTTTTTACCAAGAAGTAATAGCAATTTCCAGGCCATGTTCGTGAAATCTTTTATAATAGGACCTTTGCCCCTTTGTCAATGGAAATATGCCTGTAACTCCTTGATTTTATCTTAATTTTTGTTATTTTTATATATTGCAGTACAAACCTCGCTATTGGGATCTTTGGATTTATCATCTATTTTCCGCTGGAGTCCTTCTCTTATACTATTGCTAAAGGAGCTTCCCTCGCTTCCCCTTTCATGGGGATCATAACCCGTATGAAGAAAATAACGATGTCTTACTGGGCTATCATTATCCAAATCCTGTTAGCCGTTTTTATGGCCAGCACTTCCCATACTCAGCCAAAGGTCCTTTCAACCAACGTTTTTTTGTCGAAAAGTAGCGTCCTCCCGGGTGAAGAGATACGGGTTGCCCTCCAGTTGGATATTGGAAAGGGTTGGCACATTAACGCCCATAAACCCCTTGAAACATC
>JAQYWG010000240.1 GCA_030145085.1 Thermodesulfobacteriota bacterium
ACCCTTTTTGGCCAGTTTCTTGAGGGCAGCATCTTCCATGGCCGCCTTAAAGGCATCATGAAGCACTTTGACCCTGTCGGCAGGCGTTCCACTGGGAACAGCCAATCCCCTCCACTGCCCGAGGACAAAATTCACACCTTGCTCCTTGGCGGTGGGAATATCAGGGAATTCCTTCATGCGCTTCTCGGAAAAAACGGCAAGACAGCGTAACAGACCCGCAGCAATCTGGGGCACACCCTCGGGAGGAGACAGATTGCAGGCCTGGACATGTGCACCCACTGTAGCCACCACGGTCGGGCCGCCGCCCTTGTGCGGGACATGGTTAAACTGAACATCGGCCGCCCCCTTTTCGAAGGCCAGAGCGATCATATGGGTACCTCCCCCTGCTCCTGCATTCCCCAGGGTGACATGACCGGGCTTCGCTTTAGCCGCTGCTATCATATCGTTGAGATTCTTGAAGGGGGACTTGGCGGGAACCAGGATCCAGCAGGGGCTATTCACCAGCATAATCACCGGGTCAAAGGTCCGATAATCGTAAGGAACGGCGCTCATGTGCGTCTTGGTCAGCGAGGCCGAGATCCAGGCCATACAGTAATAACCATCCGCCTTCTTCTTCATGGCCTCCGTATAGCCGGGAACGGCACCGCCTCCTGGCCTATTCACGATGATCACAGGTACTTTCAGATATTTTGGAAGAACGGTCAGAAAGGTCCGGAAAACGGTATCAGTGGCACCTCCCACCCCCCAAGGAATCATGAGCTCGATCTCCCTCGAGGGATATTTTGCTGCGTTTGCTCCGTAAGGTCCCATGACCAGAACAATGACCGCAAGAAAAACCAAACCCATGATTGTACTTCTCATCATCTTCTTCGTAAACATGATACACCTCCCTTTATTAGGTTATTTGCGTAAGTCAACCACCTTAAGGTTGAACTTCTTTATGCAACTTCACCTCCTTTCTATTTCTCCAGGATTTTAGGCCGATGGAAAGTATGTCCGCCCACTTCCATCTCTAAGATGGGAAAATGCACCGGTTTTGAGAGGAACACAGGGCCGTTTGAGGTTGCGATCATGGTGTCTTCACTCTTTGTCCCCGTAATCGAGGGGTTCCAGCAGAAAGCCTGATTCTCCTGCACGACATCGGGGGTAAGCAAATTGACCCGATAGTCCCGGCCGAGATATCCAGTTGCTCCACCCTGGTGGTGAAGTTGGTATTCATCGGGATATCCCCTCTCCTTATACGCTTCGATTCCCTTCTTCAATACCTCTACAGCCGGCTTTCCCGGGATGGTATTGGCCATAAGAACACAGTCAATATAGACGTTGTCTTCATACTGTTTCATCAACTCAGGAGGTACCTTGCCGAATTGCACAAAACGAGTGAGGGTGACTATCAATCCCCATTTTCGGGCATTAACACCGAGCATACCCCGCTTTTCAATTCTTTTTTCAGTGGCGATCGGGTGACGGAAATGAGCGATCCGTTCATCCGCGGCACAGAAAATGGTAACAAAATCAACCCGATTGGCCCATAACCTTTCTGCAAGTCTGCCGATAACTTCGCATTCCTTATCCCCAGGTCCAATGGTCTTAGCCGTTTCCTCGACAGCCTTGGAAGCGAGGAGGCCGACTTCTTTATATCGCTCCATCTCCCACGAGGTCAGGGAATAGCGCAACTGACTGATATGATGGGAGATGTCTTCAGTTCCGGGATAGGGAGAGTCAGAGCCTACCCTGCCCTTCTTGGTGAACTCTTCAATTGATTCTTTCTCCCGGTCTTCAAACCATTTGTAGGTTATCAGTTCATAACCCTGGTCAGGAATTCTTTCTTCCTTCTCTATTCGGGGAGCCTCAACATTGTTGCAAATGACGTATTCTTTTTCGGGTGTCAGGAGCAGGGGGGCTGAACCCATTTCAGTGGCAATGCCAACCAGGTTGAGATGGCCTCCCGTCAGCCAAGAAAAATTGCATTGCTTCCTGAGAAGAATAGCATCGAGATTCAATTGAGCCATCAGCCCCCTAACTCGCTTCTTTTTTTCGATCATTTCCTGCCGATTGACCATGACATTAACCTCATTTTTTCCTTTTGCCACGAACATATTGTCCGTTTCGTATTATGGAATGGAATTTTACCATAACATAGGTCCTTTTTATTGTCAAGAATTTTTTTGGAGGGTCTCCAAGTGTTTTTGAGAAGACATTCGGGTCAGAAATATGAATGGGAATAAGGAATTAAAATTGGGATGGATCCCGAATCCAGAAGGTTGTTTAGGCTGTCTTATCCAGGTGAAGGGTGCCGATCTTTACGGCAATCCCTCTAAGGCTCATCGGAAATGGAAAAGTCTTGCTTGATTCTCATACATCAGCGCCTTTACTGCTCTTGTTCCCCCTGCCTTTGGCATCTGCCCATCTGAAACCAGTTTGGCAACCGCTCTGCATATCACCCTATCAAAAACTTCAAAACGGCTGCCTTCGGATAGAATCTTCCTGCCATCGCAAACGGGTCCTCCGCTCGAGGTGAGCAAAGACGCGCCGGCAGTGTGGAGAAGGTAATGCTCCATCACATAGGGGGTATCATTGTGCCACCACGGGAAACCCGCGTGCACGTTTGGAAACGCCCTCTCCAGCATCACGTTCACATGCGCATATGTTTGATTCATCGGGTAGAGTATGAGGTGGGATTGGCCGGTGTCTTCTCCACTGAAAAACCGCGAAAGCAACGGTGTGAGATTTTCAACGAGGTTTATCATATCCAGTGAGATATCCCCGCCAACGTCTGCCCCCCAATTCTTGAACAGATATTCGTTGGCATTTCTCAAGGCACCATAATGGATTTGAGTCACCATTCCCTTTTCCTGGTTCATCTCGCAGAGTTTGTGCATCAAATAGGAGATAAATTCACCTGTTTCCCTCGATCTGATCCCGTATTTTTTCTTCCTCTCGTATGCTTCATGGAAAATTTCTTCCGCTCTTTTTCGTGTCACTTCTAACCCATACGGTTCCAATAAACCGTGGTCGCTCGACTTTGCCCCCTTTTGTGCAAAATAGTCATGCCTCTCTCTCAGGGCCGCCACAAGACCCGTCAGCGTCGTATCGTTCCCGGTCAATTGGCAGATTCTTTCGACGCTTGAACGCCAATCATTGGTAAAGATGTTACAATAAGCATCTGGCCTGAAGGTTGGCAAGAACGTGATCCCACGGATTTTTTTTGCCATTTCGTGATAGCGTAAATCATCCAAAGGATCATCTGTAGTACAGATAACCCTCGCCCGGATCCTCTGGAGTATCGCCTGCGGCAGCATTTCCTTCCATTTTAATCGTTCGTTAGCCAATTTCCATATCCCCTCGCCTGTATCCCCATTGAGTAATAGCTTAATATCGAACATCCTCCGCAAGTCTAAATGCAACCATTGATGAACATGATTCCCTTCAAATTCGGGAAAGACTTTACTCAGTGCCATCCACTTTTCGTAATCGGATATCTCAGGATCCCGAGCGAGAGCCTGTGAAAACCCAGGAATTTTTGCCGCAAGTTGGATGATGTAGTGATCGTTGTTTGCATATTCCTCCCTGGGGTCGAGCACTTCTGCTCTCCAAATATTAGGAAACGGATGATTCTCGACAATCTGCCGTAAGTTATGATGCGTATGGGTGTCAACGATCCCCACCTCTTCTCTGAAGGTAACTGCAACTTCATGGTACAATGCTATTGCTTCTTTTGTATCCAACAGCCAATTCTCTCCAAGAAACTTCTCTTCCTCCGACATTTTCCCTCCCCTCCAAAATGATACGTTATCTCATACAATACAATTTGCTTTACAATGCGATACCCAAGAAATCATTAC
>JAQYWG010000241.1 GCA_030145085.1 Thermodesulfobacteriota bacterium
ATCTTCATCGTGGGTTATGACACACTGGCAAGGGTGTTTGACCCGAAATACTATGAAGATCGCGAAGAGGCCTTGGCCCGGCTCTTCACATCCTGTACATTCATGGTAGCAAATCGAGGAGGCTACGGGAGGAAAGCCTTCGATCAGTTAATGGCCTCGGTGGAAAATGAAAGGTTTAAGGGCAAGGTTCAGTTCTTCGAAATACCCAATCATCTGGCCCAAATCTCATCGAGCCGAGTGCGACAGAGGGTAAGGGAGGAAGGACCTTTCGCTCGGCTCGTTCCGGCAGGGGTAAGGGAATTCATTGAAAAGGTGAAGCTCTACAAGGCGGATAAGGAGATAAGGCCCCAGGGCCAAAGGGTAAACCTCTATGAGTTAAGGACTCAGATCCTTCGCCGACTGTATGCCCTCTACCCAGAGGGAAGGGTCGAAATCGATATCGGGAGGATAGTTGATAGCGTAGTCGAAGGGATGAGGGATGGCCAGAGCCTTGAGAACGTTCTGGATACCATTCCCCATCGTGTACCAATGACGAAGGGGGGAGAGTCAGGGATACAGCAAAAATGACGGCTTCGTAAAAAGTCCATCTGCCATTCGACAGGCTCATGGCCCTGAGCAAAGCTGAAGGGCTGCGTTGCGGTACATCCCCTGCCCTGTTAAATTGAAGGCAGCCATATCAAGAGATATGGGATATAGGAGCTGCTTGAAAACAGTAACATCAAACAAAGAAAATATTTAACAGGGTAAATCATTGCAGCGTACTTCTATGTACGCCTCATTCCTCAGGATTTGCGCGCCTTGCATCTGGATCTTTTTTCTTTGCCGTCTGATTCCGACTTTTTACGCAATGATCAACTTACGATAGGCTCTTTATCTTTGGGGAGATAATACCTATCATTTCCCATCAGAGATGATAGAGTTAGGTGCACTATCCGGATGCCGTCGTTTACCATTGGGCGTGTTTGGAGGAGACTTGGGTGGAATCGAGACATCGTAATACGATCTTTCTTATGTCTTGGCTAATGTATGGCCTCTTCTACCTGAATCGGTTAAATATCGCCCCTGTGATTCCCCTTATAAGGGAGGACCTGGGACTATCCTATACCCAAATCGGGTTTATCACCGCTTCATTCTATGGGCTCTACACCTTTACCCAACTCCCGGCGGGATACCTGGGAGACCGTCTGGGTCCAAGGCGGGTAATAACCTTAGGGGGACTCATATCGTCGTTATCTAATCTGGTCTTTTCGCAATTGGGGAGCCTACCCCTGTTGGTGGGTTTCCATGCCCTCAATGGCGTCGGGCAAGGTGGAGGATGGGCACCCTCGGTCAAGCTGCTTGTGAATTGGTTTCCAAGGGAAAAGTTGGGGACGATCTTCGGTCTTTACACTACCTGCGTTTCCTTCTTTACCATACTAACTTATTTGCTCTCGGGGTATCTTGGACAGCATTTTGGCTGGCGTTTACCGTTTATCGTCCCGGGGCTAGTACTGGCACTTTTTTGTCCCGTCTACTGGATCGTCGTGCGGGATTCCCCGCTGGAGGAAAGCCCCACAGGTCTCGGAGAGTCGCCATCGAGCAGGACCATAAGGGGCGACTTCTTCACGCTTATCCGGCACAGGCAACTGTGGATCACCTTTGTCTCCTTCTTTTGCCTTATCTATATTCAGTTTGGTGGAATGATTTGGTATCCCACGTATCTCCAGGGGACCTTTAATATCGATGTCTTTCAGGCCGGAACCCTGACCTCGGTCTTCCCCTTGATGGGACTCGTAGCGAGGCCCCTGGGGGGGATCGTATCGGATCGGCTTTTTCATGGGAGAAGGAAACCCGTGATCCTTATGGGGATGGGGGCTATGACCATCTTTCTGTTTTTCCTATCAGTTGCGAGGAAGTTGTGGTGGACGGTCCTATTGTTGGCCTTAGTTGGCTTCTGCTTTCAGCTCTTCAATTTCCTTTTCTTCACCCTTCCCAGTATCATGCTACCGCTGAATTTGGTCAGCACCGGCAGCGGTTTCCTGGATACCGGAGGTCACCTGGGGAGCCTCCTGGCCATGTTCCTGTCAGGGTGGTTTATCGACTATTTCGGCTCTTACAGGCCTATCCTCATTGCATTCTGGATCATGGGACTTATCGGTTTTGTGGCAGCCTTATTGATCAGGGAGGGGAGGCAATCCCTTCCGACTCCTGGAGACTAAGGAGGTTACTGATCTTGCTTTAGGATAGAGGTTGGAGGTCCGTGGAGGGGGGGTGAACCCCAAACTGGGATAAACTGCTGTGAGGATGAGATTCTCATCATTGGAAATAATCAACTCTTTTCGTTAATTTCTGTCGGGGAGGGAAGGTAGTTCATCGTTTAAGATTAGGAATGTTCCATGGGAAAGACTATTGCGGAAAAGATCCTCGGGCAGCATGCAGGTCATGAAGTGAAAGCGGGAGATTTTGTCCTGGCAAAGGTGGACCTGATGATGGGCAACGATGGATCGCTCCCCCTCGTCTTTGAGGCATCAAGAAGGATAAGGGAATTTGGGGTTCGGTCTCCGGAAAAGACCATCATGGTGCTGGATCATTACTGCCCGAGTCCCAGCAAGGAGGTTTCGCGCCTCCAAGAGGAGATTCGAGATTTTGCCAGAGAATATGATTGTCTTCTTTACGATTGTGGGGAAGGGGTCTGCCATCGGTTGTTGCCGGAAAATGGGCATGTGCTTCCCGGCATGCTCGTTGTGGGAGCAGATTCCCATACGGTTACCTACGGAGCTTTGAACCTCTTCGCCACAGGGGTAGGATCAACAGACCTGGCCGTCGCCATGAACTGGGGAATGCTCTGGTTTCGTGTGCCCGAGACGATTCTTCTCCAAATCGATGGTAACCTTCCAAGGGGCATCTTCGCCAAGGATGTTGCCCTTTATATCGTTGGTTCGTTGGGGTCAAGCGGGGCAGCATCCCGCGCAATCGAATTTAGCGGGAGGGCCATCGATGAGATGGATGTGGAGGGCCGCCTCACCCTTTGCAACATGATGGTGGAGACGGGGGCTGGGGCAGCTCTCATGCCTTTTGACGGGATGACCGAACGCTGGCTTAAGCCGTTGAAGATCGAGGGGGATTATCGTCCCGTAAGGGCCGATGATGATGCCCATTATGAACGGGAGATGGCCTACGATATCTCTGGGCTTGAGCCTCAGATCGCCTTTCCGCATGAGGTGGATAATGTTCAACCTATATCCAGCACACGGGGCGTTCGCATCGATATGGCTTTTCTCGGGACCTGTACAAATGGGGGCCCTGAAGATCTGAGAATCGCTGCCAGGATATTGAAGAAGAGGAAGGTTCATCCAGGGGTGCGGTTCATCGTCTCTCCTGCGAGCAGAAAGGTGGTCGAAGAGGCCCTGGCAGACGGTTCTTACCAGACCCTAATTGAGAGTGGAGCCATGATCAACCCACCGGGGTGCGGACCGTGTGTGGGTGCCCATGGAGGCATACCGGCTGATCATACTAATGTCCTATCCACAGCGAACAGAAATTTCTTGGGGCGGATGGGAAATCGGGAGGCCAACATCTATCTCTGTTCGCCTGCAACCCTGGCAGCCTCTGTTCTCAAAGGTGAAATCACTGATCCCCGGGAATTTTTGGCATAATTGGAGGGGATGACGTGGGAGTTGCGTATACATTTGGGGATGATATCAATACGGATTACATCATTGCGTCGAGCAGAAAGCGAGATACGGTGGACCCTAAGAAGCTCGCCCGATACCTGATGGAGGACGTTCGCCCGGGATTTGGCCTTCAGGTCAAGAAGGGTGATTTCTTG
>JAQYWG010000242.1:0-3520 GCA_030145085.1 Thermodesulfobacteriota bacterium
TACCGATCGGGTCATGGCATCGAGGGCTCCGAAGGGTTCATCCAAGAGGAGGATATCCTTGTGGAAGAGCAGGGTCCTCACCAGGGCAGCCCTCTGCCGCATGCCAATTGATAATTCGGCGGGGTAATTCCCCTCGAACCCCCCGAGGCCTACCCGATTCATGAGATCCACCGCTTCCCTTCGGGCCTCCTTATGGACTCCCCTGGAAATCTCAGGTCCCAAGAGTACGTTCTGCAGGATGGTTCTCCAGGGAAAGAGGAGGTCTTTCTGCTGCATATAGGCGACGTCCCCCAATCCGTTCTCTACCTCACGATATTCGATGGAGATGATTCCCCCATCCCGTTGAACCAAACCGGCTACCACGTTGAAGAGCGTGCTTTTACCACATCCAGAGGGGCCGAGGATGGAGATGAATTCCCCTTGACTGGCGAAAAGGGAAATGTCCAGGAGCACAGCCAGTGGAGATCCGTCTTTCGAAAAGCTCTTTTTGATCTCCCTGAGTGAGAGCTTGCTATCCGTTGGAAAAGATGCCCCTTTTTCCCTCATCATCTCCCACCATTAGGGTGACAAAATGGGGATCGTTGGGAGGCCGATATCAGTGCAGGTTGGTTACCAGTTCATTAATTCTGATGGCTTTTTCCGCGACTTCACCTGGATTCCTGCCGATCACTCGAACCATTGCCTCCTTACCGTGGTCCCCCTCATCATAGATGATATCCGGTACCCCTCGGCTTTTCCGTAGAACCCATTCCACTCCCCACCCCAAGGACGACCCTTCTGCCTCCTTGATTTCCCTGGGTTCCTGTTTTCGGTCAAAGCTTGTTACGGTATAATGTAATGCCGAGCAGGCCTGAATGACCTCCTTCGAGTATCGGAGGTTCATGGCGGATCGGTGTTCCGGATCGTGCTTCATCACCGTCAAGATGATGCTGGCGATATGGTGGGAGGAATCGAAATCGGGATCCCTCATGGTCTTGACGGAATCATCAATCCGAATTATCCTGCCCGGGAAAGCGGCAACATCTGCCCGCTTCTCCGCATGTGGAAGGGCGTACCCCAGATTCGATTGAACCTCCGGGATGAGCCTGCCCACTTTGGCTCTCTGTAGCAGGGAAAACCCCTCCTTCAGTGCCACGATAACTCGATACCGCTCGATCTCCCGTGAAGCCATCGCGTAGTGGTTTGTTGGACCATGGCCTTTTCCGAGATCCAAGGAAAATCGAAGAGCGACGGTCATAAAGGCCTTCGCCTCCTTAATCGCTTCCTCCAATGGTTTACCCTTGGCGAGCTCCGTGGCTATGGCCGCGGAATAGGTACATCCGGTGCCGTGGGTATTTCTCGTTTTAACCCTCTGTACTTCAAATTCGTGAAACCTTTCGCCATCAAACAGGAGGTCGAGGGGATTGCCCGTTAGGTGTCCCCCCTTTACCAGGACATTTCTGGCCCCCAGTTGGTGAATTACCATAGCCGCCTCTTTCATATCATCGACCCCCTTCACCTCATGACCGGAAAGTACGGCTGCCTCGGGAAGGTTAGGAGTGGCAACGTAGCAAAGGGGAAGGAGCTCTTTTTTAATCGTTTCCTGAGCGTCCTTTTTCAGGAGCGCGTCTCCGCTTTTGGCAACCATCACTGGATCGACGACCACTTTTTCGATGCCGTATTCCTTGATTTTTTCCGCCACGGCCCTTACAATCTTCGAATTGGAGAGCATCCCCGTTTTGACTGCATCGGCCCCTATATCGGAGAGTACCGAGTCGATCTGCCTCTTCACGAACTCCGCATCCAATTCCACAATTCCCTGGACCCCCACGGTGTTCTGAGCCGTTAGGGCGGTGATGGCGCTCATGCCAAACCCACCGAGGAGGGTAATGGTCTTCAAGTCGGCCTGGATTCCCGCCCCTCCTCCGGAATCCGATCCGGCGATGGTCAATATCCTCTTCATTATGCCTTTCCTCCCCCCTGGCTAAGCCCTTCGATCAAGAGCTTTGCCACCCTCTCTCCCGAGATTAACATTCCCCCGAAAATGGGCCCCATTCGGTAGGAACCGAAGGTAGCGTTGGCAGCCATCCCCGCTACAAAAACCCCTGGGAATGCCTCCTTGGTATTCTCGAGGGTATCCCTTTCTGCGGCATCCGCCCAGAGGGATTTCTCCCCCATTATCTTTCCCGTTTGGGTAAAAAGCCGGGCGTCCATCTTCCTTTCAAGGATGGCAATCACCTCCGTGGCGTGGCCCGTAGCATCGACCACATATCTAGATCGAATGGCGAGGGGGTCGACGTGGAGCTTGGCCATCTCCACGGCAGTCCAATTCAAGACCAGGCCCGTGACCCGATTTTCGCGGACCACCACGTCCTCAGCACTGATGAGGTTGAATATGGTGGCTCCGGCTTGGGCAGCATGGGAGCAGATGGTAGCGATAGCCTCTATTGAATCGGCCGTATAGTAGCCGTCATCATAGGGGTGGGTCCGGATGCCGAAGACATCCAAAATGCGTTTTCCCTCCTCCTGGACAACTACCTCGTTGAACATCATCCCCCCGCCCCACATTCCACCTCCGAGGCTCAGCTTCCTCTCAAAAAGGGCGACCTTGAACCCCTCCTTGGCTACATAATAGGATGCCACGAGGCCAGAAGGACCCCCTCCTACCACGGCCACATCCAGGTCTATGTTTTCCTCCAGCTTCGTCATAAAACGCTCGATAATGGCCTTGGTAATAACCACCTCATTCAGCTCCATATCCATCTCCTTTCAAAAAAAGGGCCGTAATTCCAGATTGGTATTACGGCCCTTGGCTATTTTTTCAATTGCCGCTTCCCTACGCTGGAATTACCCAAACAGGTTCAAAGGGTCATCCCAGTCCCAAAACATTGGGACAGAATTTCTCAGCCCATTGGGCTCCCCTAGCAAAACTCACCATAACCTTAACCCGAATTCCCTGAGATGTCAAGCTGAGATGGTCCAGAGTTTCTGGGAAAAAACTGTTGTCCCTGAGCATAATATGCTGGAGGGGTGGGGTACCCATCGAGGGCTCATGGCCAAGGGCAGACCGAAGGGCTCAGCCGAACGCAAAGGGAAGGCCAGCCCTTTAGGGCACTATTAAAGCAGAATACTCGTATTTCACGTATTTGCCCTCCTCAGCTGAGATGTATCCCGATCAATATAAAGGTCACTACCATAACTCTAATAAAATCTGAATACTTTCAGTTATTAACCAGGGCATAAAATAGTTTACATTTTAGTGTGGAAACGGCAGGAGCGAAACCAGCAGGTGTAGGTTACAAACGTACGAAGCTATCTCCCCGTCACGAACGTCAACCCCATATTGTCAAACAATACTTTCAAGAGAAACACATTCGATATGCAGCAACGTAAAATGCAAACTATTTGATGCTCTCCGTAGTAACTCGAATCAAATACCGATAAATTTTGCGCATACATTGAAAAATTTTCACAATATGGCCTGGCTTCCACGGGGTTGTTTCGGATAAATCCCCTGGCGACAATGAAATTTTGGCATAGC
>JAQYWG010000242.1:3530-3800 GCA_030145085.1 Thermodesulfobacteriota bacterium
CACAGGGGGTTTCCATGGAACTCGCCGCTGATCTTGAAAAAAAACCCGAATCAGGCCTCGATGAAGGCATCGAGAAGATTCAGAAGCTCATGGCCGAGATAGAGAAGATTATCGTAGGGCAGAAGGCCTTGATCTGTCGCATTGTAGTTGCCCTGCTTGCCGATGGGCATGTCCTGCTTGAGGGTGTTCCGGGATTGGCTAAAACGCTGCTGGTGTCGGCCCTGGGAGCAGCCATGGGAGGGGTATTCCGTAGGATCCAGATGGTGCCCG
>JAQYWG010000243.1 GCA_030145085.1 Thermodesulfobacteriota bacterium
ACCTTGCTCAGGACCGTGAGCTTGTCGAACGGCCTGTCGAATGGCAGTTGGACTTTTTACGAAGCCGTCAATTATAGGATAAAGGTATGAAGAAATTTAGCATTCAAACTTCTCCTTCTTTAAGGGTGGAATAGCCCTCTTTTCCCAAATATATAACGATAACCAGGCCAACGATGGGGTCTGCTTGCCAGAACCCATAGAGATAATTAAGCCCCAATCCAATGAACAGTGCGCCGGACAAAAATACACACGCAAGGGTTTCCTTGGAGTCTGCTATCAAGCTTATGCTCCCTATCGATTTTCCAGTTCGATATTTCAGGTAAAAAAGAATTGGCATCACGATAATAGAGATAAGGGCGATGATTATCCCCAGGAGGCTTGGATCCGGGATGTCATGAACATACAATTTCTCGATGGATTTATATAAAACGTAAGCACCAAGGATAAAGAAGGTATAAGCAATGAGTCTTACCGCTTTTCTCTCAACCTTTTCCTCTTCCTCTTCTGATATCTTGCCGTGTTTTCTCAGTCTCCAAATCATCACGCTTCCCGAGAGCGACTCGATAAAACTGTCCAGACCGAATCCAACTAAGGCAATGCTACCGGCTAATAACCCAGCCAAGATTGATACTACCCCCTCTGAGATATTATATCCTACTGTGAAGTACGACAGGGAAAGGGCTCTCTTGTGAAACGTTGAATCCATTATATCGTCACTATCTGCTTTCAGCAGGTGCAGGCATCCTCAACGTTCATACTTCGGGTTTCCAATTATATTCCATATATTGAGCGGTCTTCAGAGCCTGTTCCTCCCCCAACAGCTTAGAGATAACGTAAAGCGACATATCGATCCCCGCAGATATCCCGGCGGACACGATGATCCTGCCGTTATCTATGATGCGCTTATCCTCCTCAATCACTGTATTAGGAGCTACCTCTTTTAGAAGCTCTATTGCACCATGGTGAGTTGTTGCTGCCAGGCCTTCAAGTAAACCAGCTTTCGCCAACAGGAGGGCCCCTGTACAAACAGACAGCACCAGCTCTACTTCCTGCGAACGGCCTTTGATCCAATCGATCAGGGTTGTATTGTACATTTCCCTGCGGGTACCATATCCCCCTGGAACCACCAGAACATCGGGCTGAGGACAATCCAAAATGGTATATGCCGGATTAACACTGAGGTAATTCCTGGCCATTATCGGTTGGGACTTTTCTGCAACGGTATAAACGGTAAAGGGATTAAAATCGTCACCTCTTCCCGCAACCGAAAAAACCTCGAAGGGGCCACAAAAATCGAGCACCTCCACCTCATCAAATATGAGGATAGCGACGTTTCTCGGAGGAATCATCCTAATCCCCCTCCTTGCCATTAATGGGAAAAGTCACCAGCACCATGATGATTCCTCTAGAATTTTGGGAAACGCTGGTGATCGTCCAGCGATGTGCGCAGGTGGGCCCCTTTGTGAGCGGGAAATGAAGGGTTTGGAAGGGATTTACCCTAAGTATTGCTTCCAACGGACGAGCGTTTCCCTTATTGATTCCCCGGCTCCCTGTTTCAGAATTCGATTATGCCCGGGCAAGAGTATTTCAGCCTCGAGTTGGGACAATCTCTCCAGACTGTGTCTCAAATGATTGCCGTCAGCACTGTACAAGTCGAACCTTCCGATATTATAATCCGCGTATACGGTATCCCCTGGAATCAGCACCTTGTTCTTGGAGTTGTATAAGCCGATCCCTCCGGCGGAATGGCCGGGGATATGCAGCACCTCCCAGCTCAAACCGCCTATCTCAAGGACATCCCCTTCACTGAGCTTCCGGTGGACGGATAATTGATAGAAGCCGTCTTTTACCCCATATTGAGACCGTATGAAACCGGCAAACATCTCATTTCCGTGGATAATCTTCTCGTCGCCCCTTTCCAGATAATCCCCCTCGATTTGGTGAACCCATATCTCCGCATCGGGAAGTCCTGCTATGATTTCCTTGATGCAGCCAATGTGATCGAAATGAGTATGTGTGAGAATGATCCTTTTGATATCCTCTAACCTTATTCCCCCCTGCTCAATGTGGTCCAATTTTTCATCACCTCTTCCCATCAGACCCACATCCAGCATTGATAGGTCGCGAGAATGAGACTCTCCCAGGATATAGACGTGGGAATCGGGTATCATCTCATCTCGACCTGGAATGAAATATATCCCCTCGATGACCTTCTCCACCTCTCCTCCTAAAAATACCAGGGTATCTATTGCTTTTTTGGGGGTTTGGGCATCTTGGAAAGGACTTGGTCCCAGAGGGATTTGATATCATCCTTCTCCTTGCGCCGTCCTTTCCCACGCCGATAGGGGTGTTCATTGAGGCATGTCCTGCACCGGACCTTCTTGACCTCACCTTCGACTATTGCTGCAACGTCATGGCTCAAGAGCAAGCGACAGCGGGGGCAGTAATCGTCTATCAGATCACCGACGTCAACCGAAATTTCCTTCATCTTTTGCTCCACTCATAGGGGTACGTAAAGCCCAGGCATGCTATTCCTCCTCAAGCCGTCATGATCCTCGTCCATCCTCGGATTCCTTGCCGAAACCGATCACGATATAGGTATTGCTTTTGGGGTCGGTTTCGAGCCGGATAAGGCCCCTCTTTTCGGCGTCCTCGAGGAGATCGCTGAAGGTTCGGTAACCATGATAATGCTCGCTGAAGGAGGGTTTCTTCCGTTTAATTGTCTGTTTGATCATAGAGGACCAGAGGATTTCCTTATTCTCCCTGACCAGGGCAACAACCGAATCGATCAGGAGCTGGAATGCATCCTTTTTCCTCTTGGGAAGATCCTTTCCGATCTTCGGCGGAATTCCAACGGGTCGTTCAAGGTCTTCATAGTAGATGAACTCATCACAATTGTTGATGAGCAGGTTGGAACTCGAATCCTTCATTCCCAGGCCGATGACGTGCTTTCCGTTCTCCTTGAGCTTGGAGACCAATGGGGAGAAATCGCTGTCACCCGAAACGATGACGAAGGTGTCGATATGCTCCTTGGAGTAGCAAAGGTCTATTGCATCCACGGCTAACCGAATATCTGCCGAATTTTTCCCGACCATCCCCCTTTTGGGGATCTCCATGAGCTCAATGGCCGCTTCGTGAAACGTTATTTTATACTCCTCGTAACTGGTCCAGTCCGCATAGGCCTTTTTGACGATGATCTTACCCTTTTCGACCAGGCGTTCCAAAATTTTTTGAATATTGAACTTCTTAGTTCGTTTCCCCTTTAATCCCAGGGCGAGGTTTTCAAAGTCAATGAGCACCGCAAGGGCGCCTTCTATTTCGGGCATATCCCCTCCTTCATAAGAATGACAACCCCTTATTCCCCATCACATATCCTCTCCTCCCGTGCAAGCTCTCTCCCTCCATACCATTTGACCCACCAGTACGTGATTCGTTGGAGGGGAGAAATACAAGAGATGACAAAGCTCTTGGATTTGCTCCTTTGTGAGGGATCCATCTACCATTAATGACGAGGCAGTCTCTATATCTATTTTCCTTTAATCTCATGGAATATGTCAAGACCCAAGTGACGGCTTCGTAAAAAGTCCATCTGCCATTCGACAGGCTCATGGCCCTGAGTAAAGTCGAAGGGCCGTTCGACATGCTCACGGCCCTGAGCAAAGCCGAAGGGCGGCGTTGCGCTTCATCTTTAGTCACTGAGGCGTACTGGTAAGTACGCCTCATTCCTAAAGATTCGCGCGC
>JAQYWG010000244.1 GCA_030145085.1 Thermodesulfobacteriota bacterium
AATGGTAATGATTATCATCTAAAAGTGAACCACCAGAGGAGATGGGGAGTTGAGATTGAAGAGGGGCAACAAAAGTGTAAAAGGCTTGATAGGCGTAAAAAAGAGGGGAAGGTTTTTGGCTTACGGCCATCTGGCCGATTTTATAGGGCTCAATGAACCCGGTCCATCTTCAGCCAATGAATTGACTGGGTTCATCCAATGCACAGGCAGCGAACCACAGATGGAAAAGGGCGACACCTCCTCTGATCGCAACAAGGGAGCTCAAGGGAAGATCGGCACCTCAAGCTCGGAAAATATTACCTTTGCCTATCTCAAGGAGATGCAAAAAATTTCCCTTCTCACCCGGGATAGGGAAATAGAGCTCTCCAAGACCATCAGAAAAGGTGAAGATAACATTCGCGACCTTATCCTCAAGCTTCCCCAGGCGAGAAATGAACTGGCCTCTCTGGGGGAAAAAATCGAGGAAGGGAGTATAAAACCCCGAGAGATCGTCCAAGCCAAAGAGGAGTATATCTCCCGGATCATCCAGAAGTTAGAGGATACGGCAAAGAAGAAGGACAAATCAAATCCCGTTAGAGGAGAAATGCTCGAAGCCCTGACACAAATCAAGAATGCCGAATCGGAGGTGGGAAGGGCCAAAAGGGAGATGATTCAATCCAATTTACGATTGGTGGTAAGCATCGCTAAGGCCTATATGAACCGGGGCCTCACTTTTTTGGACCTAATCCAAGAGGGGAATTTAGGACTCATCAAAGCCGTATCCAAATACGATTATACCAAGGGGTACAAATTTAGCACCTATGCCTCCTGGTGGATAAGACAGGCGATAACCCGGGCAATCTCCGATAAATCCCGAACCATTAGGATTCCCAATCACCTCTTGGAAAGCAGAAGTAAACTGGCAAAGGCCTTCAATGTCCTTACGAAGGAGTTGGAAAGGGATCCCACTCCCAAGGAGATGGCCAAAAAAAGCGGCCTCCCCCTAAAGACGGTCTCCAAGGTTATGGGATTGGCCAAAGAGCCTCTATCCCTTGAGACACCCATTGGGGATGACGATGGACGCCTCAAAGATCTTATTCCCAACGAGGACTCCGAGTTGGCCACTGAAAACTTCATTGAAAGCCTTGACTTCTCCAAACAAGCCCAGAGGTTGTTATCAACACTGACGCCGAGGGAGCAAAAGATCCTGAGGATGAGGTTCGGGATTGGGGAAAGAACGGATTATACTCTGGAACAAGTTGGAAAACAGTTCGGTATCTCCAGGGAAAGGGTACGCCAGATTGAAGAGAGAGCCCTGAGGAAGTTGAGACATCCCTTGAAAAACAGGGAAATTCAACAACCTGCCGATTGAATAGGCCTCCAAGGCTTAAGGTCTTAAATACGTTAAACTTCCCCGGCAAGGGGAGTTGAGAGGAATTTTTCCCACAACTGGGGACGGTTACGACGAAGAACTTCCCGCTATTACCCCCCTTGGGGGCACACCCGGGGCCACCCAAAATGCTGCGCCCGAGGAGATATCAATCAGGATTCCCACCTTCTTGGCTAGCCTCTTGACCATCGTGAAGACACCCTCGTTTCACTTACCTCATAAGTTTTTGGTGCTGTCGAACAGCATGTTCCGGAATGGTTGCAGTTTGGACATCCTCCAGGACTTTTTGTATCAGCCAGCCAGTATGGATATAGCAATATCTGCCCATGATGGCCTTCAAGAAGTGAGGGTAAGAGTTAGATTCACCAGAAAGCTCAGACAGATGAAGAGAACCCTTTTGCTGTTCAAACCCTTGTGGCCCTGCTCATTTTATCCCCACTACCGCTTCGGCGATGTTGAAACAGTGATCCCCGATCTTCTCAAAGTTGGTGAGCATATCGATGAAGACAAGACCGGGGTCAACTCCACAGATTCCTTCGTTGAGCCTCTTTATATGTCCCCCTCTCAGGGTGTCCTCTAGCAAGTTGATTTTTTCCTCGTAAGCATCGGCCTCTGGTTTGATATCCCGGGTCCTTTCCCTTATTCCATTGACCACCAATACGAGGAATTCGCGGCTCACGGAGTAGATCTCCCTGATGTTTTCCACGGCCGTCTCCGTAAAAGGAAGCTTCAATCCGACCTTTCTCTCCACCAAGTCGCAGAAGTTCTCTGCATGATCACCGATCCTCTCGATGTTGTTCACCATATGGATAATAGAGTTGATCTCCCTGGAGTCCGCTGGTGGCAGTGGACTCTGCGCGGTTTTGGCCAGAAAGGAGATAATCTCCCGCTGCAGGAGGTCTACGACCTCCTCTTTTTTCCTCGCCAGTTCAATCCCCTTGGTGGTGTTGGAAAAAAATGCTCCCATGGCCTCATCGACCATGGCTACCGAGATCTCCCCCATCCTCACGGCCTCACTCCTCGCCTGCTCTATAGCCATCGGGGGGAAGGCCACAAATCTCGCGTCGAGATATTGGAGATGAAACTCTTCTTCTGTCTTCCGTTGGGGAACCATCCAGCTCGATATCCTGGTCAAGACCCCCAGAAGGGGCAAGAACACCAAGGTGTTGACAACATTGAAAAGGGTGTGGGCAATGGCAATGTGGCGCGCAACATAGGGCTTATCGCCCAACTCCATACCAAACATCTCGGCCTGCGCCGCTGTCTTGATCAAAAGGTCCGGGCTTTCCGGAATGCACGAGTCGATCAATTTGATGAAGTAGGGGAAGACCAACAAGATGTAGAAGACCCCGATAACGTTAAAGAGGGTGTGGGCTTGGGCAGTTCTCCTGGCACTGGTGTTAGTACCAATGCTGGCCAACTGGGCCGTGACGGTGGTACCAATGTTGCCCCCCAAACCCAAGGCCACGGCCCCGTGGAAGGAGAGCAACCCCGAGGCAGCCAGGGTCATGGTAATCCCGATGGTGACACTGCTGCTCTGCATCAAGACGGTGACGATGGTCCCCACCAGGATCCCCAAGAGGGGGTTGCCGTCGAACTTGATAAAGAGATCCCTGACCATTGGGGAATCTTTCAAGGGACCCATGGCGTCCTTCATAATGGAAAGGCCAAAGAAGAGCATCCCGAACCCCATGATGACCTCTCCCATGGACCTCCACATGCCGGATCTGGCGAAGAGCCGCAATCCTACCCCCAGTCCTATGGCGGGCAGAGCATAGTGGTGGATGTTGAAGGCGATGATCTGCGCGGTAACGGTGGTCCCGATGTTGGCCCCCAGCACGATCCCGATGGCCTGCTTTAAGGTCATGAGGCCTGCGTTGACAAAGCTGACGGTCATCACCGTGGTGGCGCTGCTACTCTGGATGATGGAGGTGACACCGAGCCCCACAAGAACCGCCACCACCCGGTTGTTGGTGAGAGCCTCCAGGATCCTCCTTAGCCTGTTCCCCGCGAAGTTTTGGAGCCCCTCGGACATGAATCTCATCCCAATGAAAAAGAGTCCCACCCCTCCAACCAGGCTAAAGATAAGTTCTTCAGTTCTCATAAAGGTTACCTCCTAATCTTTCCGTCGCTAATTCTCTTCAGCCCTCTCTCAGCAGAAGAGTTGCACTCATCCTGGTCCCCTTCACCCACCTCAGTGCCCTGGACAATCTTTTCCACCCCATAGGTAGGATTACCCTCCCTGAAGATGCCCCCCTTAAGCCGGTTAATCGAGCAATATTGAGGCTCTGCTTCACCTCCCAAAGGAGGTTTTCGGTACCGTAATCCCCCCGCTCGTTGACTATTCGAGCC
>JAQYWG010000245.1 GCA_030145085.1 Thermodesulfobacteriota bacterium
GGTATTCTTACCTTGGCTTTCCATGAGCAAGTGCGTCAGGAATGCTTCACAGAGGGGTGAAATTTTGCAATTTACTCGTTGGATAAGATAGAAAGGACGATGAAACCGAATTCCCCTGAGAGATACGGCCACCAAAAAACCTCGCTGCAGGTCCTCTTCAGCCGCCTGTCGTGAGATGATCGAGATACCTATTTGCGCTTTAATGCTCTGAACGACGGATTGGGTGCTCGCCATTTCAACCACCACGACCAATCGGGAGAAGTCGAAGCCGTGCGCTTCCAGGATTTGGCTCATTACCTTTCGCGTACCTGAATCCCTTTCCCTCAGGATAAAGGGTTGGCCGTATATTTCCTCCATTCCCACTTCATCTCGGTCGCTCCACAGGTGTTCAGGATAGACGGCGAGGACAAGTTCTTCCGAGAAGATTTCTTCGGTCTTCAAACGTCGATCTCTCCACTGTGACCCAACAAGTCCGATTTCGAGGTCCCCTCCCAAAACGGCTTCAACAATTTTCCCACTGCTTGAAATTCTAAGCATAAGCTGGATAGAGGGGTGTTGTGCCTTAAAAGATCCGATGATTTTGGGCAGAATGTACGTGCCGGGTATGGTGCTCGCTCCAAGAATTAGCTGACCCGATAGTTCTCCTTTGTATGTGGCCATCGCTTGGATTGCCTCTTCACGCAGCCGAAGCATTTTCTTGGCATATTGATAAAGGATTTGCCCCGCTGGAGTTGGAAAGACTTCTCGTCCTCGACGATCCAAGAGCTTTTCCCCGAGGGTTTCCTCAAGGGTACGGATGTGCTCGCTGATGGTGGGTTGGGAGAGGAGAACTGCCTCCGCTGCTTTCGTGAAGCTTCGATGCTCCACCACCTTGCAGAAGACTTCCAGGCGATGCAGATCCATGGAGTATTACCTGCCGTAAAGGAGGGGAAGAGACTGGGACATAGGCAGTGGTTGAATGCTCGCGAACCTTTTCCCCAGACTCTCATGCATAGTAGCAGAAGCTGGGAACGCGCACAAGGGGCTTGAAAATCCATTTCCACAACAAAAACCGCGGGATTCGCCCTTTACAGCCCCAGTTCGAGATCTGTTCCAAAAAAAGTCTCGATATCAAAATCCGGATCAGATGGAAAATCTCTCGGTATGGATGCGGCGGCCCCTGAAACCGATCCCCTTGAGGGCCTTCCAAACGGCATCCATCATGGGAGGCGGGCCGCAGACGAAGACGGCGGAGGTGCGGCTGCATCCCGAAAGAAGCTCCTTTAGCATCGTCCTATCGAGGCGGCCGGTGGGGCCCTGGAAATCCTTTTGCCTCGTCAAGACGTGGTGGATGGCGAGGTTTGGTAACTTGGCCTCGATGGCCTCGAGCTCCTCGCGGCACAAAATGTCGGCCTCGGTCTTGTTGCTCCAAACAAGGGTGACTTTGCGCATCTCTCCCCTGTCAGCCATGTAGCGAAGCATGCTGAGCATGGGCGTCACCCCGACACCGCCGGCGACCATGACCAGCTCCCCCTTTGGATCCCGGACATGGGCAGCATAGCTGAACAGCCCGTATGGGCCGTCAACGACAGCGGTGTCGCCCGGCTTAAGCTTGCCAATAGAGTCGGTGAAGTCGCCGCTGCACTTGATGGTAAAGATGAGGCTTTCCGGCCTTGTGGGTGTCGAAGAGATAGTCCATGGGTGCCGCTCCAGAGGCAATGCCTCGGAGTGAAACGTAAGGAAAGCGAATTGCCCTGGCACATAGGAAAAGATTCCATCACCTTTGGGCGATAGCTCGACGGCATACGTATCCTTCCCGGCAGGGGTGACCTTTGTGACGGCGTACATCCGTCTTCTGAGAAGCCGCGGCTTGATCCCTTTCGCCCAGACGAATAGTGCCGCGTAAAGGCCAAAGGCCGCGACTAGGGCGTGCAGCGGCCAGCCTCCCGCGATATCGTCAGTCACGTTCAGAACATGGAGGGTTACGAGCACCACCGCGCTGAACATGCCCAGGCGATGAAACCGATACCAAACCTGGTAACGCAGATGCAAGAACTCCCGCCAGAGGCCGGTGCAGACCGCGATCCACAATGCGATCAGCAGGGCCGCGCCCATAAGCTCTGGCAAGATTGCGAACCGGAGGGCACCGATTTCCCTCGCTTTCGGGGCGAACACGAACAGGGGGTGCAACGACGCACACACCGCCGCAGAAATGCCCAGGAACCTGTGGGCGAAAAGCAACCTATGCAGGCCGAATACCCGGTCCAGGGTCTTGAGCTTGGCGCTCAGCGCAAATTGAAGAAACACCAGCGTTCCAGCCAGAAGCCCGAAGATCTTGCCAGTAGTCACGAATAACGCGGCAGTCGGCCCGAGCTCGGCAACCTCCCCGGAATGGGCTCGCAGGGCGATGGCGGAGGCGCCGACCAAAAGCCCGGCCGCCAATACCAGGAGAATTGTCCCCATGATCCGGCGGGCTGCCGGTGAGAGAAGTGTCCCTTCAAAACCAGTTCTGCGGGTCATTCGGCGCACCCCCTTCGCTTCGTAACCACGCCATCAGGCCAGTAAACGCGCAAGATTTTATGCGCCAGAGGCAGCTTGGCCAGAAGGATGATAATGTCCGGAAGGGTGGAGTTCATAATCATGGTCTGAGGGGTCACCGGCAGTTTCCAGGTGACAATGGAGAAGTAGGCCATGGCCACCGTACCCGTGACAACCGTGGCCCAAGTGAAGAGATAGGCCCAGGTCGCGGTCACGGGGCTGTTGAACAAAAATGGAACCATAAAGGTGTTCACCGCAGCAAATAGGGCTGCGATCCAGTTGAAGGCACTCTCCTTGGGGGGATGAATGCGAAGGTGCAGTAGCAGGCCGCCGAGGGACACGAAAAGATAGACCCAAATCAGCTCACGGACCTCTTTTCGGAACATGCAGAAGGTTCCTTCCTGGTCGTTTCCAGCCGGCGATAAGGATTTCTACCTTTGTAGAATCTATCCTTTTTACTTTCTATCAAAAAGAAAAGGACGAATGCAAGGATTTTCGTGCATTCCTTTTCGAGGCAAGACGGGTCCTCGACAAAAAGAGGTTCCCCATGAATTTCAATCCAGAACCGCAATGGCCTCGATCTCGACAAGCCAGTCCGGGTGAACCAGGCGCCCAACCTGCACGGTCGTACTGGCGACGGGTTCTTTGGGGAAATACTCTTTCCTGACCTTTGAGATGAACTCAATGTGGGCGTCGAGGTTCGTTGAATAGACATTCAACTTCACCACGTGATCGAAAGTCGCACCGGCGGCTTCCAGGCATTTTTGAATGTTCTTGAACACCTGTCCCACCTGGACTTCGATGTCACCCTTCCCCACCGCGTTCCCATTGGCATCCACCGACGTCTGGCCGGCGACGTAAATCTGATTGCCGATTTTCACAACCTGTGCAAATCGGCCGCGAGGATCCCAAATTCCTTCGGGTTGGATAACTTCTCTTGGCATTTTCTCTCCTTTGAGCGTCCAGCAGGATTCCTCAAGCTTCTCTCAACTGACTCGGAAAAACCTGCAAAACAAAGCCATGCTCTGGGTATGTCCAGAGTGAAAGTGACAAGAATTCCTTTTTGGCCAAGGAATTATGATAACCTCCTAAAAAGTTAAAAATGGGACGGCAAAGTAAAAAGTTCCAAATGCAAGGCTTGCGAATCTTGAGGAATGAGGCGTACTTACAGTACG
>JAQYWG010000246.1 GCA_030145085.1 Thermodesulfobacteriota bacterium
GCCATTATTCTTTTCCCTTAATCGCAACTGCGCAGGCATCTGAAGTTGCGCTCTCATCTGTTCAGACTTAAGAAGGCGAGCAAACCAAACCCTGTGATGATTATGCCTGAGATTATGTTTATCCACCTCAACCCGGAAGGGTTAAACTTTGTCCGAACCATGCCGACAATGCCGCTCAGGATAAGCCACCATATGGCTGATCCGATAAATACACCTGAAACTAATAGTCCCGCAAAGACATAGTTCCCGCTTACACTTCCCACCCCTAACCCGGCAAATATCGCTGCAAAAGAGAGAATAGTCATTGGATTGGCGAGCGTCAGGAAAAATGTCGAGGCATAAGCACCAGCGAGGCCATATTCTTTGACTGAAGCTCCTTGCTCGGCAGGTCTGGCCAGGAAAGTCTTGAAACCCAGATAGCAAAGAAACGCACCACCCACAAGGCGAAACCAGATTTGTTGACTGAACAAGAGGCTTGAAATAAACGTCAGCCCGAATCCAGCAATGCAGCCATAGATGGCATCAGCCGTTGCAGCTCCCAGGCCAGAGATGAAGCCAGATGCCCGCCCTTCAGCTAATGTGCGGCGTATACAGAGCACACCAATTGGCCCGACAGGCGCAGCGATTGAGAAGCCGATGATGAACCCTCGCAGCAAGAAACTGATGTTGGCCACGCTCCCCTCAACCCCCTATTATTCTCACGCTCTTCCCGCTCACATCCCTGGAATTTTCCCATGCATTTGAAAGGAAAACAAGTATATGCGAACCCGAACCCCTGCTTGATGGTTTCGGCGTTCGGAAAGGGATAACCTTTCAAGAATAGAGAGACGAGTGTGCGGCGGAGGTTGGGCTTTTTAGAGTTATTCCTTAGGGACATTTCGCGAACCCGGTTATACCCGGCCCATAGGGCCTTGATGTCAGAACCAGGAAAAACTTCAACCACACGGGTGAGTAGAGAAGATGAAATCGTTGGCGACCCAGGGACCCTTGTGATGGTCCTTGGAAGTTTGGTATATAGGTATCTGGATTCTTAAGCTCTGGGAGAGAAACCTCAATGAGAATACGCAAACCCGGAAAAGTCGTTGATCGCCTGTGGTATTTGGGCCATGAGGAATCGGGGATCTACCTGTTGGATGGCGGTGATGAGGCCATGATTATAAACGGGGGCTTGAAGTACATCGTGCCGGAGGTGCTTCGGCAGATCGAGGAGTTCGACCTCAACCAGGAAAAGGTCTCAAAACTCCTCATCCTTCATTCCCATTTTGATCATGTGGGCATCGTCCCCTTTTTTAAACGGCATCATCCCGACTCGGAAATCTATGCCTCCGAACGCGCCTGGAAGATTCTGGGGACGCAAAACGCTGTTGACACCATCAACGCGTTCAACCAAACCGTTACGGAAAAGATGGGAATGGCGGAGAGGTGCTCGGAATATGATCTGGAATGGCGCAATGATGTGTCAGGTATCACCGTTTTCGAAGGGGATCACATCGCTGTCGGTGATACAGAGCTTCATGTCCTTGAGACCCCCGGCCACTCCTCATGTTCCATCTCCGCCTACGCCCCCCAGCTCAAGGTGCTCTTTCCCTCGGACAGCGGTGGCATTCCGTACAAAGGGACGATTATCCCTTCCGGAAACTCCAATTTCACCCAATTTCAGGAAAGTCTCGAGAAGCTCAACGGCCTAGAACCCGACTACCTCTGTGCCGACCACTATGGATACTGGACGGCCGAAGATGCAAGAATCTTCATCTTGCGTTCCATCAACTTGGCAAGGGAACACCGATCCAGGATAGAGGAAACTTATCGGCGGACGGGAAATGTCGACGCTGCCGCTCAAGAGATGACTGCTTCTTTTTACGCCGAAAATCCCGACTACTTTCTGTCGCGGGAGATCTTCGAGGCGGTATACCGCCAGATGGTGCGCCACATCGCCAAGGACTTGGAAGGACAGCAGTAAGCTCTTGAAATTGAGGACCCATAATCTCCTTCTTTGAGGAGCACGTAGAGGGGGCATTCTATATTATTGCTCCTTTTACTTTGCCACTTTTCCAAGATCAAACTTGTGTGTCAGGGAAAGGCTGGGTTTTAACAATAGTCCCATAACCGATATAATTACGGACAGGCTTGCGAGAAAACACGCCCCTATCAGAAAACTTCCAGTCAAATCCTTCATGGCTCCGATGATGAACGGGCCTGCAAATCCACCTATCTCTGCTACACAGAAAAACATACCCCCCGCGGATCCCATGTATCTCGAGGATACTTCAGGAAGTTCCATCAGTATGAGCACCAAGAGGGGAATAATTTGACAAAAGGATACACCGTAGAGGACCAACCCAGCAATGAGGAGGCTATCCGATGTCGTCGCTACTATCACTATCAATACAGCTATTGCGGTCGCTAAAGCCATGAGGGCTACGATGCCTCCCCTGAAACGTGGTGCCACCAAACGGGGAACAACCAAGATCGTTGGAATAGCAACCAAGAGTGGGATGGAAGCCGTGAAGCCCGCTATCTTCGGGGACAAACCGCCAGTTTCCAGAATCTTGGGAAGCCAGTCGTTGAAGCCGTGAGCAATGGCGAAGGATAAGAAACCCATTATGAGGATGAGCTGGACGTTTCGTATGCCGATAAGGCCAGTGAATACCTTGGCGATGCTAGTGCCTTCTGTTGCCTCGGCCGACCTGACATCCCTGGCCAGGAACCACCATAAAAACGCAGCAAGAAAGGCCGGCAAGCTATAGCAAAGAAAGGTAAGCCTCCAGCTATACCCGGTGAGGGGCATGACGACGCTGTTTGCCGTGGAGTAGGCGGTTAACCCCCCTATCCAAACTGCCGTGGTATAGATACCGATTGCCATCCCGCGCCCCTTTCCCCTGAACCACACGGAAATCGTTTTGGGACACCCAACGGATATCATAGGACCGCCTACACCCAAAAGGGCTACGCAGAGGATCATACTCGCAAACCCGTTGGCAAAGTAACGGAGAAATTCTGAAAGGCCGATGATTGCAACGCCAACGAAAAGTGATTTACGTATACCCCACCTATCCATGACAGCACCACTCACTGCGGCAACCAGTATATAGGTCAGCGGCCACGCTGCTAGAATAATTCCCATCTGAGAATAAGAGACATTGAGGTCTTCGAGGATCGGAGTGACAAGAGGAGCTGTTGAGCGTATGACGACCCCAAAAACCCAGTACAAAATCGATACCAGGACCAGCATGACCCATCGATACCGCGTCCGATAGGGTTCTATCGCCTCTTTATCAAGCCAAGGTGACTCCACGTACAGATTGCCTCCAAAAGGAAAAGTGGTGGTCAGGTATTGATATCATAGAAATGAGAGAACATAGAAAGAGATCGAGAAATTTAGAGACTATGAGACCAGGGTTAGAGACTGAGAGATTACGAGATGAGAACGTTCTTTGGTTTATCTCGTCCATCTGGTTTGTTTCGTTTATTTGGTTCATTTGGCTTGGATGGTTTAGATCGTTTTGATCGTTACTTGAGTTTTTTCGATACTCCCCTTCCCTGTTGGACAACCCGCAAATCGACCTGAGTCCTTCCTCTGATTTACTCTTTTCCTCGGCCTTTCCTAAATTGATCTTTTCCCGTGATCACGGTAGGGGGGACGTCCTCTTTTCGGCGGAGCCCACGTTGCATGAGATGACTTCAGAT
>JAQYWG010000247.1 GCA_030145085.1 Thermodesulfobacteriota bacterium
GATGATCTTCGCCGTTACCTTATGGGCGTTCTCCTTGGTGATTTGATTTTCCATGGCTGCGGGGATGAGGATGTCACAGTCTATGGCCAGTAACTCCTCGTTGGTGATATTATCGGCCTCCCCGTAATCGACCACCGAGCCGGTTTTCTCCTTGTGTTTTTGTACCCTCGCTGGGTCGAGGCCATCGGCGTTATAAATTCCCCCCTTCGAGTCGCTTACGGCTATGATTGTGGGTCCGAGCTTATGGATGATCTGGGCGGCATTACACCCAGCGTTGCCGTAACCTTGAATGGCCACGGTAGCTTTCTCCAAATCCATGCCCAGGTGTTTCAGGGCCTCCTGAATGGTGTAGACGCAGCCTTGGGCCGTGGCCTCATTTCTTCCCAGGGATCCGCCTATAGCTACGGGTTTACCGGTTACCACACCCGGAACACTGTACCCCTGCAATGTACTGTAGGTATCCATGATCCAGGCCATGGTTTCGGCATTGGTGTACACATCAGGGGCAGGTATATCCTTCTCGGGCCCGATCAGGGGGGCGATCTCCCAGGTATACCTCCGGGTCAATCGCTCCAATTCCGCTTTGGACATCTCCTTGGGATTGCACTGGACCCCACCCTTAGCGCCACCATATGGGATATTAACCACCGCCGTCTTCCACGTCATCCATGCCGCCAGGGCCTTCACCTCTTCCAGATCGACGGCGGGATGGTAGCGAATTCCCCCCTTTCCAGGACCTCTGGTGAGACTATGCTGTATGCGGTATCCGGTAAAGTTTCTTAGCTCTCCGTTGTCCATCTTGACCGGGAAGTTGACGATCAATATCCTCTTTGGATTTTGCAACTTCAGCTTCATCCCCTCGTCGAGGCCCAGTTTCTCAGCCGCGATCTCCAGTTGGAGCAGCGCGACCTGATGGGGTTTCGTTTCATCGTATTTGCTTTTGTCGATGGCCATGGGACATGTTTCCTCCCTTCGTCAATTTTTACGCAACCCAAGAATCTCCCTGGCTTCCCTCGGGGTGGCAACCTCTCGGCCGTACTCCCGTGTAATGCGAACGATACGCTCCACGAATTGAGCATTACTCGCGGCGAGTACGCCCTTTTGATAGTAGATATTGTCCTCCATACCAACCCGGATATGTCCTCCCATGATCAACCCTATCATTGACATGGGGAGATGGCCTTTGCCGATTCCGATTATGGACCATGTGGAGTTTTGGGGGAGATATTCGTACATATGGAGGAAGGATTTCGGGGTGGCGGGGCTTCCCCAGGGAGTACCCAAGACAAACTGAAAGTGAAGCGGCTCTTCAAGATATCCCTGATCCCTCATGCGGAGGCAAGTCACAATCATCCCCACATCGAAGACCTCAAGCTCCGGTTTCACCCCCTTGTCCCTCATTCTCTTGGCCGCGGTCTCCAGGAACTCGGGGGTATTGATAAATACCGATTCCCCAAGGTTTATTGAGCCCGCATCATAGGAGGCAAGTTCTGGTTCCAATTCAAGAGGCCGCAGCCGCTCGTCAATGGGAAGATTGCGACCTGGAATGCCGCTTGTGGTTAGGCAGAGCACCAGGTCGCTCTTCTCCCTCAATGGCTCCACGACCTGCCGGAAAAGATCTCGATGTTGAGTTCCCAGGCCCGTTTTCGGGTCACGGACGTGGATATGGACGACGGCGGCCCCTGCGTCCCAACATTCTATGGCGGATTGAACGATCTCATCCGGCGTAATGGGAATGTAAGGCGCGACATCCCGGGTGACCCTACTACCGGTTATGGCTGCCGTGATGATGAGCTTTTCCATGGTTAACCAAAGAACCTCATTCCCTTTTCATTATCAAAGGCCTACATTCTTGTCAAATTTATCTTTATGTATTCTTTTGGTTTGCTTCGCCTCTATATTGTGATAAGATGCAAGCGGTAGATGACGCGATGGGACATTTCCTGCATTACAAACTTGTCGTTTTCGATCTGGATGGAACCCTTACCGCGGAGAGATCCATCTGGGAACACATCCATAAGAAGCTGGACAAATGGTATGGTTATGCGGAGAAGTACCAGAGCCAATTTCTCCTGGGGAAGATCTCCTACAAGCAGTTCTGCGAACTGGATGCCCAGGTATGGAGGGGGATGAGGGTTGATCGGTTACGGGATATCGTTCGAGCAGTCCCCTTCAATCCAGGGGTAGATGAGTTGATTTCCCTGTTGAAGGAGTTGGGCTTGAGACTGACCCTTGTGTCCTCAGGCCTTTCCCTCTTATCTGAATGGGTTGAAGAGAGATACGGGTTTGATTACGCGGTGTCCAATCGACTCCTTCACGAGGGTGATGTCCTGACGGGAGAGGTGGAGATCAAAGTCCATTACGATCGAAAGGCTGAATGGATCCAGAGTATAACGGATATCTTTCGGGTTCGAAGCGATGAGATCATCGCCATAGGGGACAGCGTTGGGGATGTGGAGATGTTTGAGATGGCGGGATATTCCATTTCCTTCAATTCTTCATCGCGCAAACTCGACCAGATTGCCGACGTCGTAATAAAGGGTAATAACCTCTCCCACATTATTCCAAGGTTGCCAATAGTGAGGAGGGGAATCTGAAACACAGGGAAATTCCGATGCCTTCCCCCTCGATACGGTCAGGGGGTTCAGTGATTACGGGCTAAGACGATTCGAAAACAGGGATGGGGCTGGTGCTGGATCTATCGTTGATGCAATGGATCAATGTAGCGTGGTCAAACTGGATATTCGACACAACGATGGTCTGGGTAACTCGTTTTGGCAGCAAGGCTATGGGTTTTCTCTTTGTTTTCATCCTATTTATCTCGACGAAGAGCCGGCGGGGCACTTTTCTCTATATGGTCTCATTTGGCATTAATGCCGTAATCTTCCAGACTCTTAAATATGGAATCAGAAGGGCCAGGCCTTTTGCGATCCATGATGTGATCCTCAGGATCTCGTCGGAAGAGGCATCCCATATGAATCCCAGTTTTCCCAGTGCCCATAGCGCCATCGCCTTGATGATTGCAACAACGCTTTCTCATCGATATGGGAAGTATCGGTTTTTATGGTATAGTCTTGCTGGATTGGTGGGAGTTAGCCGGGTTTACCTTGGAGTTCACTACCCCAGCGACGTTATTGTGGGGGCGGCTATCGGATACGGTGTAACCAAGGCCATCATTTTGGCATCCAAAGGAGGTGATGAGAGGGGATAAGGGGGAACACAGAGCGAAATAGGCGTTGTCTTTTGAGAGGTGAATTACAGGAAGGTGGGGTGAGCGATGAAAGAGCTAGTCGAGAAGATGGTGCAATACCTCGTCGATGAATCCGATAAGGTTGAGGTAAAAGAGATCGACGGGGACCAAGCCAATATTTTGGAAATCAGGGTTTCGAAGCAGGACATAGGCAGGGTACTCGGAAAACAGGGGACAAATATCAATGCCCTGAGGACCATCGTTTCAGCAGTGGGGGGGAAAAGGAAGAAGAGATACTTCGTGGAATTAATCGATGATAAGCCTGACGAAAGGAGGAGGCCTTTTTAGGCGCCGATCTCCTAAGAATGTGAGGGATCCTTCAAGAGGATGGTGAAGGTCAAATCTCACAATTTGTCTCCCCGATCGCAACTTGGTGCTTCGATTCGCAATTACGGTGACGTATTTTGGCGGCTTATTTTAAAAATATTGCTC
>JAQYWG010000248.1 GCA_030145085.1 Thermodesulfobacteriota bacterium
TTGCTTTTTTCCCCTGTTGCTCATCAGCAATGATTTACTCAGCTGAAACGGGGCAATTTTTTTCCTCTGCTCAACCCGTTTTAGCTGTTGGTGGGTTACATTGGATGCACTCCCACTGATGATAAAGATGTGTTTGAAAGGCTTTCCCCCTTTCCGAGGGAAACGAGCAGTTGTTTTTACCTTTGATGGAGATAATTTTTTCGCTACTTCTTCTGCCAACCCAGCCGAACCGATAAATAACGGTTTCTCATCCATGCCGAAAGCCACATCGGCAATATGAGTCAAATCACGACGCCGGACAGCATCGAAAACAATAATCTGATTTCCCTTTTTTCGCTCCCTCTCCACAGCCTCCCTTAACCGGTCTATGCCCGAAGCCACATGAGCAAGTTCGATCCATCCAACCTTATAACGTGATTGTTGCTCCATGAGTTTATAGGCGCAGGATTCCCTGACAGGGGCAGCCGCATCGGATGAGGCTTCTGTCAACGATAGGGGTTTTCCCCTGACCATCAGGATGCCGCCAACAACCGTCCTATTTTGTTCGGGAAATGATGGGGTCATGAAACCCATCGGGATATTCGTTTCTTTTAAGATTGCATCCGTCTCATATCCAATGTTTCCCCGAAGGGTTGAATCGATCTTTTTATAAACGATGGGGAAAAGCTCTCTGTCATAGCTCTGTAATAGACTCGAAACTATTCTAAATGCCCTATCGGGATTTAATCCTCGGGAAACGGTGTTGATAACTAAGACATCCCGCTCCGGGTATTGAGAGAAATCGATGGTATGCCCCTCCTTGAGGGGAATCAAGAGCGTGCAGAGACCTCTCTTTGCAAACTGGGCCCCAGTATCCGCACCGCCCGTTAGGTCATCCGCGATGAGCAAGCATCTCTGTGACATGAGAGTATTATAGAATGACTGAAATGGAGAGTAGGTAAATGGTATTACGAAATTTCCCACTGTCAAGTTTTTTTCAGAGATCTCATTCACCTCGGCATTATGTTTTTGGGGAAGCAAGGAGGAGTTTGGAGGGGGGATTCCTTACACTGAAATGACGGACTGACCACTTGTGTAAAATCAACTGGTGATATATATATGTAACTCATGCGAAGGGGCAATGATGCCTCAGGGGATTGAACCCATTGAGCGGAAGCGATAAGAACGAGGATAGGCCTTTCATCCTGTTGGTGTCGATATTCGTCGGGGCCCTGGTGATTTCTTCGGTTCTTGCGAGTAAGATCATCAGAATATTCGGCCTTTTCGTTCCGGCCGGAGTGTTAGCCTATTGCATCACCTTTGTCGTAACCGATGTGATCAGCGAAATTTGGGGTAAGGAGCGGGCGAATCGGGTGGTCTTCAGCGGGTTCATTGCCTTGCTCGTTGCATTCCTCCTCATTCGCATCGCCCTCTTCTGGGATGCGGCCCCCTATTGGAGGGAACAGAAAGCCTTCTCAACCATTCTGGGAAGCACATCCAGGATCATCATTGGCAGCTTCATTGCCTACCTGGCAAGCCAGTATCATGACGTATGGGCCTTCCATATCTGGAGAAAATTGACTGGGGAGAGGCATCTCTGGTTGAGGAATACTGCCTCAACGGTCGTTTCCCAATTCATCGATACGCTGGTTTTCATACCCATTGCCTTCTATGGTACCATGCCCGTCTTTCCCCTGATCAAGCATCAATACATCATCAAGGTACTCATTGCCCTTCTGGACACCCCCTTTGTCTATCTCGTGGTCATCCTCGTAAGACGAAGGTACTCCATGGAAGGGGGTGCTGCTCAGGAGATAACCCAAAAAGGAGGGAGATATGGAGAAGGAAAAACCCCTGGAAAAGATGACGGCGAAGGAACTCAGGGAGGTCGCGCTGGAGATTCCCGAAATTGAGGGCGTTCATGCCATGAAAAAAGAGGAACTCCTTGAGGCCATCAGAAAATCCCGTGGAGTCGAGAAGGAGGAGGTGAAGGAGGAGAAGGAGGAGGCGAAGGAGAAGAAGGAGAAGGAGGAGGAAAAGAAGGTTAAGAAGAAGGCTGAGGTGAGCGCGGCAGATCTCAAGAAGAAGATTCGCGAATTTAGGGCATTGCAGGAGGAGGCGGTCAAGAAGAGGGATGTTCGCATGGCGAAGATCTACAAGCGCCGAATTAACAGGCTGAAGAAGAGGACTCGAAAAGCGGCATAGAGGGGAATGGGATGCCGGTGCTTTCGGTGGTCATACCCACCTATAACAGGCTCCCCAGGGTAAAAGATGCCATCGAGTCTGTCCTGAAGCAGACCTACCGGGATTTCGAATTCTGGGTGGTGGATGACGGATCGACGGATGAGACCGGTGAGGCCTTGAGGGCCTTCGGGAATAAGATAAAGTATATTTTTCAGGACAATAGAGGTGTCAGTGCTGCCAGGAATTTAGGTGCGAGGGTTTCCAGGGGGAAGTATCTCGCCTTCCTGGATTCCGATGATCTGTGGGAGCCTGATAAATTGGAAACCCAGGTGAGGTGCCTGGAGGCGAATTCCCAGTTTCCGCTCTGTTACACCGATGAGGTCTGGATAAGGAAGGGGATACGGGTGAATCCAAAGAAGAGACATGCCAAATATTCGGGCTGGATCTTCGAGAAGTGTCTCCCCCTGTGTATCATCAGTCCTTCCTCGGTTCTGATGAAAAGGTCCCTCTTTGAGGAAATAGGGGGTTTTGACGAAACCCTTCCCGTATGTGAGGATTACGATTTCTGGCTGCGGGTGACCTGCCGTTACCCAGTCCTCTTTATCGACAAAAAGCTCATCGTAAAGAGGGGGGGACACGCGGATCAGCTCTCGACTCGGTCATGGGGAAATGACCGATATCGTGTCATGGCCCTGGAGAAACTGTTGCGTTCTCAAGACCTGAAGGCCGGGGAAAAAAAGATGGCCTCGGGGGAGTTGGTTAGAAAGTGCCACATTCTCTCCCGGGGGTTTTACAAGAGGGGCAAGGGGGAAGAGGGGAGGAGGTATGAGGAGTTGGCCAAGCAGTATGGGGCATATGGGGAATAATAGGATTAAAAAAACTGGAGCGAACTGAAATGGATCGGGTTTTGAGAAAGATAGGGATTGATGCCATCGATTCGAGGAATCAAAGTTTCTCCATGACCTTTCATCCCAATCTTGATGGTCTCATGAAGTCCGTAGGGCACGTTGGTCTTCTTCAGCCCATTATCGTAAGGGAGAAATCCCGGGGGGCGCGTTATCAGGTGATTAGTGGATTCAAGAGGCTGACCGTCTGCAAGCAATTGGGGTTGGGAGAAATTGAGGCCTTCTGCTACCGGAAATTGGAACTTGATGACCTGGAAGGTTTTCACATGGCCCTCCACGAGAACCTCTCAACGCGTGGCCTCAATCTTATCGAGAAATCGATGATCCTCCACAAACTCATTCACCGATACGGGCTTCCGAAGGAGTCGGTCGCCAGGGATTACATGCCTCTGCTTGGCTTACAACCCAACCCAAGAATTCTGGGAAAAGCATCTCAACTCGTCGAGCTGAGGACCCGGATAAAGCGCTATATCGTGGAGGAGGAAATATCCCTGGGGAACGCCATCCAGTTCCTGGAATTCGCCGCCGAAGATCAGGCAGAGATAGGAAGATTGGTTCCAGAGTTGAAACTGGGGGAAAATACGTTGAGGGAGGTCTTGACCCT
>JAQYWG010000249.1 GCA_030145085.1 Thermodesulfobacteriota bacterium
ACAAATCGGTGAATCCATGGGTTCTCTTCCATGGGAGAGGTCCCGATCTTATAATGAGTTCGAAAGAGATTGGAGGCCTTTTCCCCGGTGAGAAAAGAAGCCGCTACAACATCAATGATGCTGACGCTGACATGAAGCTTTTCGTCCTTACAGCCGAATCGATTGCATTGATCACGACACGAAAACTCGGAATCTCGGTTGAAAAGTCGGCCTCGATTTTCGATATAGACCTTTACCCTCAAGTCTCCTCCTTTACTCCGGTCGCAACTTTTGAGAAAATAACTTAGTGCTTCGATTCGCAAATACGGTGACGTGTTTTGCCAAATTGAGTCTAGGAAATTGCTCACTCAGCACTAAGTCCTGAGTAAATAAGTTCGTCTTCGGACTTATGAATCGAAGGACTTAGTCGTTTTATACCAGAAAGGGGGAAAAGAATAAAGGGATATGATCAGGATTTTTACCACCGCGGATATGGATAGGATTTTAGAAATAGAAGCCCAGGCTTTTCCCAAGTCGCCCTATAACCGGCGTATTTTTGCGAACCTCCATCGATCCAATCCCACCACGTTCTTGGTTTATGAGGAGGGGGAGATTCTCGGATACCTTGTCCACACCCCCGAAGGCCATATCATTTCCATCGCCGTGGACCCCCGCCATAGGAGAAAGGGTATAGGAACCCAACTGGTCAGGGAGGTTTTCAGGAGTTCAACGGGCGAACTCATATGGGTGGAGGTAAGGGAGACCAACACCGGTGCCCAGGTCTTCTATGAAAAACTGGGGTTTCTAAAAAGGGGGGTGATCCCAAGGTACTACTGCACCGAAGACGCCTATGTCATGGTGAGATCAACGTAAACCGGAGGACTTCCATCGAGGGTGGAAAGGATCTACTGAGCCGTGGGGGTTTACTTCAAAAGGAGGGCCCATTTGTCGAAGAGGCCGTTGTAACGGAGGATGTATTCCCCTCCGTCTTCGGCCAATACCTTGTAGTAATCGAGTCTGATGGATTTCCTTGAAATTCCGCCCTCGTACCATCTGTCCCTTATCTCCAGAATCTGATACCTCTTTCCCTTCCTTATGAAGGCTCGGGGGGTTTCATTGGCCCTATACCCGCTGTAGCACTCTACTTGAATGAGCTCAATCCGTTTCATGGGATGACCGAATCTTGAAGCGTGCCGGGGATCCGTTATTGGAGATTGGAAGAAAATCTATAATACTCCATGGCCTCGGGAAGCCACTGTTTTATCTGCTCAATCCACCTTTTACCGGCGGGATGGGTAGAGAGGAATTCAGGAGGAGGAGAGGCAGGAGATTGATTATCCCTGCATGTCGATATCGACCCATAGCTTAACTCCCGGTGAATATGATTTCATCAGATCCCTCATGATGATCCTCTCGTAGCGGGTAAGATCTCATCGGCTATTTTAGCCCATTCACTGGTGAAGTCAAATCTCAGGTAATCGGAGGAGGTCAGTTGAGGATAGATTCGTTGCCTCAGCTCATTTGCCTGTTTTATCCTCTTCCTGAAAAAATCCTTCCCGATCTCCTCATCCGGCCGTCTGGTAAGCAACCGGACGGCAATTGCCGAATTGGGGTTACTATACCCCCTTCCCACAAAATCATTCTTCGCTGTGAAAACATCCACCAGAGAACCCGGTTCGATGTGGTCAATGCGATCCATCAATTCCCCGCGATGGATCCATGGATTCTCCCTTTCTCCTTTCGCCAGATACTTTTCGTGATAGTAGACCCTTCCGATTTCCATCTCGCCCCCACCTTCTCAGTATAGCCCAAAGGTGTCTTGAAAGGAATATTCCCCTTCAGTGGGGATTGTGGCTATCTGGAGGACTCCGTTGTTCGTGAGCATAATCCTATCCTCCAAACCGCAGCACTGCAGCACCAAATTATAGTGCTGCTGTTACCTGGTGCTGCCGTTCGGAGGTTAGATGAGAATTGAGAAAACGGCTCGATCGCCTACGTAAAACGCAAGAGATGATCCCAACAGCATAACCACAACACCATGTAACTGCATCACTGATTTATTTCCCAACATTCAACACTGTATATGTATACTCAGCACTATCTGATGCTCAACACGTAACACGTGCTCTCAACCGCCCCACCGCAGCACATCTTTAACTGCAGCACCTTTCTTTATCGCAACACCCAAACGAGGTTGGAAGGGGCAAACATTCCCCGGATGTGAGCCCTGAAAGGATTTCCCCTCAATATCCCTATTGATTAAAAAAGGAAGATGGCTTATCATTATCTCCTAAGAAAAGACACTCCGAGGGGGAGTTAATGGAAGAGTACAAGAAGATATATCGGACTATCATGGAGGATCATTTTCCCGATGAGATGACCATCCAGTTCGGCAAACACCAGCTTCTCTATCGAAAGAGCACCTGGAAACTCCCCGATTCCGAATCGCAAGGGCTCATCGAAAAAGGACTGAGGTACGGGGAAAACCCGGGGCAGGAGGCAGCGCTGTACGAGTTGGTCAATGGGAACTTGGTCCTCGGAGATTGTCACTTTATTGGACCTGATCTTGGATTGGTCAGCCATATCACCGATGAGGACATGATCCAGGCGGGAAAGCATCCGGGGAAAATCAACTTGACCGATGTGGATAACGCCCTCAATATATTGAAATTCTTAATGAAAAAGCCCGCAGTGGCCATTATGAAACACAACAACCCCTGTGGTGTTGCATACGGGGAATCAATTTCGGAGGCTTACGAGAAGTCCAATATGACAGACCGCATTGCTGCCTTTGGGGGTTGTGCGGCCTTTAACCGGCCGGTCGATAAACCCACGGCAGAAATGATCAATCAGAACTACCTTGAGGTGGTGGTCGCTCCGGAGTATGAGGAAGGGACCGTGGAGATATTGGCCAAACGACCGAATTTGAGGATCATCCGCATTCGAAAGATCGATCGGTTGGAGCAATATCGGAACCTCCGCTTCGTGGATTTCAAATCCCTCATGGACGGTGGAATCATCGTGCAGCAATCCTCCATCAACGCCGTCACCGCGAAGGAGGATTTAAAGCCAGCCGCTGCCTCCTACAAGGGAGAACAGTACACCATCTCCCGAATGCCAACGGAGGAGGAATATGAGGATATGATCTTCGGCTGGGCCGTTGAGCATGGGGTTACCTCTAACTCCATTATCTACGTCAAAGATGGAGTGACCATGGGCATTGGTACGGGAGAGCAGGATCGGGTAGGAGTCGCGGAGATTGCCATCTACAAGGCCTATACCAAGTATACCGATGCCCTTTGCTTCAAAGCATACGGAATCCCTTACAAAATTTTGGAAGCTGAGATCCAATTAGGGAAGAGAGACCCCTCTCAAAAGGAGGCCATCGATGACCAAGTATCCAAAATGAAGGGGGGGTTGACTGGTTCTGTTATGGTCTCCGATGCCTTCTTCCCTTTCCGTGATGGGGTTGATGTGGCCATAAAAGAGGGTGTCATCGGCATCGTTCAGCCCGGCGGTTCCGAGCGGGACTTCGAATCCATTGAGGCCTGCAATGAAGCCGATCCCCCTGTTACCATGGTCTTTACGGGGCAGAGGGCCTTCAGGCATTGAGGGGGAATCTTCTCCTGTCCTGAAATACCGCTAACTACCGGGAGAATAACCAGGTTCTTCAGTTGATT
>JAQYWG010000024.1 GCA_030145085.1 Thermodesulfobacteriota bacterium
TGCAGACCGCAGCACCGCATGACTGCAGCACTGCAACACTGCATGATTTTGTGCTCAGAGCTCCTTTTCCGAGTTTTTCAGAGATCTCACTGAGGGAAAGGGTTTGGGGTTTTGAAGAGGGTAGGCATTCTCCTGAAGGGAAATAAACCCGAGGCCATTGAGATTACAAGGGAGCTCATCCGGTGGTTCGGTGAACGTCACATCGACGTTTACCTGGAGGATGAGGTGGCTGGGCAATTCGAAGGCTCGGCGGGTTGCCCGAAGGAAGCCCTTCCATCGCGGGTAGAGGTTATTCTCGTGTTGGGGGGAGATGGGACCCTTCTCAGCGTGGTGAGATTGATGGGAGAGAATCAGGTTCCCATCCTGGGGGTCAATTTAGGAGGGCTTGGGTTCCTTACGGAGATAACTTTGGATAACCTCTACAAGGTATTGGAGGGGTTGGTCCAGGGAGACTATAAGTGTCATAGGAGAATGACGCTCCATATCCATGTTGTGAGGAAAGGGGAGATGGTGGCCGATTTCACCGTGTTAAACGATATGGTGATCAATAAGGGAGCATTGGCCAGGATCATCGACTTGGAGACCACAATCAATGATGAGTACTTAACGACCTTCAAGGCCGATGGGTTGATCATTTCCACCCCAACGGGTTCCACAGCCTATTCGCTTTCCGCCGGGGGACCCATCGTGTACCCTTCTCTGGAAACCATTGTTATTACCCCAATTTGCCCCCATACGTTGGCCAATAGGCCCATTATCATCCCGGATGATGCAGTCATCAAGTCAACCCTCAATTCGAAGAATGAGGAGGTCATGTTGACTTTGGATGGACAGGTAGGCTTTTCCCTGCAGTTTGGGGATACCGTGGAGGTCCAAAAGGGAGGGAATACCATCCTGCTCATCGAATCCCCGCATAAAAGCTATTTTGAGGTGCTGAGGACGAAGCTGAGATGGGGTGAACGATAAGTCCCGCTAAAACCGCAGTCGTCTTTCCCTCGTCCGAGGCCGATTGTCCCCAACGGGGTCTACAGGGCCTTAACCCTAAAGATGCTTTCGGAATTACAGATAAGGGATTTCGCCATCATCGATAAGCTGAAGATTTCCTTCTCCAAGGGATTGAACGTCCTGACGGGGGAGACGGGAACGGGGAAATCCATCATCATCAATGCCGTAAATATGATTTTAGGGGATAAGGCCTCGGATGACCTGATCCGCACGTCGGCCAAGGAGGGCATAGTCGAGGCCTTGTTCGATATTGTGGGAAATGAGGCGCCGGGTGAGAAACTGAGGGAAAAGGGATTCGATCTCAGGGAAAGCATGGTCATGAAGCGAGTGATATCGAGGGGGGGGAAGAGCAGGGCTTTCATTAATGGAAACTTGGCGACTCTTGCTCTTTTGGGCTCCTTCGGGGAGGAATTTCTCAATATTTATGGGCAACATGAACATCAGAGCCTCCAACGTCATGGGGGACATATCGATATCTTGGATGAGTTTGGAGGCCTGGTGGAGCTTCGGTTAGACTATCAGGACCGCTTTAGGAGGCTCATGCAGATAAGAAAGGAGCTTCGGGAACTCAAGGCCCATGAAGAGCGGATATCCAGGGAAAGGGAGTTGATGACTTTTCAGCTGGGGGAGATCGAGTCGGCCCAGCTCCAGCCGCGGGAAGACCAAAGCCTCACAGAGGAGAAGGGGATCTTGATGAATGCCGAGAAGCTGTTGGGGCATTCCCAGGAAGCTGAACAAACGCTCTACTCCGGGGAGAGCTCCGTTGTGGAGAAGCTCAATGGCGTTTTGGAAAAGGTGAGGGAATTGGTCCGGATCGATCCATCGGTCTCTCCCTTGGTCCAAACCCTTGAATCAGCCCTTTATCAGGTGGAAGATGTCGCACTCTCCCTAAGGAACTATGGCCAAAAGGTGGATGTAAACCCCGAGAGGCTTGAAGAGATTGAGGCGAGGTTGGACGAGATTAACCGCCTAAAGAGGAAGTATGGACCAACTCTGGGCGATATTTTCGCGTTCAGGAAGAAGGGAGAGGACGAGCTCAGGGATATGGCAACCAGCGAAGATCGAGCCGGCGAGTTGGAATCAGAGGAAATGAAGCTGGGAGAGGAGATACTATCGTTGGCCAAGGGTTTATCGGAGAAGAGGAGCATGATAGCAAGGCGATTGGAGGAAGAGGTCGAAAAGGAGCTGGCAGACCTGGACATGGGTAAGACCCGTTTTCGCGTTCGGATCGAGGGGGTTGACAAGGGGGGAGCAAAGGAAGTCCATGGGGATTTGCGGATCGGGGAATTCCATTTGAACGCCAAGGGAATGGATGAGGTTGAATTCCTCATCTCGCCAAATATCGGGGAGGCGTTAAAACCCTTATCCAAAATTGCGTCGGGAGGTGAGCTCTCTCGTATCATGCTCGCCATGAAGACCATATTGGCCGAAATGGGAGAGGGGCAGACCCTCGTATTTGATGAGGTGGATGCTGGTATCGGGGGCGCGACGGCAGAGGTGGTCGGGAGGAAGTTACATACCCTCTCCAGGCACCATCAGGTTCTCTGCGTAACGCACCTTCCCCAGATCGCCTGTTTCGCTGATACTCACCATTTCGTGAGCAAGGAGGCCAAGGGAGGCAGAACCATTACCAAGGTCAAAAAGCTGGAGGGTGATGGGATTGCCGATGAGATCGCCCGCATGTTAGGGGGAGTGAGGATTACCTCAAGAACGAGGGCTCACGCAAGGGAGATGATCGAAAATACCAAGGGAGCAGGGAAAAGTAGATAGCCTAGGGAAGAGCGGAGAGAGATAGATACGCACATGATTCGGAAGGCAAGGATAGTGGATGTTCGGGCAATTCAGGGGCTCATCGAGGGATCGGCCTCCAAGGGGGAAATGCTCCATCGATCCTTGAGCGAGATTTACGATAATATCAGGGACTTTTATGTCTTTCAAGGGAATCGATCGCTCTTGGGTACCTGCGCTCTCCACATATGTTGGGAAGATCTGGCGGAGATACGTTCCTTGACGGTGTTGGAAGATGAAAGGAGGAAGGGGATCGGGTCGAAGCTGGTAAAGGCCTGCCTGAGAGAAGCTAAAGAACTGGGTATCCCGAAGGTTTTCGCCTTGACATATGAGCCCTCCTTCTTTCAAAAATTCGGATTCGGAATTGTGGATAAGGCGACATTACCCCATAAAGTCTGGAGCGATTGCCTCAAATGTGTGAAGTTTCCCGATTGTGATGAGATCGCGATGACCCTGCAGTTGTAGGTGGGATTTCCCTCTCCGGGCCCCTATTCGATCAGGGCTTCTCCGCTTCTTCCCCCAATATGAGCCTGAGGACCATGTTGGCCTGCTGATGGGCAGCAATCCCCACCCTGGGGGCCATGAGGCCGGCCCCTGGGCCCGCGGGACTCCTTTGATCGCCCACGATGAAGATCTTGGACGAGAATCTCGTCGTCTTAATCGCATTGCTATCACCGAAGCCCGCCACACCGGAGGCAACTACGATGCACGTATCCGGCATCGCCTCCGATATCGCGTTGATGAGCATGGCCTTTTCCTCGGCCTTGTCGAAAGCCTCAACGATAATCTCGGCATTACCGAATATTCTTTTCACATTTTTTGGGCGGATTACCGTATGGTGAGTAATGACCCGGACATAGGGGTTAACCTCTTCGAGAGTTTCCCTGATGGCGTCAACCTTTGGCATTCCAATCTGTTGAATAAAATACTGTTGGCGGTTGAGATTACTGGGTTCCACGACGTCGTAATCAGCCAGGATGAGGGTGCCAACCCCGGTCCTAGTCAAGGCGAGGGCCACCTGGGATCCCAATCCACCCAGGCCGGCTATCCCCACTGTGCTCCTCTTCACCCTCTCGTGAACCCCTGGGGTGTGCCGGGCAACGATCAGGTATTCCAATTCTCTTTCATCGGGGATTTTCCCCTTTTCCACGAAGACCACTTCATCGCCGTCACTAAGGGGAATGTTTTCGGAAATGGGGAAACCATTGTAGATGATCAGATCTGCAGAGGGATGAAGTGCCCCTTTGAGATCCAAAAGCATCGTATTGGGAGGGACTTGGCGATCCCTTTCATTGACCTTGATGGTTATAGAATCAATTTTTTCTCCCATGGAATCTCGGACGGTTAACGGGGCTTAAGTTTGATCTTGTGATTAAGGAGATCCACTTCCTCTATGGAAGCTTCGATGATCTCCTCTTCGCCGAAGAGGTTGATGAGGCAAAGTTGGGTTCCCTTGGGTTTTATGGAGATGATGTCGGACAAGATCATCTCCTCCTCGCCGTCTTTCATGATATAGGCGTTGGATTGACACATCGCGAATATCCTCCTTCACATAAACATAATGGAGGTTGACGGGGTTTGTCAACCCAACATCAGGGCCCGGAAATAGGTTCCTATTGACTTTTGCGGGATATGGTGGTATCAAATAAGCTTAATAATTTTTGATTTATTCTTATTTATCAAGCACTTGGAAAATAATGTCTCACTTTTTACATCCCACCGTTGCCGAGATCCATCTGGATGCTTTGGCCCACAATTACCATCAAATTCGGAGCCGTATCCACCCCGGGGTTAAGATGCTTGCCGTGGTAAAGGATAACGCTTACGGCCATGGGGCGGTCGTTATAGGCAGGGAGTTGGAGCGATTGGGAGTCGACCTGCTCGGGGTTGCCTTTACCGGTGAGGGTGTCGAGCTGAGGGATGCGGGCATAAAAAAGCCCATCCTGGTCCTATCCGGAATATACGAGGAGGAGATTGAGAGCGTTATCGAATATGACCTCATTCCCATGGTCTTCAACGGGGAAATGGGAAAATCCCTTTCCGATAAGGCCAAAAGGCGAAACAGGCGGGTCAAGGTTCACCTTAAGTTCGATACGGGAATGGGCCGTTTGGGAGTTCCCGTTGAAGAGGCCGGGAAGTTCCTTGAGCACATGAAGGAATTTCCCAATATCGTGATCGACGGAGTTGCATCCCATTTTTCCATGGCCGGTGAGGAGTACACCCGTGGTCAACTGAAGGCATTTAAAGGGGTGGCGGAGCTCTTCCGTGAAGAGGGAATCAGGCCAACACACTGGCACATCAGTAGCAGCGCCCCCATGATCGATTTCCCCGATTCTTGGTTCAATCTCGTTCGCCCGGGGATTATGATCTATGGTTCCTACCCCAACGGGGAATATGTCGGCCGCATTGCATTGAGACCAGTGATGCGATTACGGACGGCAATCGGGTTCTTAAAAAGGGTCCCGGCGGGAACGAAAATTAGCTACGGGGGAACGTATATCACGCAAAGGGAGAGCCTAATTGCCTGCCTCCCCGTGGGGTACGGAGACGGCTACAACCGACGGCTCTCCAATGGGGGAGAGGTCCTTTTGAGGGCCAAGCGGGTACCCGTAGTGGGGCGAATCTGTATGGATGTGACCATGGTGGATGTTACGGATGTTGCGGATGTGGCTTTGGGAGATGAAGTGGTCCTAATAGGGAGACAAGGAGGAGATGAAATAACGGCTGAGGAGATAGCCGAAAAAATAGGGACTATTTCCTATGAAGTCCTCTGCACGGTTGGGAAAAGGGTGCCACGGGTCTCCATGCGAGGCGGGAAGCCCATCGAGGTGGAAGTTTATGTGAGAAGGGAGATTGAGCAGCGAGGTCACCGATGAATTCGGTTTTCGGATATATAGGCAGCCATTTCATCCGTTTTTTACAGGAATCGGGAAGAATCGCCATGCTCTTCGGGCAGACCGTTGTTTTTATCTTCCGCCCCCCCTTCGATGTGCGGGAGCCATTAAGCCAGATGGAGGAGATCGGTGTGCGCTCAATTCCCGTGGTGGTTATCACCGCCGCCTTTACGGGAATGGTACTGGCCCTGCAGAGTTTCACGGGATTCAGACGGTTTAATGCGGAGACCCTTGTCGGGACAGTGGTCGCCCTATCAGTGACCAGGGAATTGGGGCCAGTTCTAACGGGATTGATGGTCTCGGGACGGGTTGGATCGGCGATGGCCGCGGAATTGGGGACGATGCGAGTGACGGAACAGATAGATGCCCTCCATACCCTGGCCACCAATCCCGTAAAATATCTGATCGTACCCCGATTTCTCGCCTCACTGATCATGTTTCCTATTTTGGTAGTATTTGCGGATATCATCGGTATCATGGGCGGATACCTTGTAAGCGTAAAAGTTCTGGGGACCAATCCCACGATCTATATCAGGAGGACGTGGGATTATCTGGAGCTGAACGACATCTATAGTGGCCTTTTGAAGGCATGCGTTTTCGGAATGATCATGGCCACCATCAGCTGTTACCAGGGGTTTTTTACGGAAGGGGGCGCCGAGGGGGTGGGGAAGGCGACCACAAGGGCCGTTGTTCTCTCCTCTCTGCTTATCCTGATCTCAAACTACTTCATAACGGCCCTTCTGTTTTAGGGCTTTGGACCTTTGCCATCAAGGGGTTTATGGTCGGGGATACATCGGTCAAAATCGAAGTGGTAGATCTGCACAAGTCTTTCGGCGGCAAGGACGTCCTCACAGGGGTGAATCTGGAAGTGAGGAATGGAGAGAGCATGGTGGTGATAGGGGGAAGCGGTGTGGGGAAGAGCGTCCTGATCAAGTGCATTATCGGACTTCTCAGGCCAGATAGCGGAGGCATACGTGTCGATGGGCAAGAGATCTCATCCCTCAATGAAAAGTCCCTCAATGAGATCAGAAAGAAGTTCGGTATGCTCTTTCAGGCCGGTGCCCTGTTCGATTCGCTGTCGGTATGGGAAAATGTCGGTTTCGGTTTGAAACACCATACTTCCTTACGTGATGAGGAGATAAAGGCGATAGCCGTTGAGAAACTGGGGCTGGTGGGATTGAGCCATGTTGAAGACCTCATGCCCTCGGAGTTGAGCGGGGGAATGAGAAAGAGGGTGAGCCTGGCGAGGGCCATTGCCATGGAACCGGAAATCCTTCTTTACGATGAACCCACGACGGGCCTCGATCCCATTATGGCCGATGTCATTAACGAATTGATCGTCCAGATGCGGAAGAAACTACGGGTTACCTCCATAGCCATTACCCACGATATGGTCAGCGCATACAAGATCGCCGATCGAATCGCCATGTTGTATGAGGGGAAGATTATCGAAGTCGGAACACCTCAGCAGAACAGGGAGTCGAGTAACGCCATAGTCCAACAATTCATCCAGGGGAGGGCCGAAGGACCAATTAAGGTAAGATGAGGCCACTTCAAGGAGGTTGGGAATGAAAGTAATGGGGACCGAGACTAAGGTCGGTATCTTTGTGCTCTTGGGCATCATCATTTTGGCCTTTATGACGGTAACTGTGGGGAAGTTTCATCTGTTCAAGGAGGCGGGTTACAGGGTCTATGTCCTCTTCGATTCTGCTGCGGGGGTAGTCCGGAACTCGCCCGTACGGATAGCCGGTGTCCATGTCGGTACGGTGGAGAGAATTTTCCTGGAACGGGGAAAGGCGAAGGTGGCCCTTCGAATTCCCCCCGACGTCCAGCTGCATGAGGATGCGATGGCTTATTTGAAGTCGGAGGGGTTATTGGGGGAGAGGTATGTCGAGATTTTCCCGGGTTCCGAGCAGAAGCCGAGATTGAGAGAGGAGGGGCTGATACAACAAGGGGCCCCTCCCGCCAGCATTGAAGAGGTTCTCTCCCGTCTGAGCGGTATCGGGGATGATTTTAAGGGTGTCCTTGAGCCTCTCGGTCAACTCCTGGAGGGGATCGACCCTGAAAAGGTAGGACATCTGGTCTCCAATTTCGAGATTTTTTCCCGGGATTTGCCACACCTGGCCGCTGATGCGAGGGAGACGTTGGGCAATTTTCGGGATATCAGTGCCAAGGTTCAGAGGGGGGAGGGTACCCTTGGCAAGCTCATCAATGATGAGGAGGCTTACGAGGATGTCAGGAAGACGCTGATGGCTCTGAGGGATGTGGCCGAGAAGGTTCAGAGGGGGGAAGGTACCCTTGGCAAGCTCATCAGCGACGATGAGGCTTACGAGGACGTCAGGAAGACGCTGGTGGCCCTGCGGGATGTGGCCGAGAAGGTTCAGAGGGGGGAAGGTACCCTTGGCAAGCTCATCACTGATGATGAGACTTACGAGGACGTCAGGAAGATGCTGGTGGCCCTGAGGGATGTGGCCGAGAAGGTTCAGAGGGGGGAAGGTACCCTTGGCAAGCTCATCAATGACGATGAGGCTTACGAGGACGCCAGGGCTACCTTGGCCAACCTGAGGCGCCTCTCGGAGAAACTGGACAGAGGCGAGGGGGTTTTGGGGAAGCTCATAACGGACGATGAACTGGGCCGGGAGGTTGAGAAAACTATGAAGAAAGTCCAAAAGGCCGCGGAAGGGGTGCAGGAGCAGAGCCCGATCACGGCATTGGGAATCCTCCTGGGCTTGATTTTCTGAATGTGCTTCCAGACATGATGGAAGGAGAAACCGGGAACAGGTGAAAGATCGTGCAAAAGGAATGGAAAGGGGGCGTCTCATGCTCATGGGAGTTATCCTCTTTTCCGTCCTTTCGACCCCCGGTACGGGTCTCTCAAAGGGAGAGAAGGGGTTTGCCCTTAAACTGTGGCCTTTCTTTCACTATCGGAGCGATTCGGAAGGTACCAGGACTACGCTGAAAATACTGGGACCACTGATCTATCGGAATAAAGGGGTTGAGGAAAATGAATTTGCCCTTCGCCCCTTGTTTTATTGGACAAAAAATGATAAAAAAAATTTCCTGCGAGTTGAGTACCTTTACCCCCTTGGTAAATTCAGGAGGGAGGGGGGCGACACGAAACACTACCTTGTCCCCTTTCTCAAAGCGAGGGACGACAAAATAGACGGTGAGAGGAGGGAGAAGTTTTTTTCCCTATTCCTTTTCCTTCGGGGGCAAACGGAGGGCGGTGAGAAATACTGGGGCGTATTTCCCCTCTTCGGGCATTTGGCGGATAAATTTGGCCGGGATCGGATCCGTTTTTACCTCTGGCCCATCTACTCGGATTGGAGTGAGGAAGGGACGTTAACCTGGAATATCCTTTGGCCTATCCTCTCGGCAACGAGGGGCGAAGGGAAGAAGGCGTTTCGCGTTTGGCCTTTATGGGGCTACAGGGAAGAGGAGGGAATTTCCAGGACCGATTTCGCCCTCTGGCCATTTTTCGTCAAATCGATCAGGGATTTGGATACAGACGATCCCGAAAGGCAGCACATCCTGTTTCCCCTCTATTGGGGTGTCCGGTCGAAAAGGAAAAGGCAAGTGACGGTATTGTGGCCGTTCTTCTCCCACGCCGTTGATGAGCGAAATCGATATAAGCGGTGGGATGTGCCCTGGCCCTTCATCTCCTTTACCCGGGGGGAAAAGGTGAGGAGGCTTTTGATTTTCCCCCCTTACTATAGCAAAGAGGTGCCCGGCTCTCGAACTCGCTGGATCTTATGGCCCCTCTATCAATGTTGGGACGACCAAGTCGGGGATCAGAGGGAGGTGGTTCAGCGGTATCTCCTGCTCAGTCGAATCAAGACCGTGTTCAACCGTAAAGGGGAGGGGATATCGAAACAGGTATCGATTTGGCCTTTCTTCAGGTATTCCAGGGAGGGAGATGAGGTAAGCTTGTATCTTTTCAACCTGATTCCCCTGCGGGACGAGGGGCTTGAGAGGAATTGGGTCCCCCTCTATAGGGTATATCGGTACGAACGAAGCGCTTCGGAGAAGAGATGGAATATCCTCTGGGGATTATATGAAAGGGGAGACCCATGGGATTAATCACGGGGAGCGTGACCCGTTGGGAGGGCGGTACAATGGAGATGGGGCTGAAGTGAAAGGGGGGATAAGACCCCCGAATAACACTGGAGGGCGGAGTTGGAAATGAAGAGGATAGCCATACGAGGCACGGGTTCATATTTGCCCTCGAAAGTGATGACAAATTTTGACCTCGAGAAGATCTTGGATACCAATGATGAATGGGTTTACAAGAGGACTGGAATCAAGGAGAGGCGAATCGCCGACGCGGATGTGAACGCCTCGGATTTAGCCAAGGAGGCATCCCTCAGAGCAATGGAGATGGGCGGCTATTCCGCTGGAGATTTAGATCTCATCGTCATGGCAACGATGACGCCGGATACAGCATGTCCAGCAGGATCCAACTGGCTGGAGGCGAAATTGGGGGCACACCGGGCCGTGTCATTCGATATCCTGGCGGCCTGTTCGGGATTCATCTTTGCCCTTTCGGTGGCCGAACAGTATTTGCGAAGGGGAACCTATAGAAATGCCTTGGTTGTTGCCTCGGAGATCATGAGCCGAACCGTCGATTGGACGGATAGGGAAACCTGCATCCTATGGGGGGATGGGGCAGGAGCCGTAGTATTGGAGTCGGTTGATTCCGCTGGAGATATTCACGAGATCCTATCGACTCACATGCATACCGATGGCGCAGGAGGAGAAAATCTCCTCTTGCCAGGCGGAGGGTCGAAGACAACCCCCATCTCACATGAGAGCGTGGACAAGAAACTCCATTATTTGAAGATGATCAAGGCCAACGAGTCGGTTCGAGTTGCCGTGAAGTGTTTCGCCGAGGCCTGTGAGGAGGCCGTTTCATACAATGGCTATAGCATGTCCGATGTCAAATGGATCATCCCCCATCAAGCCAACCTTCGGATCCTCCAGGCGATGGCAAAGCGATTGAATGTCCCCATGAAAAAGGTTTGTTTAACCATCGATAAATTCGCCAATATCTCCTCGGCCACCGTTCCCATTACCCTCGATTCGACTGTGAGGGGTGGAAGCATACAAGCAGGAGATCTGATTTGCCTAACGGCCTTTGGAGGCGGTCTCACCTGGGCAAGCTCTTTAATCAAATGGTAAATACCCTCCCATTGAGCCCCACACAACGGGATGAGAGGCGCAGTTAAGGATTTTATAAAAGATGTTTGAAGACCGTTTAAACCCCAAAGAGACTGCCGACGAATGCATCCAACAGATCAAAAGACGGCGAGTCGATGGGTATGAAATCTATCTCATCCAATCCATCTCAACGAGCATCGAAGTGCGGGAAGAGAAGTTGGATTCCTTTAAGAGGGCCCAGTCCATGGGCGTCGGACTCCGGATTATTAAGGACAAGAGGTTAGGCTTCTCCTATTGTAGCAGCTCCGATGTGCCCGAGATTGCGAGGATGGTTAAAGCCGCCATAGATGGAGCAGAAAACCTGCCGTCAGACCCCTTCTATGGATTTACCGCGCCCTCGGGGGATCTTAGGCCTACCCCCGACATCTATGACGAACGGATAAGGCGCATTTCGGCCCAAGAGAGAATAGAGAAGACAATGGCCATGGAGGCAGCGGTCCTTGCCTTCGATCCAAAAAGGATAAGGAGGGTGGGGAAGGCAACGTATGAGGACGCCGTGAGGACGGTCTTCCTCGTGAATTCGGAAGGGGTTGAGGCAGATTCTACCTCCTCCATTTTTATGGGGAGCGTAATGGCAGTCGCAGAAGAGGGCTCGGAATCCGAGATGGGATGGGATTTCGATTTCCACCACTGCTTCGAAGGGATCGATGTTGCTCGAATAGGTAGGGAGGCGGCTCGAAAAGCGGGGGAGAAATTGGGGGGGCGGCCCATTAAGAGTGCCTTCTATCCCGCCCTGATCAGAAATGAGGTGGCCTGTCAGTTTTTGTCGGTCCTGGCCCCCTCCTTTGCGGTGGAAAACGTTCGAAAGGGGAAGTCCCTGTTTGCTAATGGGTTGGACTCCCGGGCCTTTTCTTCAAAGGTTACCGTGTACGATGACGGGTCACATCCCCAAGGGATAGCCACCTTCCCCTTCGATGGTGAAGGAGTCGAGAGCCGAAAGACGCCGGTGGTCATTTCCGGAAAGATCACGGGCTTCCTCTACGATTTCTATTGGGCCAGAAGGGAGGGAGGACGGTCAACGGGCAACAGCACGCGGGAGGGAATAAAGGCCCCTCCATCTTTGGGCATTTCCAATCTCTATATTGAACGAGGGGACAGACCCTTTGACGATCTTCTCGGAGACCTCCACAATGGCATCGTGATCGAGGAGGTGATGGGGATCCATACCGCCAATCCTATCTCCGGCGATTTTTCCCTTGGGGCAACGGGTTTCTGGGTGGAAAGGGGTAGGCGCGTTCATCCGGTGAAGGGAATCGCCATTTCAGGCAACGTCCTGGACTTATTCAAGAATGTCGAGGAGGTGGGAGCGGATTTTCGGTTCACGGGCAGACTGGGGTCTTCAAGCCTCAGAACGAGCAAGCTCGCCATAAGCGGCCATTGATTCCTTAGGGCAGAAGGATCGTCATTTTCTGACGATTAATTGAAAAAATATACATCCAGAAGTGTGCAAAAAATTTCCCATCTATGAAAAAAGGTTAGGTAAAACATCACGATAGGATGAAATTGAAGGATGGGTAGAGTTTGGGCGGGATTCGTTCTCCCTTGTATATTCGAATGCCCAACTTTCCCTTGTTTTTCAATAGAATATTTAATCTAATCTCGATGAGATATGAGAGTTTCACCCCCGTGATTTCCTCCCGTTGGTATGGGTTTTGCTTGCAATTAAGTCTGAATGAAAGGGGCCACTGGTATATATTCATCTCGGTTGAGCCCTCATGGGGAAGCAGGATAAGGGTGTTACCTGAGCGGATTGATGAAAATAATGCTTGACATCTCAATTTCTTTCTGGTATGTGTGAGCAATTGTGAGCAATTGTGAGCAATTGAGGAATCCGTTTGGTAGGTGAAAGGGGGTAATTTTTGAGAGGGGACTTTTATAATATCCTCATTTTCTCCAAGAAGGCTTCCACCATTCGGAGATACAGATTTCCCAGGCTTTTGGCCAGACTGATCTGTTTCGTTATTCCCATCTGCTTAATCTTCCTCGGGTATTTTAGCTTTGATTACGTAAGGATGAGACAGGAGGTTCTGGAGCTGAACCGGTTGCGGGAGGAAACCCAGCTCCAGCGGGCCCAGGTTCGTTTCTTCTGCGAGAAGATCGACGAGGTGGAGAAGAAGATCGCCGGGATGAGGGAATTTGATAGAAGGCTGAGGATTCTGGCCAACCTCGAGAGTCCGGAGGGGAAAACGAAACAATTCCTTGGGGTTGGGGGACCTTCTCCCGAGTATATCCGAGAGACATTGCTCCTCCAGAGGAATGAGGAGGAGTTGGTTCAGCAGATGAGGCACGACTTGGAACGGTTAAATGGAGAGGCAGCTGCAGAAGGAGATAGCCTCAGGAAACTGGAAGGCCTCCTGCAAAACAAACGGGTTCAATTGGCCAATACCCCATCCATTTGGCCGGTAAGGGGATGGTTGACCTCTGGTTTTGGGTATCGGATATCCCCATTTACGGGGCTGCGACAGAGGCATGAGGGACTCGATATATCGAATCGGATCGGCACGCCCATCATTGCAACTGCTGATGGATTGGTCACCAATATCGGTAGGGAGTGGGGTTTTGGGAAGATTTTGGTCATCAGTCATGGGTTCGGTTTGACCACTCGCTACGCACACCTGAGCAGGATAAACGTGAAGATTGGGAAAAAGGTGAAGAGGGGACAGAAGATCGCGGAAATAGGGAATACGGGAAGGTCTACAGGCCCCCATCTGCACTATGAGGTGATGGTGAACGGGGTTCCCGTAAACCCCATGAAGTATATTTTGAATTAAAATTAAGAAGATTCGCCGTTTTTATTACGAATATCCCGATAGAGAAGATGATCTATCGGGTATTTTTTTTCCAAGTCCGTGGGGTGGACGAGTCGATGAATACCTTGAATTCTTCATGCCGAGGCAGTAAAATAACCTGAAAAGAAGAGCACTTCTCGAATTGGGGGCTCCAATGATCGGGTCTATCGTTAAAAAGACCGCTATCAAAATTTTGGGGACGAAAAACGAGAGGGAACTGCACCGCCTTCAACCCATGGTGGAGAGAATCAATCGCTTGGAACCGGAGGTTCAGAAGTTGGACACCGCTCAGTTGAGGTCGAAGACAACCCATTTCAAGGAAAGGGTCGATCGGGGTGAGGATTTGGATAGCCTGCTTCCGGAGGCTTTTGCCGCCGTCAGGGAGGCATCCAAGAGGACATTGGGAGAGCGCCACTTCGACGTTCAACTGATGGGCGGAATTGTCCTCCACGAGGGAAAGATCGCCGAGATGGCCACGGGGGAGGGAAAGACCCTTGTGTCAACTCTGCCCGCCTATCTAAACGCCCTTACCGGTAAGGGCGTCCATATTATCACGGTGAACGACTATTTGGCCAAACGAGACCGGGATTGGATGGGGGCGATTTATCAATTGCTGGGCTTATCGGTGGGGGTCATCGTTCATGAAATGGATGATCTCGATCGACAGAATGCATATAGAGCCGACATCACTTATGGGACCAACAACGAGTTCGGGTTCGATTATCTCAGGGATAATATGAAATTCAGCCTGGATGAATGTGTACAACGGGAACTCCATTACGGCATCGTGGACGAGGTAGATAGCATCCTCATCGATGAGGCCAGGACCCCCCTGATCATATCGGGGCCAGTGGAGCATTCGACCCACAAATTCCACGAGCTCAAGGGTCCCGTTGAGAGGCTCTTTCAAACCCAGACAAGGGTGCTTAACAGGATTCTGGGCGAGGCCGAGGGGCTGCTCCGCGAGGGAGAGGATTATGAGGCGGGCATCAAACTCGTTCAGGCCAAGAGGGGAGCCCCTAATAATAAACGGTTTTTGATGATTCTCGAGGAGGGGAAGCACAGGAAATTGTTGGATGGAGTAGAGTTGGATTTATTCAGGGATAAGAATTGGGACCTCATCGATAAGGACCTCTATTTCATCATCGATGAGAAGTCGAACGTAGTGGATTTGACGGAAGGGGGGAGGAAGGCTCTGTCACCTCAAGATCCCAATTTCTTCGTGCTCCCGGACCTGAGCTCGATAGATGCCGACCCTGATTTGAGCCCCCAAGAGCGGGAACAGCTGAGGATAAAATTGGAGGCGGAATACTCCGAGAAGACGGAGAAAATTCACAACGTGTCCCAATTGCTGAGGGCGTATTCCCTATTCGAAAAGGATGTGGCATATGTCGTCAACAATGGGCAGGTCATCATCGTCGATGAATTCACGGGGAGGCTGATGCCCGGGCGGCGGTATAGTGATGGACTACACCAGGCCTTGGAGGCGAAGGAGGGGGTGACCATTGAGAGGGAGAACCAAACCCTGGCCACCGTTACCTTCCAGAATTATTTTCGGATGTATAAGAAGCTTGCGGGAATGACGGGTACCGCTTATACCGAGGAGATGGAATTCCATAAGATTTATGGTTTAGAGGTCGTCGTCATTCCCACCAACATGCCCTTGATCAGAACGGAATATCCCGATGTCATCTACAAATCCGAACGGGAGAAGTCCAACGCTGTTGTCAGGGAAATCTCCCAATTATACGAGCAGGGTCGCCCGGTTCTGGTTGGAACCGTATCCGTTGAGAAATCGGAGAGATTGAGTCGGTTGCTGAAGCGGAACGGGGTTAAACACCACGTCCTCAATGCCAAGAATCATGAGAGGGAGGCAGAAATCATCGCCCAGGCGGGAAGGGGAGGGGGCGTTACCATATCGACCAATATGGCCGGAAGGGGCACGGATATCCTCCTGGGTGGGAATCCGAAGTTCTTGGCAAAGACCATGGTGGGTGATGAGGCATCGGAGGAAGAAGAGAGAAAGGCCTTCGAAAAAACTCATACCACTGCTACCAGGGAGAAGGAAGAGGTCTTGGCCTTCGGGGGATTGCATGTCATTGGCACCGAACGGCATGAGGCAAGACGTATTGATAATCAATTGAGGGGGAGAGCAGGCAGACAGGGGGATCCCGGATCATCGAGATTTTACCTTTCCCTGGAGGACGATTTAATGCGTCTATTCGGGTCTGAAAGGATATCCAGTGTGATGACGAAATTGGGGCTTGAGGAGGATCAACCCATCGAGCATAGCCTGATCACGAAGGCGATAGAGAACGCTCAGCGGAGAGTGGAGGCGCATAATTTCGATATCAGGAAGCATCTCTTGGAATACGATGATGTGATGAATAGACAGAGGGAGGAGATCTATCGGAGGAGAAGGGAGGTCTTGGGCAATGATAACGTAAGCGATCGCGTTATGGAGATGGCCGAGGAACTGGTAGAGGAGATTGTGGATACCCATACCGATAGAAAGACATACCTTGAGGAGTGGAACCTAAGGGGCCTGCAGGATGAACTATTGAGGAATTTTTCGATCCATTTCGATATTCCGACGGAGACCTCGGACGGTCTAGATCAAGATGGTTTGAGGGAAAAGATCTTCGATAGGGTACGGAAGACCTACGTAGATAAGGAGCAGGAGCTCGGTCAAGAGATCATGCGCCATCTGGAGAAAGTCATTTCGTTACAATCCATTGATACCTATTGGAGGGAACACCTTCTCAACATAGATTATTTGAAAGAGGGTATCGGACTCCGCGGATACGGCCAGAAGAACCCCTTGACGGAGTTTAGGATAGAGGGATCCGAGATGTTCTTGGATATGTTGGCCGAGATCAGGGAGGATACGATTCGTCAGCTTTTTGCAATACGACTGGCGGCAGAAAAAGAGGCGAAAGGTCGGAGGAGGGAAAGGCCCCAACAGCTTATTCTCACTCGGGGGGAGATGATATCCCCTCCCGTCGACAGTGAGGTGGCGATGACGGACGAAAGCTCTCTGGGAATGCCTGAGACCGAGGCGGGGAAAGTGGTAACCTTCAAGAGGGAGGGAAGGAAAATCGGCCGGAATGAACCATGCCCTTGCGGCAGCGGGAAGAAATATAAAAAGTGTTGCGGCAGGTAGATTGGGGAGAGATTGAAAGGTGGGGAGGGATATGGGGGAAAAGCATGGTGGAGATTTTTTTATCCCCGGGTTTATGTTTTCTGGAATCTCAGCGGGCATCAAGGACGGAAAAGAGAAGGATCTGGCCCTTTTTTATTCAGTAACTCCGGCGACGGTGGCAGGGGTATTCACTACCAACAGGGTAAAGGCGGCACCGGTCTTAGTGGACAGGATGAGGATAAAGGGGGGGCAATGTCAGGCGATTATCGCCAACAGCGGAAACGCTAATGCCTGCACTGGGAAGAGGGGGATGCGGGATGCACGGGCTATGGCCGATGCAACGGCAGAGGCGCTTCGGATACCAAGGGAGCTGGCATTGGTTTCCTCAACGGGGGTTATCGGCAAACCCTTTCCCACCGATAAGATCCTCTCCCAAATTCCCAATCTCATTGATAACCTCTCTTCCCGTGCCCTTTTGGATGCCGCCGAAGCCATTATGACTACTGATAGATTCCCGAAGGTGAAGATGGAGAAGTGCTCCATCGGCGGAAAGGAAATTCGAATGTGCGGGGTTGCCAAGGGAGCTGGCATGATCATGCCCCATATGGCGACGATGCTCTGTTTTGTGATGACGGACGCAGCCATTGAAAGGGCAGCCCTCCAGAGGGCACTATTGGACGCCATAGAGCCCACCTTCAACCGGATCACGGTGGATGGGGATACAAGCACCAACGATACCGTCTTAGTTTTGGCCAATGGAATGGCAAAAAATCGGGCCATTTCGTTGAATTTCGCTGATTACCCTCCCTTCAAGGACCTCCTTACCGCAGTTTTGCTTGAATTGGCCAAGATGACCATCAGGGACGGGGAGGGGGCCACGAAATTCATTGAGGTGAGGGTAGAAGGGGCAAGGAGCGAAGCCGATGCTAAGAAGGTGGCATTTAGCGTGGCCAACTCCAGTCTCGTCAAAACCGCCTTCTTTGGGGGGGATGCCAATTGGGGAAGGATTGCCGCCGCTATCGGGCGCTCGGGGGTCCGCATAAACCCCAATACCTTCGATATTCTCTTAAACCACGTTGCCGTTGCCTTAGGTGGGATGGAGACAAACGAGGCATTACAGGAAGAAGCCGGTCAGGTGCTCGAGGGGGATACGGTTACGATTACCATCCGCCTCCATCAGGGGAATGCCCATACCTCTATTTATACCTGCGACCTTTCTACCGATTACGTCAAGATTAACGCCCACTACCGTTCTTGAATCGATCATAAAGGTGGCAAACTTTCCGGAGTTTCTATAAAACGCCTTCCTCACTTCGCTTCAGCGCTTTTTGGTCTGTTGCCCGCATTCCACCTCGCTCACTGTTCGTTTTTCAGGTTTTCCAGGGATTCCCAACTTTGAACTTTGACATTACCTCTCGTGTCCGTGTTCGTGAATCGTGATTCATTTCTCGTTATTGGTTTTTTTGTTATTTGGATTTTGGACTTTGAAATTTGACATTCTTACCTTTTGCCTCCAACCTCTATCCTCTTTCCCCTTTCCGACTGCAGCACCGCAGCACTGCAACACTGAATAATGTTCCTCCGGAGAACCCGGGCAACTAACGGGAAACCCCGGTAAAGGGGATATCGGTGAGCGGATCACTGCCTTAAGGTTGCCTTATTTCTTAAGGGTCTGAGCAGAAAATCCAACGCGTCAACAACATCTTGGAACACAACATCGGAACGTTTAACGGTTTCGGCGGAGGCCCCTTCTCTACCGATGATGCAGAGCCCAAGTGCGGCCTCCTTGACCATCAGGTGATCGTTATATCCGTTGCCGATTGCAACGGTTCGGTTTGCGCCTATTGCTTGGATAAATTCCACCTTCTCCCGGGATGTATTGTCGCCCGAAAGGAGAATGGTCTCCGCTTTGAGCTTTTCCAGAATTTGCTCTGCCCGGCCTCGGGTGTCCGCGGTGAGTACATAGATTTTCGCCCTTTTGGCCAACACGTTGATTTTATCACTGGCCTTGGAGTGTATTTTCCCGTCGACGGAAAGAGTACCATTGAGATCGAGGACGATGTTCTCGAATTCAAAAACTCCTCTTCCCGGAATGTCCAGCTTAATCATGGGTTTCCTTCCCAGGCGATCGTTGCCTCAAAACCTCGTACATCACCAGCGCTCCAGCGACGGAGGCGTTGAGGGAAGTGATTTCCCCGCGAAGGGGAATGGAGGCGAGGAAATCGCATTTCTTCTTGACCAGAGGCCGAATCCCCTTTCCCTCACTTCCGATGACGATGGCCACATCGAGATCCAAATCACAATCGTAGATCGGATGTTCAGCCGCGGCATCAGTGCCCAAGATCCAAATCCCCCTTTTTTTGAGAAATTCAAGGCAGGAGACGATATTGGTTACCCGGGCGATGGGGGTGTGGAATAACGCTCCAACAGATGCCTTTATGACTATAGGGGTAATAGACGTAGCCCTATCCTTTGGGATAACGACCCCGTGAACGCCGAGGGCATTTGCCGTTCGGATCAATCCCCCCAGATTTTGTGGATCCTCGACGCCATCGACGATGAGGAGAAAGGCCCTCTTGCCCGTTGCCTTCCACGTATGGACAATGTCAGAGGGCTCAACATATTTGAAATCATCCATTTGGGCCACAATACCTTGGTGAGAGCTCGTTTTGGCCATGCGGTTTAGGTGATCCCTGTCGACCCACTGGATGGAAACCCCCCTTTCCTCGGCCAATCTGAGGATTTCCATCAGAGGTCTCCGGTTTCTCCGTCGTGAGATGATGATCCTTCTGATTGGGCTGCGGTAGGCTTTTAGGGCTTCGTAGACAGGGTGAGCTCCGTGGATGATTTGGGTCACGATATTTCCTCGACGATCGCGTCCGCCGATTTTACGGGGTCATCAGCATCCTTAATGGGGCGGCCTACGACGATATAGTCTGCTCCTGCCTTGATAGCTTCCCCAGGAGTTAGGATCCTCTTCTGGTCGTCCTTGGCCACAAAGGCAGGCCTTACCCCTGGGGTTACGATGAGGAAATTTGCCCCACAGTGATCGCGTATAAGCCTGATTTCCCGCGGAGAGGCCACAACCCCATGAACTCCTGCCCTTTTGGCCAATGTTGCCAGGCGCACAACTTGTTGCTCAAGTGGGATCTTGATACCCACTTCTTCGAGGATAGTTTCGTCCATGCTGGTGAGGATAGTTACCGCCAAGATAAGGGGCTTTGGTATATTGAGTTGTTTGGCGATGTTTCTGGAGGATTCCACCGCTCCTTTCATCATCTCATATCCACCCATTGAATGAATAGTGAACATCGCTGAACCGAGCTTAGCTGCCTCCTCGGCGGCTTTTACTACTGTATGAGGGATGTCATGGAACTTAAGGTCCAAGAAGGCCCTTTCCCCCTTCCTGCGGATCATATCGATCACTTTTGGCCCTGAGTGTGTGAAGAGCTGCTTACCCACTTTGAAAAGGCCAACGTGCCCCCGCAAAAGGCCGACGAGCCTTTGGGCTTCGGTGAAATGTTCGACATCAAGGGCAAATATGAGCCTCTCCCGCGGGTCCATCATCCACCTATTCCGTCTTTTGTTAGGCGAATAAAATCATGTTACGGATCTCAATGGAATCTATTTACAAGGAGGTATCATCCTAATATAAGAAACTCAGATTTTGACAACTCCGTCCTCCCCTGGTATATTTTTCATGGCTTCTTACTTGAACGGCCTCAATGCTCATAAGATCGGCCAAGGAAAATCAGGGGGAATCGTCAGGGGAATGATCCCAATGGCCACTTCGGAAGAGATAGCAGAAGAGAATAAGAAGATCAGGTTCCTGAGGCTCTTGGTGGATTTCTCCATGCATTTCATCCTCCAGGGTGACCTTTCATTTGAAGAGGCCCTCAAGGTAGTTGAAGGGGTTAAAGGTCACGCATGCCGCCTTTTCCCCGGGAAAGAGGAAACCTTTGAACTGATCTATCGTCCCCGGTTTGGGAGGATACTGATGGAGAAGTACGGCCCATCACACCCGCAATGAGGCCTCCATTTCCTCATTGATTAAGGCCAAAACAGTCTCCGTGGTCTTTTCCTTTCCTATTACGATCGTCTCCCCGTTCTTTCGACGCCTGATTTCAACGAGGCCCCTTTTCAAGTTTTTCTCTCCGACGGTTATCCTCAAGGGGATGCCGATAAGATCGGCGTCCTTGAATTTTACCCCCGGGGTGGAATCCCGTTCGTCCAACAAGACTTCCACCCCACTGCCCGAGAGAAGACGGTATATCCCCTCCGCCGTTTCCATAAGGGGTTCACTTTTATTATTTACCGGTACAACGATGACCTGAAAGGGGGCGATGGGCATTGGCCAGATGATACCATCTTCGTCATGATACTGTTCAATGGCGGCGGCAGCGGTTCTTCCGACGCCGATGCCATAACACCCCATTACAATTTCCCTCTCACGTCCATTTTCGTCCAGATAGGTTGCCTTTAAAGTCTTGCTGTACTTCGTCCCCAGCTTGAAGATGTGGCCGACCTCTATCCCCCTGGAGAAGCTCAATGATTTCCCGCAGCGGGGGCAGCGATCTCCCTCTTTTATCATCCGTAGGTCCGCGAATTGATCGACTTTGACATCACGGTCAAGGTTGACGTTGATATAATGGGCATCCTCCTCATTGGCTCCAGTGACGAAGTCTACCATGGATTCGACGGAATAATCGGCGATGGTCTTAACGGAGAGCCCTATTGGTCCTGCGAATCCCTTGGGAGCCCCAGTCGCCCCGTAGACTACATCGTCCGAGGCCAGTTTAACCTCCCCACATCCAAGAAGTTTTTCTAGCTTCGATTCGTTTATCTCGTGATCTCCCCTTATCAAGGTCGCAACAACCCCTTGGTCTGTCTCGAAGATGAGGGTTTTTACCAAATTCTGAGGCCTCACCTTGAGGAATTGGGTCACCGCCTCCACTGTTTTCATATCGGGTGTTTCCATCTTCTTCAGGGGCTTCAAGGTTTTTCCCGAGCCCCTGGCCCGAAGTCGAGTTCTTTTGGCTTCCGCTTTTTGAACGTTCGCCGTATAATCACAGGATTGGCAACTGACGATGATTTCCTCCCCCGTTTCGGCCATAACCATGAACTCGTGGGAGGCGCTTCCCCCGATGAGACCCGTTTCTGCCTCTACAGCGGTGAAGGTCAAACCACACCTTTTGAAGATCCTCTCGTAGGCCTCATACATCTTATGGTAGCTTTTCTCCAAACCGGCCTCGTCGGTATCGAAGCTATAGGCGTCCTTCATGATGAATTCCCTGCCCCTCATTAACCCAAATCGGGGGCGAATCTCATCCCGAAACTTGGTCTGGATTTGGTAGAGGTTCAGTGGCATCTGGCGATATGATCGGATCTCGCGCCTTGCGATATCGGTGATGACCTCCTCGTGAGTGGGGCCGAAACAACAGTCCCGGCTATGGCGATCCTTAAAGCGAAGGAGATCTTTTCCATATTCTTCCCACCGGTGGGTTTCCATCCATAATTCCGCGGGCTGGACACAGGGAAGCAATACCTCCTGAGCTCCTGCCCGGTTCATCTCCTCCCTGACGATCTCTTCCACTTTTCGAATTACCCTCAGGCCCAGGGGCAGGTATGAGTATATCCCCGCTGCCAATTTTCTGATCATTCCCGCCCGAAACATCAACTTATGGCTGATCACCTCCGCTTCTGCGGGATCCTCTTTCAGGGTCGGTAGCATCAATTGGGAATACCGCATCGATCAACTCCTTTTCGCTAGAGCCCGTTCTGCTCGCAGAGACGCCTCAATCACATCACATGGCATATAATATGTTGGTACTCAATTTGTCAAGGGGATATGGCCCGCAGATTCCGGATTTCCAACTGAAAAATTTAGGGTCTTATTCCAATTAGTTGGTAGAAAGGGGTGGAGGATTATAGGATTCAAGGATTCAAGTGTTTATTTTCTAAAGACTTTATTAGTGCCTTGAGCATCCTTTCAACCTCTTCTCTATCGCTCTGAAGTTCAAATATTCTATCATTCTTAATGGAGCCCAAATCACCGGCTAATAACGTCTGCGTCTCTCATTCACAAATTGAACCATAGGCTTTATACAAATACCTAATGTATTTTGGAGTCGTTTTTCTTCCGTATCCTTCTGCTATAGTACAAGGGATAGACAGTGCTGCTCTTCTCATCTGTGATGTCAGACCATATAATTCTTCTTT
>JAQYWG010000250.1 GCA_030145085.1 Thermodesulfobacteriota bacterium
GGTCGAACATCTGACATCCGTCACGGATTCCCTCAGGGAGAGGACGGCCGATGTGATTGATCGATTGGAAAAGGCGTTGAGGAAGGAGCCCGAGCAGAAGCCCCCCGCGGAAAAACCGCCGGAGGAAAAGCCCTCCAGGCTGAAGCGACCCAAGGCAAAAGAGGATTAGGACATCGGTCAAAAACCGAGCTTATGAGAAGGGGCCCGAGTACCCTCCACATGAGCCTTATTCGTGCGTCTCATCAAAGGGACCCTTGTATCCACCGAATAGAGAGGAAGGAACCATGAATTACATTAAGCTCATCATCTTTGTTTTCGTCTTCATGCTGGCGGTTTCCTTTGCGGAGAACAACACCCAACGCGTAACCCTCAGCTCCTATTTCAACTGGGAGACCAGTCCCTTTCCCATGTATCTCTTGATGTTGGTTCCCTTCTTTATCGGCACCGTAGTAGGGAGTCTGGTCGCATTGCCAGCCGCCTCAGCCTCAAAAAGGCCGTCAAAACACTCCATAAGGCAAACAAAGAGTTGGAGGAGAAGCTGAAACAGGCTCGGGAGGCTCAAATCTCTCGGGAGTACGAAACGACGGCGCCGGAGGAGAAGTCAACGGAGACGTAGGTAACCGCTGCTCCATAATCTATCCATAAAGGAGAGGACCCAAAGAGCGAGAAAAGAGGAGGTGACGGATTTGACTAATTCATCCTGCATTCTCGTAAGGGACTCGGGGCAGGAGAGTGCGCTCGTCTGAGGACGACATTACCATGCTAGTTACAATGAGTGCCTTATTCAACTTGAATCGTAAAGTACCTGAGAGTTTGGACGTAATCCATCTTCGATCTGTCTCTTCGCGACCTGCCTGGCCTCAGTTACCATCATCGCTCCTGGTTGTCCAAGCGGATTTTCCTGTTTTGGATTTCACACCTTTCAAGACACGATGAGAATCTAATAATTCTCGTTGAAAAAAATGCACATGCTGCTAAAATCAATCCATTCATGCTGATGAAGCAGTGGGTTGGACCTAAGTAAGGATGGGCTTAAATCCCAATTGAAGGACCCAAAATGCGGTTTGCGGTCAAGGATACGCTGACTGAGGAGGAGATTCAATCCGGTCTCAGAGCAGTCATAAAAGATGGAATGGCCAGTACGTCTATGGTTACTCTAACGGGAGGCGCCTTTCTGGTCGCCTTTGCGTTAAAGCTCGGTGCCTCCAACCTGGTGATTGGGCTTTTGGCTGCCATCCCTCCTTTGGCCCAGCTCATTCAAATCCCATCGATCTATCTCGTTGAGAGAATACGAAACAGACGCGTAATTAGCATGGCTGCATCTACGGGAGGGAGATCCTTTTGGTTGCTTATCGCCTTGATTCCCTTTTTATTCCCCACCGAAGCAAGCTTGACATTTCTTCTTACCGCAATACTGGTCAACTCGGCCTTTACGGCGGTTTCGAACTGCAGCTGGAATTCCTGGATGCGCGATCTTGTGCCGCAGGACCGATTGGGAGCTTTTTTCTCCAGAAGAATGAGTCTATCCGTTGGGCTGGGTATCGTTCTCAGCCTAGCTGCTGCCTTCTATATTGATTACTGGAAAAAGCACTTCCCCCACATTGAGTTGTACGGCTACTCGGTCCTATTTGCCGCGGGGTTCATTGCCGGCATGATTGGCGTCTTTTTCATATCAACAATTCCGGAACCTCGCATGGCGCCCGCAGAGGGAGAGGCGAATTTTTTCCGATTGATCTTGCAGCCATTCAAGGATGCAAATTTCAAGGAACTCATTATGTTCCTGGGTTCCTGGAATTTCGCCGTCAATCTGGCCGCCCCCTTCTTCACCGTCTATATGCTCAAGAGGTTGCAGTTGGACCTGTCACTCATTATCGCCTTCACGGTATTGAGTCAAATAATGAATCTCGCGTTCTTGCGCATCTGGGGGAGATTTTCGGACCGTTTTAGCAACAAATCAGTCTTGGGCGTCAGCGGCCCTCTCTTTATAGGATGTATATTCGCCTTTACTTTTACGGCCATGCCGGAAAAGCATATGTTCACCCTTCCCTTATTGGTCCTCATACACATCTTTATGGGCATTTCCACGGCCGGAGTAACTCTGGCCTCGGGGAATATCGGGCTTAAGTTGGCGCCGAAGGGACAAGCCACTGCCTACCTAGCTGCCAATAGTCTCGTTAATTCGCTGGCAGCGGGTATTGCCCCTATCTTGGGCGGCAAATTTGCCGATTTCTTTGCGGCACGCCAACTTTCCATGATGTTCAAATGGACCAGTCCGGCAAGGGAGCTGACATTCCAAACGTTCCACTTTCAACACTGGGATTTCTTCTTCCTCTTCGCCTTCTTGATCGGATTGTATTGCATTCACCGATTAACCAGGGTGAAGGAGATCGGAGACGTTGAGGAGGGAATTGTCGTCCGTGAGCTCATCACCCAGGTGAGAAGGGACATGCGAAACCTCTCCACCGTGGGCGGACTCCGGCAGATGGTGAGTTTTCCAATATCAATTGTCTACTTTCCTTTGTCAATCCTCAATCGCATCAAACTGGGAAAAAATTCCGAGGGATAGCGGATACACGGTTTGATCTTTGTTTTTTTGAAAGATTCATATATACTCGAATTCAAAGAGAGACAGGGGAGGCCTAGATGAGTGTTGTCCTTTTAGTTGTATTTATCTGCATTTCCTACTTAATTGTCCGGGTCGGGGCAATCGCCCTGGAGATGACGGGTATGGAAAGGTCGAGGGCAAGATTTCAGGCCCTTTCGGCCTTTTCCGGGACGGGATTCACGACCAGGGAGGCAGAGTTGGTGGTGAATCATCCCAGGAGGAGGAAGATCGTCACCTACCTCATGATCCTCGGTAATGCCGGTATTGTATCGGTCATAGCGACGTTTGTCCTCTCGCTCAGACAGGCGGGTACCTTTCGGCCTTCCCTCAATCTGGCTATTATTGCAGCTTCACTGTTCGTCTTGTATCGGGTCGCCTCCCACCAAAAGTTGGCGAAGAGGTTGACCCAAAAGATTCGCGAGACCCTCAGGGAAAAGCTGCACTTCGAAAAGGTTCGCGTAGAGGAACTCCTGCAGCAATCCGATGGATATGGTATCGCCTCAATACTCGTTGGAAGGAGATCGAAGGTCGCGGGGCTAACCTTGAGCAAATCGGGTTTTAAGGAGCGAGATCTCATGATTCTCTCCGTTGAAAGGGACGAAGGTGTGATTCCGCTTCCCAAGGCTCAAACCAAGATCCAAGACGGTGATCGCCTGATCTGTTACGGGAAATTGGAGAACCTGAAAGGGCTCATCTGATGTAAATAAGCTGAAAGGAGGTGTGCCGTATGGGAAAGACCATTGTCTTTGTGATTCTCGCGGTTCTTATCCTTCTGTTCGTGATTCAAAACACCCAGGTCGTGGAGACACGGTTCCTCGTCTGGACAATTTCCATGTCCAGATCCCTATTGCTCCTGGGTACCTTTATCATCGGAGTTATCGCGGGCTGGTTAGTGAGAAGGCCCAGGCACAAGGGATAAACAAGGGTATTAGCGTAGGTTCTACAGGACACACTTTACTGAGGACGTTTTCACAGAAGATTCGCCACTATT
>JAQYWG010000251.1 GCA_030145085.1 Thermodesulfobacteriota bacterium
CTACATGGTGAGTAATTCAATCGGAAATCGACACTTTTTGGGTCCCTTCCGGCGCACGATTGCATCTTGAAATCTTGAAAAAGGAAGGCGCATTTCTGAAGGATCCAAGGTCGACCCGGTACTGATCGAGGTGACCTGTACCGGGTGCAAGAGAGGGGTAAATTTCGCTGTTTATCGGGGCAATTTAAAGCGTATGATCAATGTTGCCCCTTCCCCACTTGGTGGTTGTCGCAATATCTGGTCTTCAGGCTTCATATTCCTTTTCATCACCCCGCAGCACAGAGGTATCCTATGGTTACGTCCAGGATACCCCCCCACTGATCGGTGTAAATCTCCCGATTTTATCTCAATAAAGGATTTACCCTCCTGTTGAGCCGATGCAAAAACATTGTCCAACTCACTCTGAAAATCTTTTGCAGTTGGTGGCAATCTTTTTTTCAGCTCCTCTGGTCTTTTCGGTGGTCTCCCCTCTGGAGGCTTTTTTTCTCCCTTTCCCCACCTAACGGTAGCTTCCAGTTTCCCAATGGCCTTGGCTGTCTTATCCCTGAGGGATTTCGTGACGGAGGTCAGATGTTCAATTTGTTCCTTCAAGGTTCCCGCCGTGCGCTCCTTAAGGGATTCCATGGTTGATGAGAGGGAATCTACCGTCCTCCTCAGTTCCTTTGTCCCACCGGCCCTTTGGTAAGCCACGATGGAGATGATCAATGCGATAATGGCGATAATGAAGGTTACGACCAACATTTCTTACACCCCCTCACAATAATGCTTTTTGTACCGATTTACACCCCAGGCTTCTCCCACCTTCCGATGTGCTGTCTTTTCAGAGTCTCATCCTGAGGCGGACAAACTCAAGCGGCTTCTTGACGATACGTGCTGGACCGTGACTCCTATCAGGCCCACCCCTATTCTCCTTGACCTCCCGACTCCCTGAGGATCTCTCTCACCTTGTCCTTCAACTCCCCCAAATCGGCCGATTTAACCACGTAGGCCTCGGCACCCCAACTCATGAAGTCGTCCTTGTAACTCGAGTAAGCGGTATTCAAAATGATCGGGACATCCCTATGCTCTCTTATGATCCTGCCAAGGGTCTCCATCCCATCCATCACGGGCATCACGATATCCAGTACGACCAAGTCGGGACCTGCCACATCCAGCTGCTTCAATGCCTCCTTCCCATTTGCAGCCAATACCACCTCGTAGCCGGCTTCGGCCAATTCATCATGGTATAAAAGCCGCTGGCTCTCATCATCCTCGACTACCAATATTTTCTTCATGGCAGCCTCCCTGTGTTCGTCATACGTAAGCTTTCCGTCCCACCCTCTCGGATGGCTTGGCCTTTGGGTTTAACTTGCAGGTGTTTAGTCAACGGGAGCCGTAGCCCGCATTATGCAGGATGCACATCGGGCGGGATAGATTTAGTAACGATGGGAAAAACCCCCACACCCCCCAGCCCATTTTCCGACGGCTCCCGCTTCTTGTAACTCCCTTATTATCATATAAGAACGAAAAATGAAAACCGTGTTTTGGGTGATTCTCGGCTATTATGTTGATGCGCAGTATTTCTTTTTTTCTCTCAATATGTTCAACTACTTATAATTTCATGCTTTTGCCATAATTTCCAAGTTACAGAATCTCCACAAATCGTAGGTTTCCTTCGAATACCTCTTATTTTCTCCCAATTTAAAAGATTGTTTGGACTTGAAGGTGGATTGTCTAGGCTGGAAATGAGTAAAGCCAAACCAGGAATCAATGTTCCTAACTGTATTAGATAGCTTTCCCAGCGCCTGCCTTTATCGAGCCGAGTAGGCCGGGGGAATTTCACCCCCAGCCCCTCACAGAACCGTACATGAACCTCTCAGCTCATACGGCTCGTGCCAGCCATTCTCTTGAGACTTCACGGCCTCGAGCCGACACAGAAAGAAACTCGCTCCTCCCAGTCTCCTGGTTGGCTCCCTCATCTCCTGTGCAGCCTCGTGGCGCAGTTAGCGTTTCAAATCTTTACCCATTGGGAAGCCAGACTAGTTCAGTATTCTTTTATAGCCGAGTTTAGCTTTTTCTCGGCGACTTTTGCCTGCTGCGTACGTGGATATTCCTTGATCACCCGTTTTAAGAGTGATTGGGCAAAGGTTTTATCCCCCAATTGTTGCCAGCAGAGGGCCTGTTTGAGCAAGGCTGACGGAACCTTATCACTCTTTGGGAACTTCTTGGCCACGTCATCATAAGCAATTACGGCTCTCTCGTAGTCCTTTTCCGAATAGTAAGACTCCCCGATCCAAAATTGTGCGTTGTCGGAAAGCTCGCTGTTCCGATAAATGGCCAAAAAGGCCTTAAATTTATCCCTGGCAGCAGCAAATTCCTTTCTGTCGTAGGTTTCCTTGGCATTTTTGTAGAGGGCCTCCGTGGCGTCCAGAAATGAAACTTCTTCTTTCGAGGGGGCTTCTTTTTTGGGATCGGCTCTAGATGCCTTGGAAATTTCATCGAGCTTGGCCTCCATTTCCTTACGGACTTTGTCAATCCTTTCCTCCAGCTCATTCAATCTGCTCTCAAAATCGCTTCTGAAAACCGTCAATTCCTCACGGGGTCTCTGGATATATTCCCTATTCTCTTCGACGGCGGTTTTCAGGATTTGGATTTCTCGCTGGAGGGGCTCAAGCATGAAATCCAGGTCTGCCTGACTTTTTCGCATAGTCATGGAGGACTCCGACCCCAGCTGTTTCAATTCCTTCTGGACGTCGATCAATTGTCTGTAGAGGGAATCGATGTCCTGCCGCAAGTAGGCTATATCACCGCTGGAAGCACATCCGAAAAAGACGGCAAAAAAAGCCGCCGCCAGGGAAAAGCAGAGAGACAATTTCCGTCTCATGTCGTCCTTCTTTTCATGGAAGAAGTATCACATGGAATTGATACGAGAGCGGTCTTACCGTGCGAGTATGATGAAGTGGGCCCTTCGATTCTTCGCCCAGGCCTCCTCGTTGTGTCTCGGGTCTACGGGCATCTCCTCTCCATAGGTAATGGTCGCGATTCTATCTGGCGAGACCCCTATCGACATGAGATACTGCATAACGCCGGTGGACCTTCTTTCCCCCAGGGCCAAATTATACTCGATGGTTCCCCTCTCGTCGCAGTGGCCTTCGATCTGGATTTCAACCCGGGAGTGTTTGTGAAGGAGCTCCGCATTCTGTGAGAGAATCTCCCGTGCTTTTGGCGTTAGATCGTATCGGTCAAAACCGAAATGAATATCCTTCAGGAGCGATGACTCGAGAAATTCCCCCTCGATTCCCGGGTATTTCTTTCTTTCCAAGCTCGCCTCCAACGCCTTTTCCCCGATTGCCGCCCCTTCAGCGGGTTTTCCCCAGGCCTGTTCCTCTGCCTTTCCGGTAACCAGGGGTTCCTCTCTTACGGCTTTTTTCGTACAGGCCCCCATTAGCACGAGGGAAAAGATAACTCCCATAACGATACACGATTTCTTGACCATAACGAACCTCCTTTTTAGGATTTTGGCATTATCGGTCCATTCTGGGAGACCGCGGTGGGCTCGATTCCCTGCCCCGTGAAGAGGTCAACATGCGCTGGTTGGTGC
>JAQYWG010000252.1 GCA_030145085.1 Thermodesulfobacteriota bacterium
GACGCCGTTCAATATATTTTCGACAGGACGGGCCAATTGGGAGTGGACAGGGCCTTTGAGGCCGTAGGGATAGAAACAACCTTGGTAGAGTCTCTGAATGTCCTGAAAAAAGGGGGCACTGCCATCGTTGTTGGTCTTTTTGAGGATCAAGAGATCCGAATTCCGGCAAACATATTCGTCCAAAAGGAGATTACTCTGAGGGGTTCCCTGGGGTATTGCTGGGATTTCCAGGTCGCCTTGAAGCTCGTCGAAAGGGGGGATTTGAAGCTCGGAGAGCTCATAACCCACACCCTGCCGCTTTCGGAATTACAACGGGCCTTTGAGCTCTTGATGGATCCCAACAGTAAGGCCGTCAAAGTCGTTATTCGGATGGACTGAATAGAGAAAGGAGCGAAAAAAATGGAGTTAGAGTACGGACGCGGATTTTTAGAGATGCCGGCCGTGGACCAACGAGTTTCGGCCGTCCTCCAGCCAAAGGATGTGAAGGGGATCGACGATGTTGAGGAGAAGGTGAGAGAGAGTTTTGAAAGACCGGTGGGATCTCCTCCCCTTGCGAGTATCCTGAAGGGAAAGAAGAAGGCCCTCATTCTAACCGTGAATTTCTCGAGGCCCTCACCCCGAGCTCTCATAACACCAATTGCCGCTCTCTGCGATCAGATGGACGTGGAGGTGACGATTCTCATAGCCAGAGGGAGACATCGCGCGATGACCGATGAGGAAATCCGAAGCCATTTGGGAGATGACCTCGTTTCCCGTTATTCGGTCCTCGAGCATGACCCCTTTGACGAAGAAAATTGTAGAGAATTCGGGAAGACCACCCGGGGTGTTCCAATTCGAGTGAACAAAACCATCTTCGAAAACGACGCGGTGATTGGCACCGGTTTCATCGAACCCTCGTATCTCTCCGGATTTTCCGGGGGGAGGAAGCTCCTCGTGCCTGGGATTTCCCATTTTCGATCCATCGACCTCAATCACTACCTCCTCCTGGAGGAAGGGTCGAGAATTGGGGTCCTGGATGGGAATCCACTGAACGAAGATCTGGAAGAAGCGGCCAGAAAGCTCCCATTCCACTGGATCACGTACGCCATCGGGGGGGCCGATGATCAGGTGGCCGAGATCATCTCCGGCGATCCCTTCGAGGCCCACCGACTGGGTTGTGAGAAATCAAGGGAGATCTACACGTGCCAAAAGGTACCCGCCGAAATCGTGATATCAAGCCCTGGGGGGTACCCCTACGATTGTGATCTCGTACAGGGGAAGAAGGCAATCATTCCAGCCATGGAGACTGTGAGCCCGAAGGGAGCTATCCTCGCTTTGGCCGAGTGTGAGGAGGGATGGGGAGCGGAGGACACCTTCAGGGAATGGCTCACAGAATTTTCCCCAGAAGAGGTTATGAAGCGGGTGAGAGATAAATCCCTCTTCAGCCTCGGAGCCCATGGGGCTTACCTCTTCGCCAAGGCTTTGATCGAAAAGAAAGCCAGAGTTATCATGGTGACGAATCCTGAGCTGGCAAAGGATCTCAAGGGAACATTTGTGGAAGCCGTCACCTCCATCGACGAGGGGTTGGCCAAGGCCGAAAACTACACGGATCAAAACGCCAAAATCACGGTATTGAGAAAGGCTAGAAGGCTCATCATCTTATAAGGGTGCACTTGATCACTCCTGGCCTTTGCCATGGAATAAAGGAGGTTTATGCCATGAATGTGGAGATGCTTTCCTCACCCATCCGTATCGGAAGTAGGGTTGCGCCGAACCGTATCGTGAATCAACCCATGGAATGTAACGACGGAGATGCCTCTGGAAATCCTACGGAACTCACCTTCCGGCGATACCGGAGCTTAGCCGAAGGGGGAGCGGGAATAATCTTCGTTGAGTCCCTTACCCTTTCCTATGAGAGTCGGGCCAGGAAAAATCAGCTGAAAATCGGTGAGGATACAGCGACGAGACTGGAAAAACTGGTCAAGGAGATGCGGCAAAGGAATAGTGAATCGTTGATCCTCATCCAGATCAACCATTCGGGACAGCTCAGCCAAGAGGCATTTTCGAAGGTGGTCTCCCCCTATCCAACAGGAGATCCGAGCATCCATGTCCTCACCGAGAGGGAAATTGACGATATCGGCACGCAATTCGCGAAGGCTGCCCTAATCTCAAAGCAGGTGGGGGCGGATGGCATCGACTTTAAACAATGTCACGGCTATCTCGGCGGCGAGATAATGCGGCCGGCGAATACTCGGGAGGACCAGTACGGTGAGACCTTTGAGAACCGGACGCGGTTTTTCAGGGAAACGACGGAAAAGACAAAGAAGGCGGTAGGGGATGATTCCTTTCTCACAGGGGTGAGGTATTCCTTCTATGAGGGAATACCCGGCGGTTTCGGCACGACGGGTCCCCGGGAGGTCATCGAGGACTTCTCCGAACCCCTTGCCTTCGCGAAGATGGTGGAAGAGATGGGAATGGACTATATCAATGTCTCGGCGGGAATACCGCCAATAACGCCAGAAATCGTGAGGCCGAGCAAGGATTTTCCCGAGGGGGTATACAGACACTTCGGCTGGACAAAGGCGGTGAAGAACTTGCTAGAGATTCCGGTTATTGGATCTGGATACAGCTACTTGAGGGACGGGAAGAACAATCTGAAAGAACCCGACCCGCCCAAAAAGAGTTTCACCTACTGGGCGGAGAAAAATCTGAAGGATGGCCTTGTCGACCTTGTCGGGATTGGAAGACAATCCTATGCTGACCCGCTTTTTGTGAAAAAGATCTTGAGCGGGGAAATCCATTCGATAGATTTCTGTACGGCCTGCGGCGGCTGTAGTATCCTCTTGCGGTCACAAAGACAAGTCGGATGCACGGTCTATGATGACTATTACCGAAAGGTCCTCCGTCGTGTGAAGCGAGGGGGAAAGAGGGAGGGGACGTAGTTAAGTTGTTGACTAATTACCTCTCTTCTGCTAACTCTATATCATGCCACGAGCCGCACGACTTGATGTGCCCGGACTTCTCCAGCACGTAATCGTGCGAGGAATCGAGAAACGGGATATTTTCCTGGATGATCAGGACAGGCAATCATTTTTAAGGCGTTTTTCGAAGTTGTTGCAGGAAAACGAAAGCGACTGCCTTGCCTGGGCACTCCTGCCGAATCACGCCCACCTGCTGCTGCGCCCGAAGCGTACGAAACTGGCGCTAATTATGCGCCGATTACTTACGGGCTATGCCGTAACGTTTAATCTCCGCCACCAACGGTCGGGACACCTTTTCCAAAACCGCTATAAATCCATCGTGTGCGAAGAAGAACCCTACTTTCTGGAACTGGTCCGTTATATCCACCTCAATCCATTACGGGCCGGGCTGGTGAATAATATGAATGAGCTCGATCAATATAGGTGGAGCGGCCATTCGGTTCTCATGGGAAACCGGGAATTGCTAGGGCAAAATACTGATGAGGTGCTTACCCGTTTTGGTCCCCGGATAGCGGTTTCAAGGCGTCGTTACAGAAATTTTGTTATGGATGGGATTTCGCAGGGAAAAAGAGAGGAACTGGTAGGTGACGGACTGTG
>JAQYWG010000253.1 GCA_030145085.1 Thermodesulfobacteriota bacterium
AGATGATCAGACGGCTTATTGACTTCTACGTCGTACGTCATCTTAGTGGTAGGTAGGGTGTGCTTGTGATTCACTGATTTTCATGTTTAAAAAAAGAAACGCATAATTTCATGACCGTCACCTTATTTTCAGAAATTGCTTAACTATTCATTAACCATAATGTGAGTAGATCTTAAGGCCTGCTTAAAAAATAGCAAGACTATTTTGATGTTGGTCAATTCGAACAATAGGTATTTTATGCACGTTCTGCACGGCCGTCCCCTGTTTCTATTCATAAGATGGCATCCCAGGGTCAAGGGGTTGCACATTGAAGTGCGGGTGCCATTATTGACAGCAGGACAGGATTTCCCTATGATGAAGCATCTCTTCGATCTAGACCATACCCGACAAAGAAGAAAATGAATCCCCATGAGACTCCATGAATTCGAGGCTGCGGACATTTTTGAAGGTGTAGGGATCCCTGTTCCCCGGCGAGGGATTGCAGAGACCGTGGAAGAAGGTCTCCTTGTGGCCGGAGAAATCGGGTATCCCGTGATGGTGAAGGCCCAGGTTCTCGTGGGTGGCCGCGGGCTGGCCGGAGGCATCAAGACTGCCTCCAATCCGGAAGAGTTGGGAGAGATCGCCGAGACCCTACTGGGTTCCGAAATCAAGGGCTTGCCCGTCCGGAAGATCCTCGTTACCGAAAAGGCCAAGATCTCGAAGGAACTCTATGTTGGTATTACTGTCGACGGGTATTCGGGAAAGCCTGTCATCGTGGTTAGTACCGAGGGTGGAGTCAATATTGAAGAGACGGCACGTACCGCGCCCGAAAAAATCGCATCGATTCAGGTGTCCCCTGTATTCGGCTTCTATCCCTACCAGGCCCGAAACCTTCTGCGAAAGCTTGGGTTGGGCAAAAGCCTCCTTATTGCCTGGGCTGATGTCATCGGCCGGCTCTATCACGTCTTTTCCCGATTTGAAGCCCTGATTGTGGAAATCAACCCGCTGGTCGTTCTCTCGAACGGCAGCCTTCTAGCAGTGGATGCTGTTTTAGAAGTGGACAATTCTGCTCTTTCCAGAATCAAGCATTCCCTTCCTGATTGGGTGGAACGGATCGAGAATCCCCTTGAGCGGAAAGCTAGGGAGATCGGGGTCACTTACGTAGATCTTGACGGAAACATCGGGATTATCTCCTCCGGGGCCGGGCTGGGCATGGCCTCGATGGACATCATCGGAGAAAAAATGAAACCTGCCAACTTCCTTGAAACAGGAGGGGGCATCACGGAAGAGCTGCTCTATAAGTGCATGGAACTGATCATGATGAAGGCGGATCTCCGGGCAATCCTTATCAACATCTACGGAGGCATCAACCCCATTCAGGAAGGGGCCAAGGGTGTGGCCCGGTATGTGAAGGAGTACGGGGTGAAGATCCCCATCGTAGCCAAAGCCCTCGGGAACCGTCAGGAGGAGACCTGGGAGATCTTTCGCTCGGCGGGCGTCCATGTGGTTACCGAAGCGGCCACGGAAAAGGCTGTTGAGCTACTGTTTGAGCTGGTGAGTGGAGGCAAATAGGACTCTCCGAACTCCCCGATGGATCCATGTGCTTGATTGAAAGAGCCAAAACGCAGAGTGAAACCGAGGTACAACCATGGGCATTTTGATTGATGATTCAACCCGAGTCATTGTTCAGGGAATTACCGGCCGTATTGGAAGCATTCAAACACGCTGGATGCTTGCCTATGGAACCAAGGTGGTTGCTGGCGTCACTCCCGGCAAAGGGGGTTCCGCTGTTGAAGGGGTGCCTGTTTTTGACAGCGTCGAAGATGCTGTAAAAGAAACCGGTGCAAACGCCTCTGTCTTTTTTGTTCCCGCAGCCTTTGTCTTGGATGCGTTCCTCGAGAATGTGGATGCAGGAATAAAACTGATCGTGGTCATCCCAGAACACGTTCCGGTCCACGATGTCATGAAGATGCGGGCCTATGCCATCGAAAAGGGCGTCATTGCTCTTGGCCCCACCACACCCGGTCTCCTGGTTCCTGGAAAAGGCAAGATGGGCCTTATGCCTGCTTCTCTCTCTTTAGCGGGCGGCGTTGGCATCATTTCTAGGAGCGGGACTCTGTCCTACGAATTTGCAGGCATCCTCTCGGAATGCCGCGTGGGACAGAGCGCGGTCGTGGGCATGGGCGCTGACCCTGTCGTCCTGACCAATCTCGCCGATATCCTGCGACTTTTTGAAGAAGACGAAGACACGGAGGGGGTAATCATAGTAGGCGAAGTGGGAGGAGACCAGGAAGAGAAGGCTGCCCAGTTTATCAAGGAAAGAATGAGTAAACCCGTTGCCACATACATTGCAGGCCGCTACTCCCCCCAGGGAAAGTACATGGGTCATGCAGGCGCCATCATTCGCGGCTCTGCCGGGACTGTGGCTGGCAAGCAGGAGGCTTTGAGCGCAGCAGGAGCTGCAGTCCTTAAAAGCCCGGTCGATGCAGGGCATTGGGCCAAGCAGCACAGCCTGAGATAGAAGAATTGGGGAAGGTTTTTTATTTCAATCCCCTCTCTTAATTAGTGCCCATCCGGAAAGCCCCATTTTTCGCGGGTTTGAACGGACGAAGTGTTTAGCAGCCACTGGAAATTGGCCAATTAGCTGGTGATAATGGATTATCTACCCGTCAAACGGCATTCGTTGCAGGCTTTGGCTCGATTTAGGGCACACCTTGACTGTCAGAGTTGTGGTGATGATGATTCGGCGACCTTAGGCCGTGGCCATCTTCAACCGACCCAAAACGTGCAAGTTGCACGATACCACCGCACTCCACACGTATTGCTGAAAACTCTTCCATCCTCTCCATGTGCACCGGGCCAATCCAAAGGTTCGCTTGAGCCACGAAATCGAAGCTTCAATCCCTGCACGGAAGTTACGAAGCCTGCGGTAGACCCAATGGCTTTTGACCATATCCAGTACAGAAAGCCCCCTTCTTTTGGAAAACATCACGTCTTTGATCCCCTTGCCTTTAGCCCATCCGAGATTATCGAGCGAGGCAAATCCCCCATCGGCTGCCACCTGACGCGGCACTCGCCCATAGAGCCCCTCCTGACGACAAATCAGTTCAGAAAAAAGGCTCGAGTCTGTGGGATTGCCTCGAACCACCCGGCAGTCAAGAATCAACCCCGAACGGCCACCTGTCAAATAGACCTTGTGGCCATAACAGGTCTCACGCCCTCCTTTTTCGATGATGTCCGTATGGTATTCAAAAAAGGAAACCACCTTCTCAGAGGCAGCAACCTTCTCCCCCCGAATCACCCGACGCTCGGTCTGATCGATCACACGCCCAAAGATCATCAGCGCACGCTCCAACTTCTCCATCAAGACTCGAGCCCGACACAGCTCTGCTCCATCATCGCTTCTAAAATGATCCAATGCCGATATGGCCCCAGTAGCATACCCCACAACACGACGAGCCACCCCGAGAAGCTCTCGATATGCCTTCTGGCGAACTTTACTGCTCCTGGTGTTGACAATGGCCATGACTCGCTTCTTCGCCACTCGACG
>JAQYWG010000254.1 GCA_030145085.1 Thermodesulfobacteriota bacterium
GCGTACAGAGAAGTACGCTGCAGTGACGAAGGATGAAGCGGAACGCAGCAGATGGACTTTTTACGAAGCCGTCATTCTTTGGTTGATTGCCCCCTTATCTTTGTGGTTAAATAGACCAGTTTTCCCCCATTTAACCCCGGCCGGCCGATTCTGGAACTGGAAAAGAAAGGGATAAGGGATCGTATTCAAGGGTATCCTGTATGGTAACAAAATATGGCCACAAAAAGCTCAACATCCATGGGGTTATCGGCTTCGGAGTTTTGATCCTGGCCGAGATTATGATGTTCAGAAGGGTTGAGCCCTTCGTTTCTTGGTTCTACTGTTTCGCATGGTGGGCTTATATCCTCATCTGCGACAGCCTCATCTATAAGATGAAGGGGAATTCCCTCCTGATGAGCCGGACCAAGGAGTTTTTCCTCTTGATGCCCTGGTCCGTCGCCGTATGGCTTTTCTTCGAATTGGTAAACCTCTCCATGAAGAACTGGCATTACATCAATGTGCCCAGAAACGATCTGCTGAGATGGATTGGCTATATGGTCGCTTACGCTACGGTGCTCCCCGGGATTTTCGAGACCACGGAGCTTCTGGAAAGTACCGGACTTTATCGGGGACTCTCGGTTCCCGCGATTCCCGAGAGCCGAACGTGGTATATCCCCTTCTGGATCGTGGGTGGGGTATTCCTCATCCTCCCCATCACCCTCCCCCAGTACGGCTTTCCCTTCATCTGGGGGTCCCTTATCTTTCTCTTGGAACCCATCAACCATCGCTTTGGGGGAAAATCGCTAATGCGTGACTGGCAGCGGGGGGATCCAACGAAATTTTTGCTTCTCCTAACGGCCGGATTGGCCTGCGGCATCCTGTGGGAATTCTGGAACTTCTGGGCTCGGTCTAAATGGGTATATACGGTCCCCTTCTTCGACGAAATAAAGGGATTCGAGATGCCCCCCCTGGGATTTTTGGGGTTTCCCCCCTTTGCTGTTGAGTGCTACGTAATCTATAACTTCATCTCCCTCTTCAGGCAGAAAAGGGGTTGGGAGCGGGATCAGTACGGCCTCAACCCGGGGAAAAGAACAAAACCCATTGCCATTGCCCTGGCCATTGTCGGACTGTCCCTCTTCTTCCCGCTGGTTTTTCATTCCATTGACACCAAGACAATCAACTCCTACATCGCCAGGGTTGCTGATTTGAACCTGATCGAGCCCCAATACCGGGAAAAGCTTGCGGAAATGGATCTCTACACGGTGGATGATCTCTTTCAAAGGATTAAGGAACGCGAGGGGCGCAAGGAATTGGGGGGAAAACTGGGAATCTCCGATAACCAAATCTCCGATTGGATCAGATGGTCTCAATTGATTCGGTTGAAGGGCTTGGGAATCGAAAACTTCCTCCTGCTGAAGGAGATCGGGGTAGATGATGTCCACATCCTATCTTGCCAGGAACCTTCCAATCTCTATGAGAAACTCCTTCGGGCAAATAACCACTTTCGCATCACATCCCAACCCATTGATCTGCCCAAAGTTAAGGTTTGGATCAGGGCGGCGAAGAAAACAAAGGGTCTCCTTTAGGGAGATCCTGAATGCAATGGATGCAGCACCGGAAATCGGGATTGATACTGTCGTGCTTCGTGTTACTCCGACAACTTGATCAGAATGCCCGTCCTCCTGGCATTCCGGATAACAAGACCCAAACCAATCCACGCCAAACCGAGGTAGAATAGGGAATATCCATATCCCTTGGCCAAAAAACCGCTGAGATTGCTGTGGAAGCCGTAGAAGGAGCGAAAATACTCCAGGAAATAGGTGAGGGGAATGAGCTTTGCCACCCCCATAATAGGTGCGGGAAGCATGGAGATAGGATAATAGATCCCGCAGATCAACAGCATCAAACTTACCAGGGACCATGCAGCGACCTCGGCCTTGTGTCCGAAGACTAAAACCAAGATACAGACGGTAATGCCTACCAGGGCTGCTGTGAGGAAAAGGCCCAAAAGGAATAAACCGAGGGCCCCAATTCCCGGTTTGAGGAAATCGAAATGAAAGGCATGGGTGCTGAATAAGGCCAGCAGGATAAAGATGAGGCTACTCCGGAAAATCCCGATAAGCCACGATCCCAGGATGAGATGAACCGAACTGACGGGGGCTATGAACTCATGCTTGATGCACTTACCCCAGACATCATAGAGCAGGACGTAGGCGATATCGATCTGGCAAACATGAACAACGCTCATGGAGATGACCCCAATCAAAATGAAGGCCATCATATCGGGGCCCAGCTGCAAGTACTTGGCTAAAAGGCCGACGGAAAGAAGGCCGATAGTGGGCCAGAAGAGGATCTCGAAGAGGCTGAAGACATTGCTCCTGGTGATGATCACATTCTTAAATACAAAGGCCAGGATCTTCGTCCATTCACTTCGCAAACTCAAGGAAAACCTCCTCCAAATTCGTCTCAGAGGTCTTAACCTCCTTCACCGCAATTCCCGCTCCCCACAGCCCCTGCAAAATGGCGCTCATCCTCCTTGTCGCGCTATCAACCACAAACTCACAACGGCCGTCCGATAGGGAGAAATCGATGACGCCGGGGAGCTTCTCCAGCCGGATCGAACGAAGGTCCCCTTTATAGTGGACAGTGATGATATCCCCCAATCGAACGCTCCTTTTGAGTTCATGGGCAGTCCCGAGAGTCAATATTTCCCCGCTCTTCAGGAATGCGATTCGATCGCAGAGATATTCGGCTTCCGCCATATTGTGGGTGCTCAGGACGATGGTGATATCTCTCTCTCTTTGAATATCAGCGATCTGGTCCCGAATCTTCAGGGATACTTGCGGATCCAATCCCACCGTTGGCTCATCCAAAAAGAGAATTTCCGGCCTGTTGAGCATGGATTTTGCCAGGGCTAACCTCTGTTTCATCCCCGTTGACAATTTATCGAAGGGGGTTCGCTCGTAATTCCCCAATTCGAAGAGGGCGATAGCCTCTTCCACTCTCTTTTTGCGATTTGTTCCTCCCAAGCCATACAACATGGCATAGAATGTTAGGTTCTCTTTCACAGTAAGGCTCCAGAGGAAGTTGGCATTTCCGCTGGATATATTGATTCTCTCCCTGATCCGATTCCCTCGCTTCACTACATCCATGCCCAAGACCTGGATCTGGCCCCTGTCCGGGAGCAAAAGGGTAGACAGAATCGATAAGAGTGTTGTTTTCCCCGCTCCATTGGGTCCCAGGATCCCGAAGATTCGTCCCTCCTCGATGTCCAAGTCGATACCCCGAAGGACCTCATTACGGCCTCCCCAAAACCACCCGGACCGAAATGATTTCCACAAGTTTTTGACTCTTACAGCGAGTGCCAAGAGGCCCTCCCAATGGAAACTCCCTAGAATATACAGCCGAATTGGCCAAATTTCCAATACTGAACCCCTACACCGAGGGGATGTAGTGGGTTGAGTTATTATTGACGTCATTGTAAAAAGTCGAAATCAGACGGCAAAGAAAAAAGATCCAGATGCAAGGCGCGCAAATCCTGAGGAA
>JAQYWG010000255.1 GCA_030145085.1 Thermodesulfobacteriota bacterium
AGCTATCCGCCCTTTCTATCCGAATAATACTATAATACCGACTAAAGATGCCATGTCAAGGAAATATTATTCGTTTGTTTGGTTTATCTGGTTTGTTCGGTTAATTTGGTTTATTCGGTTTATCTGGTTGATTCGGTTTATTCGATTTCTGGAGAAGACTGTTTTCCCTTCGCTTCAATCGTTCCGATGGAATGGAGGTCCTTCGTCTCGGGCTCGAGAATCCGGGCATCCCTTTGAGCGCAAGGCGGCGCCGTTTTACCTATCTATATTTCCCCGGAGAAAAATCATGTCTGAACAGACTGAGAGATACGAAAAAGAGGTTGGCTTCAAGGGATCAAATATCGGCTTACTATCTCAGGCCACCTCCGCCTCTTTCTCGTAAAGGATGATGGGCCTTTCCTTATTTAGGACCACCTCTTCGCTGATGATGCATTCCTTGATATTGGACTGGGATGGAATTTCGTACATAACGTCCAGCATCACGTTCTCCAATATTGACCTAAGGCCCCGTGCTCCCGCCTTCCGTTTGATTGCCTCTTGTGATACGGCCCTGAGTGAGCCCTCGGTGAATTTTAATTTGACATTTTCCAATTCGAAGAGTTTTTGATACTGCTTCACCAGGGCATTTTTGGGCTTCGTAAGGATATCAACCAGGGCGTCCTCGCTGAGTTCGTTCAAAGTAGCGATTACCGGCAAGCGACCGATAAATTCGGGAATGAAACCGAACCTCAAGAGATCTTCGGGCTGCACCTGCTCCAAGAGATCTTTGCCTTTTCCAACGACCTTCTTCCTAATATTCGCCCCGAAACCCAGTGTCTTAATACCAACCTTTTCCTCGATAATCTTATCCAAACCGATGAAAGCACCACCGCAAATGAATAAGATATTCGTGGTATCGATTTGCAGGAATTCCTGCTGGGGGTGCTTTCTTCCACCCTTGGGGGGGACGCTGGCCGTGGTCCCCTCGATAATCTTTAATAAGGCCTGCTGAACCCCTTCACCGGAAACATCCCTCGTAATGGATGGACTATCGGATTTCCTCGAAATCTTATCAATCTCATCGATGTAGACGATCCCCTTCTCGGTCCTTTCCACATCGTAATCCGCCGCTTGTAAGAGATTGAGGATAATATTCTCCACATCCTCGCCTACATACCCTGCCTCTGTCAATGAGGTGGCATCGGCAATGGTAAAGGGAACATCCAGTATACGGGCTAAGGTTTGCGCGAGAAGGGTTTTTCCGCATCCCGTCGGCCCGATCAAGAGGATATTGCTCTTCTGTAATTCCACATCTCCCATGCTAACCTTGGAATCGATTCTCTTGTAATGGTTGTGGACGGCAACGGACAGGATCTTCTTGGCCTTCTGCTGCCCAATCACATACTCATCGAGGCGATTCTTAATCTCCGTGGGCTTTGGAACGGCCACCTTGCCCTTGATCAGCTTCTCCTCTTCCGATTCCTCTGCGATGATTTCATTGCACAACTCGATACACTCATCACAGATGTAAACCGTGGGGCCGGCGATCAGCTTCCTCACCTCATCCTGACTCTTTCCGCAAAAGGAACAATGTAGTACCGTTCCCTTCCTTTTTTCGTCTCTTCTCATGCCCTTCCTCCCGACGAAACCTTCCTCAAGATTATAGCATTACTGGTCGCTTGATGACCACCTCATCTATGATTCCATACTCCCTTGCCTCTGCCCCGGACATATAAAAATCCCTATCCGTGTCCGCAATAATCTTTTCCAGGGGCTGGCTGGTATGGTCACATAAAATCTTATTGAGTTCTTCCCGCAGACGTAAGATCTCCTTTGCCTGAATGTCAATATCCGATGCCTGCCCTTGAAACCCTCCCATTGGCTGATGGATGAGTATCCTGGAATGAGGAAGGGCACACCTCTTGCCCTTCTCCCCGGCAGCCAGAAGCAGGGCCCCGATGCTCGCAGCCTGTCCCATACACAAGGTAGAAACTCCTGGCTTGATGTACTGCATGGTATCGTATATCGCCAGGCCAGCAGTCACCATCCCCCCGGGGGAATTGATGTACAGACTAATATCCTTGTCCGGATCCTCAGATTCCAGAAAGAGCATCTGGGCGATCACCACATTTGCCACATCATCATTGATGACCGTCCCGATGAAGATAATTCTCTCCTTCAGAAGACGGGAGTAAATGTCATACGCCCTCTCCATCCTCCCATCTTTTTCGACAACGATTGGAATCAGTGGCATATTCCCTCCTGTTCGCGAGAAAATCACTTAACCTTTATGTGGCTCTTTTCCAGGAGAAAATTCAGGGTCTTTTCCTCCACAATCTTGGCCTTCAGTTCTTCCATCCGGTCGTCCTTCTGATAATAGCCCTTTACCTTCTCCACATTCTGATTCGTTCGAAGGGATATCTCCCTCAACTTTTCCGTCACCTCCTCATTCTCGATAGAGATTCCCTCCAAAGCAGATATCTTTTCAAGGATGAGCCCCTGCTTCACCCGCTTCAGGGCGGCCTCCTCAAAATCCTTTCGGAGCTTCCCCTCCTCTACTCCTACATCTTTCAAGGCAAATCCCTGAGAGGCTAATCTGATCTTGGCATCAGCCACCAAATAATTGATTTGCTGGTCCACCATACTTCGAGGCACATCGAAGGGATTGCCGTCGATCAACTTCTCCATGAGTTGGTTCTCGAGATCCCTCCTTTTCGATTCCTCACCCTCCCTCTCCAAATCCTCCCTGATCCTGGTTTTGAGTTCCTCGAGGTCCTTATACTCACCGATATCCTTGGCGAATTCGTCGTCCAACTTCGGCACTATCTTTTCCTTGATCTCCTTAATTCTCACTCGGAAAACGGCGGGTTTCCCCGCCATCTTGGGATGATCCTCAGGAAAGATCATCTCAACCTCTAACTCGTCATCCCGCTCCCGGCCTATGATTTTCTCATCGAGCCCCGGGATAAAACCTCCGCCGCCTACTTGCAGCATGAAATCTTTTCCATTGCTCCCTTCAAAAGGCCTCCCATCGGAGGATCCCTCATAGTCAATGATGACGAAATCACCCTCCCCTACCTTCTTCCTCTCCTCCACCGTTACCAACTGGGCATGGAGGTTCTGTAACTCCAATAACCTCTTTTCCACATCTTCCCCCGTCACTTCGGCCTTGCCTGTCTTGAGGCGAAGGCTGAGGTAATCCTTAACCTGGATATCGGGTTTTACCTCTACGACAGCCGAATACTCAAAGGCCTTTCCCTCTTCCAATGTCCCATCATCTATGGTGGGCTGCGAAACCGGTTTGATGTCCTGGTCGGATATGGCCTTGGAAAAGGTATCATTGATGAGCTTGCTGATGACCTCATTCTTAATGTAGTCGCCATAATACCGCTGAAGTATAGCCCGGGGCACCTTACCAGGCCGAAACCCCTTTACCTTCGCCTTTTTGCTCAGTTTCCGATAAGCGGAGCTGATCTCCTTGGTGACAATTTCCCCTGGGACCTCTACCTGAAGTCTCTTTTTCGTGGAACCCAGATCTTCAAC
>JAQYWG010000256.1 GCA_030145085.1 Thermodesulfobacteriota bacterium
CACCCTCCGGCTGCTATTTCCATCCGCGTTGCCGCTATACCCGGGAGATTTGCAAGACTGAGGCCCCGACCTATCGAGGCCTGAACGGCGAACACTTTGTCGCCTGCCACTTTGCCGAATCGCTGAACCTGCTGCCGGTTCGGACGGGATGATTCTTCTCCTCGGGAACATCCAGGCTCCACCCAACAATAGGACTCACCAATGCCTTATCGTAACCACAGCTGGAACATCCCTACTGGAACATTGGAATAATGGAATACTGGAATGATGGGTGGAGATGAACGGAAACAAAAGATCCGCTTCTTCCCCTTTTTATTTCCCATTACTCCATTATTCCAACATTCCATGTAGTCTTTTTCGTCATTCTATATTGACAGCATCATTTTGCTTCATGATGGGTGGAAAGAAGGAAAGGAGGAGAATAATGGATCAATCCAGTAGTCATCCAATTGACATGCTTTTGTACCGAGAGGAATTTGGCAGCGCTGAAATGCGATCTATCTTCAGCGAAGAGAATATCATCAAGAAATGGTTGATGGTTGATGCAGCGATTGCCCGGGTGGAGGCAGAATTGGGGATTATTCCCCTTGCTGCTGCGGAAGAAATCGAGCGGAAAGCTACCGGAGATTTTGTAAAAATAAGCCGTGTTGCTGAACTGGCTCGTGAAAAAGGGTTAGATATTGCTGCCGAGCTCACCGCCCTGGCCGAAGTGTGCGAACAAGGTGCTCGGGAGTACATCCGTATGGGGGTGGGAGGGATTGACAACTATGATACGGCGTGGGCACTGCTCATCAAAGAAGGTTTGGAGTTAATATACCGTGATCTGGACCGCCTTATCGGGATTCTGATCGAGCTTACCAGAACGCATCGTTCCACGCTTATGGTGGGACGGACTTTTGGACAACACGAAGGGCCCATAACCTTCGGTTACAAGACGGCTATGTGGGCAAAGGAATTATACCAATGCCGGTGTCTTTTAGTAGAGGGCGAAAGGCACTATTTGGTGGGAAAGGCGTCGGGCACCATTGGAAATCTCTCTTCCCTTGAGAAGAATTATCCGGGGAAAGGAACCTCGCTTGAACAAAGGGTTTGCAAAAAGCTTGGGCTAAATACACCCGATATTACCATACTCTTTTCGAGGCGAAGATTTATGCAGGTAATCGTGAATCTCGTTTATATTGGAAACGCAATTGATAGTATTGCTACTGAAATTTTCAATCGTCAGAGACCGGAAATCGGAGAACTGCAAGAACCTTTCAGGAAGGATCAAATCTCAAGCACGGTATCCCCACACAAGCGTAACCCTTATGGGTGTAATACTTTGAATGGATTAGCCGAATTAGTGAGGGCCAATGGTGTGGCAATTCTCCGGTCTACGTGGTTTGATGAGCGGGATCACCGACGTATGCCAATTGAATCCTCAGTGATACCGAGCACCTTTATTTACGTATCCGGTATGCTTCAGCGGGCTATTTTCATTTGTGGAAACTTGTCAATAAATCCCTCTCGTATGCGGGAAAACCTGAGCTTGCAGAAAGGCCTAAACTTCTCGGAATTCGTAGCGACGGCCCTTGCGACTCGGGGATTAGGGCGCTATGCGGCTTATGAGTTGATGCGAGAGATAGTCGATACTGTTTACCGTGAGGGTATTGAGTTTCGAAGCGTTTTGAAAAAGCACGAAAAAGTTCGTCAGTATCTGAGCAAAGAGGAGATAGATGATCTCCTTGATCCTGAGTCTAATTTGGGGATTATTGGGCCCCAAATAGACGCGACTCTCACCGAGATGGAAGATGGCGAAAAGAGGTCCCCGGTCTAATGCGAATGTTACTGGGTAAACACCCGCGCCCTGGAATTTTGGTCTTTGTCAGTGCAGGGCGTTCCCTCCAACTAAATGTGAAAGGAGGTAACCTTATTATTAATTATTAGGGATTTTCCGAGCCCCCGGAAATGCCGAGCATTCTGCGGGGGTTGTCCCTGACCATCATTCTTGTTTCCTCGGCTGGGCAGCCGAGTTCTTGCAGGAGATACAACAAATAGATCACCAACTCAAGGGGAGAGGGATTGTATATTTGCCCACCGTCCGTTGCCGCAATGCAGCGTTCCGGGCCAACCGATTCCAGGCTGGCTTTCAGGTAATCCAGATGCCCGAAGGCAATTCCCTCCCAGTTGGGATACCGTTTGATATTCCGCAACCGGGAAACGGGCAGAAATTTAATAAGGCAATGTTCGATGAGCGCTCCCAAATCGGCCATTTCCTTTTGTTCCTCAGGTGTGGCCATTACGGGGCTACCGGAAGCATGGGTGACGACAATTTTCTCCACCCCGGCATCCCGGGCAAGGCGAATCAGCAGCAGGCTTTCCCTGGGCGCGATGTGCCCCGTCTTCAGCACCATATTACGTTCTCCAACCATCTTGAGGATTTCAGGCAGTCCCGGTACCGGCTGGCTGTCCCGGAAGACCGCCACCCCTTGATCATCAGACAGGCCCCGCAATCGAACTTCGTGGAGGGAATCAAATACCGGCATCTCCACGACACGGTTAGCGGGATCGGCCCTGAAGAAATGGTAAACTGCGGAAGGATTAAGGCCCCCCGTCGTGCGACCAAGGGTTAACGATGGGTAGAGGACCCTTCGACCCAAGTGCCTGTTGGCGATATGGCATGCTTCCTGACTCGTACCGAATAGATTCTTGATCACCAGGGCGCTCATTCCCGCCGAGGAAACATCCTCAGCCATCTCGACCAGATTGGAGCGATAGCCCTCCCCCTCATGGGAATGAAGGTGAAAGTCAACAGCCCCCTGCAAGTTTTCGCGTATTGATTCCGGGAATTCGTTCATCTGGAGTTTTATCGAAGACATGGACTGCCTCCCTTCATTTGAACCTTTGCTGGGTATCACGGACCCCATTCCATGTCAAGGAGAAAGAAGCTGGAGTTTCCTGGGTTTTATGGGAAATATTTTTGTAACTTATTGATTATATGGAAACTCAGGGACTTTGCCCCAACTGGAATAATGGAATACTGGAATGATGGGTTGAGAGAAATCAAAGAACTTAGGGGCTTCGCCCCTCCCCAATATTCCAACATTCCATCATTCCTTAGATCAATCCTAGATAGATCTAGATAGATTTATGAAATTGTTAGAAAACAAGGGACATTCCTTCTTGACATATTTTTTACGACTAGCTAATATAGGCCTGCGGTGAATCCCTGAAGCTGGACATTTTATGGGAGAGCATCCGACATAATCGAAGCCGCGTTCGTGGCGGAAAGGATCTTGCCACGGGAAAGATCTCTGCCAAAACTGAGACAGGAAGCGAATCCGCTTCCCAAGTTCTCTGCAGTTCTCATAAAATGGATAAAATTTTTCCTAAAGGAGGTGGTTTATCATGCTTTATCGTCGAATAATCGTAAATCAACTGAAAACGTCTTAAGAATTTGATAATTGGGAGGAGTATCATGAAAAAGTTCCTAATATTAATAATGACAGTTACGCTTATTGTTGGCTTCAGCTCTATGGC
>JAQYWG010000257.1 GCA_030145085.1 Thermodesulfobacteriota bacterium
AGTAACAGCCCTCCAGCACGTATTTCTGTCCCTCCATGCTGAAGAGCCAGTCCAGGAAGATCTTCGCGGTCGCTTCGTTGGGTGCGCCTTTCAACAAAGCCACCGACTCTGGAACCAGGATCGTTTTGTCAGGGAGCAAACTACTCACGGGATAGCCATCTTTGCGCGCAGCGTATGCGTTCATTTGGGGCTGAGCTACCCCGATGGGAACTTCGCCACGGTTCACTATGTGTGTCGTATCTATGCTGCTGGTGGAGAAGCGGGCCAAATTAGCCGCCAATAATCTATTGTATGCCCAGCCTTCCTTTTCTCCAAATGTCTGCAAGTGGATTTCTAGCACTTCGTGCTGTGTGCCAGAGGCGTATGGCAGGGTATGAACGATGTTACCCCTGTAGATGGGATTGAGGAGATCCATCCACGTTTTTGGCGGCGGCAGCCTTAGCTTTTTCAAAACCTTCTCGTTGTAAATATTTGTGACGATCCAGGGGGCGAAGCAGGTCCAATAATAACCTTCATCCTTTACCTTCATGCCGCCCCATTTGGCGGGAACCTTATCCCAATCCTTTGGCCTGTAAGGGACGAGGAATCCCTCTTTCTTTAAGACTTCATGCGGTGGAGCGCCCGCGCCTAAGAAGATGTCGGCATCTGGTTTGTCGCCCCATACCCTCACTTTTTCCACGCAGGCCGGCCATCCGCCCGGCCGCACGAAACTGATATCCACGTCCTTACCATAGGTCTTCTTATAGTACTCCTTGAAACCCTTAGTCAGACTGTCGGATAACTCCTTGTAAATGGGACCGACCCAGCCGACTTTGTCTTTCGCCGCTTGTACTTCAACCGGAAGCGCCGGAACAAGCAATAGCAATACCGATAGCATAAGGATGGTTATTCTTGTAAAGACTCTCCCCTTCATTGTAGGCCTCCTTTCTGAAAAAGTTACAAATGGTGGAATGCAATTACCCTCCCTTCAAAATTAGTGACCCCCATAATTTACTCAAATTCAAATCCTTTCCCTTTTTATCACCTCCTTCCAAAGGAATAATCGGTCCCCTCATGAAACCTGGATCCGAACATCGTCTCTTGTCTTATATGCTATTAATTCAAAGATGTCAACAGGGAAATTGCCTCCTGTTATTTAAACTTCAAAAGTGAACCGTTTAAAGCTGAAAAGTGAACTCTATCCAATTGAAAAGTGAACACCTGGAATCTCCACAGCCAGCCTGTCTATGGGGTAAATTCTTCCTTTTCGGAAGAAAGGAGGAACTCATGGACCAGCTTCATAGACGCTTCTCGGATGAGCAAGTGAAGGTCTTGCTTCAAAGCTACTGCCAAGGGAAAATCGCACGTGCTGACCTCCAACAGATGCTAGGTATTGAGAAGACTCGATTCTTCGCTCTGCTGAAATCATATCGGCAGAACCCCGAGACCTTCTCCCTTGTCTACGTAAGGACTACATCTGCTCGGCTGTCTGCCCAGGTAGAGAGTGAGATCGAGCAAGCACTGCTGCAAGAAAAACAAATCGTGGAGGACCGACAGCTGCCCATCTCAGACTATAACTACACGGCATTGCGAGACCGCCTGAGAAAGAAAGGCATCGAGGTCTCTGTGACCACCATCATCGACCGAGCCAAGAAACTCGGCTGCCATAACCCTCGACGCAAGAGAAAATCCCACGACCGAGAGGTTATAACCAGTTCCATCGGCGCCTTAGTGCAGCATGACGGCTCCCCCCACCTGTGGTCTCCCTTTGCCCAAGAAAAGTGGGCCCTGATTACCTCTATCGATGACTACAGCCGAAAGATCCTCTTCGCCGATTTCTTCCCCAAGGAAACCACCTGGGCCCACATCCAAGCAACCCAGAGCTTGATTCAGACTTATGGACTGCCCCTGCGCTACTATGTGGACTCCCTTCGGGTGTTCCGCTTCGTTCAGGGCAGAGACAGCTTCTGGCGAAAGCACGTCCTGCAAACCGATGAGACAGAAACCCAGTGGCGTAAGATGATGCGAATCCTCGGCGTGGGTGTTACATTCGCCCTCTCGCCTCAGGCCAAAGGCAAGGTGGAACGACCCTACCGGTGGCTACAAGATCGCATCGTGCGCACCTGTACCTACGAAAAGCTCTCCACCATTGAAGAGGTACGCTCGGTCTTGAAAGAGGAACTCAACCGCTACAACAACCATCAGCTCCACTCCACAACAGGAGAGATCCCCAACATCCGCTTCGAAAAAGCAAAGATCTCAGGCAACAGCCTCTTCCGTAAGTTCTCAGTCCCCAAACCTTACAGCTCACCTCAGGACATCTTTTGCCTGCGCGAAAAGAGAATGGTCAATGGTTACCGACGCATCTCCCTGTTCAACCATTCGATTGAAGTGCCCAATGTCCCCCTCCATGAAGATCTGGATGTCCACCTCGCGCCCGACACAACACGAGAACTCATGAATATCCGCATCTGGTGGAATACCAAATTGGTGCACACCGTCTGTTTGCCATTGCAGGGCTTCAGAGTTCACTTTTGAACTTTATAAGAGTTCACTTTTCAACTTTGGCTAACAGCCTTTTTTTTTTTTGTGTGTTATTTTTTCATCTCATACGCCAAGATGATTGCCTCAGCGATCTCCCGCATCGACCGGCGCGAATCCATGCTCTTTTTCCTGATTCGGCTAAAGGCCTCATTCTCCAAAAGGTCATACTCCCTCATTAATATACCCTTTGCCCTTTCAACCAGTTTCCTGGATTCCAGTTCCTCCTGGATCACTTTGGATCTCACCATCAACTCGGTATTTTCAATACAGATGGCCGCCTGGTTGGCAACGGTGGTTAGCAGGTCCAATTCGGTCTTGGTGAATTTATGGGTGTAGGACGTGTAACAATTGATAACGCCGATGACCTTATCCTTCACCCGCATGGGAACGCTGAGCATCGAACGAAGGCCCATCTTTTTTGCCAGTTCCTTCTCCTTATACCGGGGTTCCTTGAGCACATCCAAAGTGATGGCCGGCTTATCCCGCCGGGACACATAGCCCACAACCCCTTCACCGAGTTTTAGACTCCTCTCCTTCAAATATTCCTTGTTCATGGTCTGGGTCGCTCTAACCTTAAGGCAGTTCTCCTTCTCGTCGATCAACCAAAGGGAACAAACCTTGGAATCCATTACCTTGGCCGTAACGGTAACGATGAGCCTTAGAACGTCCTCTATGTAACGATCCGAGGAGATGGCGGTACTGATCTCCTTCAGGGCTTCTATCTGTTTGGCATACGATGCTTTGGCTTTAGTCGGCAAATGAAGTCCTCCTCATTAAGCTATTGAATTAATTACCCTATTTCCGACCCAAAGTCAACTGAATTCTCCCAAGACTCCCCGAGCTGTATGAAAGGTTCCTGAAAATAATTTGCATGAAGGGCAACACAATCCGATTAAATTGAGAGGAGTTTCCGGACTTTTGAGCTCTTCCCAACGCCCGATCGCCCAAATTCCTTTGAGCCACCCAAATAGCAATTCC
>JAQYWG010000258.1 GCA_030145085.1 Thermodesulfobacteriota bacterium
GATTCGCCCCAATTCCCCCATGCAAAAGGCAATGATTTTCCCACCCTTTCTCCGTGCATGGGGAATGAGTCCGAGAACCCTCAGATTATCCTCCACCGTATTGGCGTGAGTGACGATCTTAACGATATCGGCCCCTGTCCCGTTACATTCGTCTAATTTCCTTCTTAACGCCCGCTCAGAGGGGGTTCCGCTGAAATCGTGATGAGAGATGATCCATTTCGTGCGGCCATGGTGATTCCCTATCTTTGTTGAGAGTTCTTCGATCAGTGCCTCTTCTGTCCGGACCTCGATGTCCACACAGTCAGCGCCAAGCTCAACGGCTTTCTTAAGGAGTTCCACCCTTTCGCGCTCGGTACCGGAAAATCCACCTCCATCGTCTCTCCGCCTATTGGTGACCAGAATTTTCCCCCGTTTTCCGCTCATCAATTTTTCCAGATTGGTGTTGTTGATCTGATCGATTCTCAGCTCCAGGATATCGGCCAGAAGGGAACTTCTTTCCATTTGCATCAACGCGGCCTTGTGGGTTCTGGCAGTAATGGGAATGCAGATCATCACGGCTCATCTCCCCTGGGATAAGAACCCAGAACCTTCATGAAGCTGGTCACCTTCTCCATATCTGCGAGGCACTTTTTTGCCTTTTCTTCTTCTCTATGACCTGCAAAATCTACGAAGAATAGATACTCCCACATCCTATCCTTCATGGGGTAAGATTCGATCCGCGTTAGATTGAGATGCTCTCTGGCAAAAGGTTCCAAGGCGTGATGAAGAGCACCCGGTACATGGGGTGTTCCAAAGAGCACCGAGGTCTTATCTCTCCCCGTCGGCATACTTTTACCCTTTCCGATAACGAAAAATCGTGTCGTGTTCGAGAGATTGTCCTCGATTCCCTCGGCAATGATCTTGAGCCCAAAAGTGGCTGCGGCGAGGAAACTTCCGATGGCAGCGCCCTCCCTATCCTCCAGAACCTTCCTGGCGGCGAGTGCTGTACTGTCTAGTCCAAAGACGGGACAATGAGGTAGGTTTTTCCTCAACCAGCCCTGGCACTGGGCAAGGGCCTGGGGATGAGAATAGACCCGCTTTATCTCCTCCATCCTTTCGCAGGTAGAGATCAAACAATGAGAGATCCCCAGAAAAATCTCCGCCCGGATATTCAAGGGGGTTGATATCAACCTGTCCAGGGTTGCCTTGACGAATCCTTCCACGGAGTTTTCTCCAGGGACCACTCCCCAGTGGACCCTTTCCCTTTCCACCTCATCAAAGACCTCAGAGATCTTTGTTTGTGGGGAGTATTGGGTACTTTCGCCGAAGTGCGATTGGGCGGCCAGGTAGCTAAATGATGCCTCCGGTCCCAGATAGGCGACGCTTGTCGGCGCCTGGAGGGCACGGGAGGAAGAGATAATTTCCTTGAAGATATTTTTCAAGGCGCTATTCGGCAGGGGGCCTTTGTTGACTTCTCTCAGGTGACCGTAAACCTTGCTTTCCTGTGAAGGATCATAGACCTCCCATCCTTTGAAATCCTTTAGCTTGCCAACCTCGATAGACAGCTTTGCCCGTTCATTGAGGAGCTTGGCGATCTCCCGATCCTTCTTTCTTAATTTCTCTCTCAGCGTTTCTAATGACGTTTTCTTCATTTCTCCAATGCCTCGATTATTTCCCCAATTAGTCCCTCCGGCACGCCGCCATTGACAAAGGGCATCCCTATTTTTTTAAGGAGGACAAAGTGAATGGTATCTCCCTCTTTTTTCTTATCCCTCTTGATCCGGGATAATATCCCAGTTGGGCTTAGGGTTTTGGGGATACGGTCGGGGAGACCGATCGCCCTGATGAGGGATATGATCCTTTCCCGGTCTCCGGAGGGAAGGTATTTTAATCTCTCCGATATGAGGGCCGACGCCACCATGCCGATCGATACGGCGTCTCCGTGAGAGACGGAGTAACCGGATTCTGCTTCAATGGCGTGCCCAATTGTATGGCCAAAATTGAGAATACGGCGGACCCCCTTATCCATTTCATCGATTTCAACGATTCCTTTTTTGATCCGACATGACCTCGCAATGATCTTTTCGAGGAGGCTCATATCCCGGTTCCTGACGGCCTCTGCCTCCCCCTCAAGAGAACTTAACAGTTCAGGGTCATCGATGATGCCGTATTTGACAATTTCAGCTAAGCCGGATCTAAATTCCCGGGGCGTCAGGGTTTTCAGAAACGCCAGGTCGATGAAGACCCCTTTGGGCTGGTAGAAGGTCCCCAAGATGTTCTTCCCTTCGGGGAGGTCTATCCCCGTCTTTCCCCCGATGCTGCTGTCCACCTGGGCCAGAAGGGTCGTGGGGACCTGAATATAGGGAATGCCCCTCATGTAGACGGAGGCTATGAAACCGGTGATATCACCCACGACGCCACCACCTAATGCGATCAAGGCCGATGTTCTGTCGGCGCCCAGGTCGATAATCCTGTCGACAATGCGGAGATTGGTTTGGAAATTTTTTGAGGCCTCCCCCGCTGGGAAGTCCATCAAGTCAACCTTCAGTTCCATTTCCCTGAGGGTCGCCTGAATCCTTTCTCCATGTGAGGTAGAAAGGTTGGAATCCGTTATCATAACATAGCGGGAGGCCCAGTTATTCTTAGCCATGATCAAGCCCATGCGATCCACTATGTTCTCCCCTATGTAAATCTCATAGGAGGCTGATGTTTTTTTGTCGAGGTTCACCTTAATCTTGTTCATTGGAGCACCCCTATCTCTGGTCTCGTGATCTTTTCGAAGATTTTTACTTCCTCCATGAGTTGGTAAAACTTTTCCGGTTTGAGCGATTGTATGCCGTCGGAAAAGGCCTTTTCCGGTTCCGGATGGACTTCAATGAGGAGCCCGTCTGCACCAACCGCCACGGCGCTTCTGGCTAGAGGGAGTACATATTTCCAATGGCCGGCGGCGTGGCTGGGATCGATGGTGATGGGCAGATGGGTTAATTCCTTGAGAACCGGTACGGCACTGATATCCAGTGTGTTCCGCGTTGCCGTTTCAAAAGTGCGAATTCCCCTCTCACACAGAATGACCTTATCGTTACCGGAAGAGATGATGTATTCCGCCGACATGAGGAGTTCTTCTATCGTCGTCATCATTCCCCGTTTTAAGAGGACCGGTTTCCGCGAATGTCCCACCTTTTTCAGAAGGGAGAAGTTCTGGATATTCCGTGCACCGATTTGGAGGATATCGCCGTACTCTTCCACTAAATCCACATCCGTTGTATTCAGGACCTCGGTGACAACGGGCATGCCCGTTTTTTCACGGACCTTTTTTAAGAGTTTCAAACCTTCCTCTTCTAACCCTTGAAAGCTGTAGGGCGATGTTCTGGGCTTGAAGGCCCCGCCTCTGAGGATGTGAGCTCCTCCCTTTTTGGCAATATAGGCGCTTTCCATCAGTTGTTCTTCATTTTCAATGGAGCA
>JAQYWG010000259.1 GCA_030145085.1 Thermodesulfobacteriota bacterium
ATCCCACCACGATTGGACGGTCCAGTGAGTGGGTGATCTCCGTATGTCCTCCCACGATGGTAACTCCCAGATCCAGACATGCCCGGGAAATCTGGCGAAAGATTTCCTCGACAAGGCCTTCCGTCGAACGTCCCTCGGGCAGAAGAATGGCCGGCTGAAACCACCTCGGCTTTGCCCCTCTGATGGCGACATCATTGGCATTGATGTGGACCGCATACCAGCCGATCTCATCCATGGCGAAGGTGATGGGGTCGGTTTTCGCTATCAGATAGCGATCGGGGAAATCGATAACCGCCGCATCCTCGCCGACCTTTGGTCCGATAACCAAACGTTCATCAAGGACCCCGGGATATTTCTCCAACAGTTTCTCAAGGATATCGAAGTTCAATTTGCCGAGGGGAAGTTTTTTGCCCATTGATCAGCCCCCTTCGCCGGGATTATACGAGATTTCTGCACTAATTGGAAACGGAAATTTCAAATGAAATAATCCCACCTTTAAGTATGATCTGCGAAAATCATTTAAAAAAGGCTTTGATTGTTAATGTGTTTATGGTAATAAGAGCTTTTACCGAAAGGCTAAACCATTCGTGAAGATGGTATGGGAAGCCACGGATTTTGTAAAGGCTCGGAATAAGGTGCAACGGTACAACTCCGACTATGAACACTAAAGCACAGGAGTGAGGGGTAGTAGTTATCTGAAATTGCCGTCTTATTTCGACTTTTTACAATGACATCATGATTAAAGTACTTATCAACTTTTAGGGTTTACTATGTGAATTTGATCTACAACTGAGAATTGGACTTTTTTGCTATCGATATTGATCCTTAGCTGCTGCTGATATTTCTCAAAATGCCCTTACACCAGTTCAAAAATTGTTCGGCCGTTCATCATCCCATTTCCATCCTCCTTGAGGTCCTCCTGCGGGCAATAAAAATTGTTCCCCTCTTCGGTTTTTTCATTTTATCCTCTTTCTCCCACGTTACCTTTGGCCAAGAGCGGATTTTCATGGAGCCGGTGGTAGTTACGGCGACCCTGTTGGAGGAACCTATAAGCCGGGTTCCGTCTTCCGTGACGGTCATAACCGATGAAGAGATGGACCGGCAGATGGCGGTAACGGTGGAGGAAGCCATTCGAAACGCACCCGGGGTTTATGTGAGGCGGTCCGGGACCATTGGGGAGGCAACAAGTGTTCGGCTTCGCGGGGCTGATGTGACTCAGACCTTGGTGATGATAGATGGGGTGGAGGTTAACAATTCTTGGTCGGGATTCTACGATTGGGCGAACCTCTTGGTGGACAATGTTGAGCGCGTTGAAGTGGTACGGAACGCCCAGAGCGCCCTTTACGGATCTGAGGCTATGGGGGGAGTGATCAACGTTATCACAAAAAGGGGAGAGGGGAAACCCAGGGCCACCCTTTCGACGGAGGGAGGCACATTTGACACGTACCGGGAGGTCGGAAGCCTGGTGGGGGAGTGGGGGATAAGCAACTTCGCCGCTTCGGTATCTCGGTTGGATAGCGACGGCCAATTTAGCAATGACGATTATAGAAACACCACCTTTTCGGGACGATTTGGTCTCGATATCACCGAAAGGGTGGCCCTGACGTGGACTTCCCGTTACATCGATTCGATGAAAGGGTTGGCCATCAACCCCAATGAATTTTGGCCTTTTCCAACCCCCATACCCTTTCGATGGGATGAGAACCGCGATCGGGAAAATACCTTCTTCCTCAATGTGCTAAATTTGAGGTGCGATGTCTTCGATTGGTGGGATTTCAGCGTTAGGGGTTCTTCCGTAGATGACGAAGAACTAGTCGAAGACCAATTCACGCCTGGAGTCGATTTAATCCCCGGTTTGCCCTTAACGCGAATGATCATCGATACGGATTCGGAGCGATACACATTCGGCACACAACAGAACCTGCACCTCTTTGACGAGAAAGTGATAGTCACCGGGGGATTCGAATACGAAAAGGAAAAAGCCGTTTCCAAAGCGATCTTTGAGCCCGGGATTCCTCCCCTTCCCCCCACTCGGGTGGGTAAGGATAGGATTAACCGGGCCATCTATCTTCAGAATCGATTTGATCACGAGGGATTAACCCTTATTGCAGGGGTGAGATACGATGATGATTCCATCTTTGGGAACAAGACCAATCCGAAGCTTTCGGGATCCTATCTCTTCGATGAGAGCCATACGAGGGTAAGAGGCAGTTGGGGAACCGGCTTTCGGGCTCCCACTTTCCGAGAGCTCTTCAACCCGCTTTTCGGAAATCCGACCTTAGACCCGGAAGAGAGCACCAATTTTGAGTTCGGGGTCGATCAGAGGATTTGGGAAGACAAGGTATTTTTAGAGGCAGCTTATTTTTCCACTCGCTACAAGAACCTGATTCAATCCAGCCCTTCTGGCGTATCAAACATCGGGAAAGCGAGGATTTGGGGGGTAGAGGCAGGAGTTTCCATTAAACCAATTGAGAAATTGGAGTTGAGGGGTAACTTCACCTACCTGGATACCAAGGATAAGGAGACGAAGAAGGAGCTTCCGAGACGTCCTAAGTATGTTTGGTATCTAAACGTCAATTATCGATGGAACCATCGATTGACACTAAACCTGGACGTCAACATTGTGGGCAGTGTCCGTTCCGATTTTGATGCCATCAGTCCCGACGGAGATCCTCTGTTGGGCCGAAATTCCGGGTACGAGAAGGTCGACCTGGCCGCTTCTTACACCCTGGTGGAGCAATGGTGGTACCTCAAAGACCTGAAAATAATCGGGAGAATAGAGAACCTATTGGATGACCACTACTACGAGGCGAAGGGGTTTCCAGCCCCGGGGTTCAATTTCTTAATCGGCCTTAGAACTACCCTTTAATCTCGAGTCGAATTGGATTTTCATTTCCTCAACAAATCCCCTCGAATTTAAAACCCCCTGATTGTATCTCTTCCTCTGAGGGTCCCCCCGATTTGGAGCACCGAAACTGAAGCTTATTTGGCATATGGATTGCAAGATTTGTATGATTGCTATAAGTTCAATCCATGAGGTCCGACTATGCAATTCAGCCAAAAGGTCATCGCCGCCCTCGTCGGACTAATTGTTTTTTTCTTTGGATATCTCGTTTTCCTTATACTCTGTAATTTCATTCTCAACACGGCCAAATAGGGGATCAGAAAGCGACCAAGTAAAAAAGGGGGGCAAAACGAGCCAAGGGACACGTTCTTATCTTTGAAGGATCGTGTCCCTTTCATTTATCCTTTGACAAGGTCTATTTTTTTACTATAACATTTGACGGCTTCGTAAAAAGTCCATCTGCCATTCGACAGGCCGTTCGACAAGCTCACGGTCCTGAGCAAAGCCGAAGGGCGGCGTTGCGCTTCATCTTTAAGTCACTGCGGCGTACCGGTAAGTACGCCTCATTCCTAAAGATTCTCGCGCCTTG
>JAQYWG010000025.1 GCA_030145085.1 Thermodesulfobacteriota bacterium
GTTTTGAAGCCTCCGGCTGTAGAATTTCCTAAGGGTTTGCTTTTTTTAGTGTGTGGGTTTTGCTGAAAAATGATTAAAATCATTGAGATATCTAAGCCTGTGGGTTTATAATGTAGTGGTTGATTGAATCTGAGGTGATGACGAGCATGAAGGAAAATGGACAACACCATTTTTTTAGCGTGATCCTCGACAGTGTAGCCGATGGTGTATTCACCATCAACGAGAAAGGCGAGATTACCTATTTCAACAGGGCCGCGGAAGAGATCACCGGTTTTACTGAGGAAGAGGCATTGGGCCACAACTGTTTCGATATCTTCAGGGCCAATATATGCCAGAGGAACTGCGCCCTCAAGGAAACGATTAAGACGGGGAAGGAGATTATCAATCTGCCCATAAATATCATCAATAAGGATGGAAAAGAGCTTCCCATTAGCGTCAGCACCGCGGTCTTGCGGGACGAAAAGGGAAGCATAATCGGAGGGGTTGAGACGTTCAGGGACCTTTCGGCAATCGAGGAACTGAGGAAGGAGTTGCGACAACAGTATACGTTTCAGGATATTGTCAGCAAGAATCACACGATTCAGGAGATCTTTCAAATCCTCCCGGATATTGCCGAAAGCGACAGCACCGTACTCATCCAGGGACCCAGCGGTTCGGGAAAGGAGCTCTTTGCCAAGGCTATCCATACCCTGAGCCTCAGGAAGGATAAGCCTTTTATCAAGGTGAACTGCGGGGCTTTACCCGATAACCTTTTGGAATCCGAGTTATTCGGATACGTCAAAGGGGCCTTTACGGATGCCAAAAAGGATAAGCCCGGAAGGTTCGCCCTGGCCGATGGGGGAACGATCTTCTTGGATGAAATCGGTGATATGTCTCCTGTCCTCCAAGTCAAACTGCTCCGAGTGTTGCAGGACAGGGAATACGAACCCCTCGGGGGAACCAGTACGGTAAAGGTCGATGTACGGGTAGTTGCCGCTACCAATAAGGATCTCGTCACATTGGTACAATCCCGACAATTCAGGGATGACCTTTACTATCGACTCAACGTGATGAAGATCGACCTTCCACCCCTTGTGCGTCGAAGGGAGGATATCTCGCTCTTGGCCGAACGTTTCGTGGAAAAATTCAACCTCAAGACGGGAAAGAATCTTTCCGGCGTCTCCCACGAGGTAATGAGCTTTTTCATGAGATATGATTTTCCAGGCAATGTCAGGGAGCTCGAGAACATTATTGAACACGCCTTCGTTATGTGCAAGGGTGATGTGATTGACCTTCGACACCTCCCCTCGGAACTCATCGAACGGTCGAAGGAGACCCTCCTCGAGGAGAAGGAGGTCGATAGGCCCCTTCAAAGGGCGGAAGCAGAGAGTATCCGCAAGGTGTTGGAGAGAAACCGGGGAAATCGCCTTCGCACCGCAAGGGAATTGGGCATCGATCGGACCACCCTGTGGAGGAAGATAAAGAGATACGGAATAGTTTCGTAAATGAAACATTCATCCTGCAACTGTTGCAACTGCAATACAATTCTCGTGTCCATTCTTCTCCCTTCCTAATCAAATAACCATTTGAAATTATTGGAATTGTTTGTCTTTCAGAAGGAGAAACGACATTGGCATGCCCTTTGCGTTCACAATAAACGATGAAAGTCGCCATATCCCTTTTTGGACCATTGGTTTCGCCGCGATTCGGTTACTCCCCGGAGATGATTCTGGTTACCATCGAAGGAGGGGAGGTCGTTTCTAAAGAGAGATTATATACGGGGGGTTTAAGCATTCCGCATCTCCTTAATCACCTGGTGGTATCTAAAGTTGATGCCCTCATATGTGGGGGGATCAATGGGTTCTGTTACCGGCAACTCGTCAGCCGTGGCATATCCGTTGTTCCCGATGTTGTGGGTGATGCGGAAACGGCGCTACAGTTTTTTTTGAGGGGAAGGCTTCGCCCTCGTACCGATTGCCGACAGAAGGGGAAACGGTTCTGTGGAGGCCGCGGTTTCTGGTTTGATGAACCAAACTGGGGCGGTCCCGGCGAAAAATTCATTGGGGAAAGGAAGGACGATCATGACTCGGGAAAAGGAAACCTGTGATGTAGACTCTTCTTGTGGAACCTGCGATAAATCCAGTAGTTGCAGCCCAGAAGAGAGGGAGGCCCATGAAAGGGAGAGATTGGAGAAGAGGCTGGGGGGAATTAGACATAAATTCATGGTTATGAGCGGAAAAGGGGGGGTTGGGAAGACCACCGTCGCCATCAATCTCGGCGTTGTCCTGGCGATGGAGGGCTTGAGGGTGGGGCTTCTCGATGCAGATATCCACGGACCCAATGTTCCCAAGATGTTGGGGGTTGAACTAAAACCCCTCGGTGGAGACAGAGGAGGTTTGAGGCCCATTGAGGTATTGCCGAATCTTCATATCATCTCCATGGCCTATTTGATACAAAATAAGGATAACCCCGTAGTATGGAGAGGGCCATTGAAACATAGCGCCATATCCCAGTTCATCAGTGAGGTGGAATGGGGCCCGTTGGATTTTTTCATCGTTGACCTTCCCCCGGGAACTGGGGATGAACCGTTAAGCGTTGCGCATCTGATAAAGAATGTGGGTGGATCCATTGTCGTGACCACTCCCCAGGATGTTGCATTACTGGATTCCAGAAAATCGGTCAATTTCAGCAGGGTTCTGAAAATCCCTGTAATTGGAATTGTGGAAAACATGAGCGGCATGAAGTGCCCCCACTGCGGAAAGGATATTCCCCTCTTCAAGATCGGGGGTGGGGAGAAGGCTGCAAAGGAGCTCAATGTTCCCTTCTTGGGCAGGATTCCCATCGATCCGGAGATGGTCCAAAATTGTGATCGTGGAATGCCGTATGTGACGTCATATCCGAATTCAGAGGCCACGAAGGCCCTTCAAAGTATTGCGCAGCAGTGCAAGGAGTATGTAGAGAATAAACCCACGTATAAGATGCAGAGTGCTCAGAGTCAATTTTGAAGAAAAGAGGAGGGTTATTTATGAAACGGATCGCTTTAGCTTGCGACGATGATTTGGGTCTTGAAGGACAGATGAGCGCCCATTTTGGGAGATGCCCTTACTACTCCTTAGTGGACGTAGAGGATGGCGATATCATCAAGACCGAGGTCGTAGCCAATCCGTACTACAATCAGCATCAACCCGGAGTAGTACCCAATTTTATCAATACCAAGGGAGTTCATGTCATGATCGCAGGAGGCATGGGACCCAGGGCCATTGAAATATTCAACCAATTCGGAATTGACGTTGCTACCGGGGCCATGGGAAAAGTGGAAAACGTCGTAAAGGCTTATCTCAAGGGTGAAATTAGTGGAGTTTACCCTTGCGAGGAGCACCACGGACATTGAGGGAAGGAAATGAGGGTCGGGGTTTCAGCCACGGGAGGGAATTTGAACGCAAGGATAGATGACCGCTTTGGGCGTTGTCCCTGGTTTTTGGTCGTGGATACCGATTCCTTGGAATTTGATGCCCTTCAAAACCGGCATGCGGAAGAGGCAATGGGGGCCGGAATGGCTGCGGCCAAGGACCTTGTCGATAAGCATGTCGATGCCGTTATCTCGGGCCAGGTAGGCCCGAAGGCCTATGAGGTTTTGAGGGCCTTGAGTATTGATATCTTCTTGGTATCGGGGGGCATCACCGTTAAAGACGCTTTAGAAAGGCTTAAGAAGGGAGAACTTCAGAGGATGGAAATGAGGGTCTTTTAACCCGGTTTATGGGATAACCGTAACCGGGAATTACGTAAGAGGAGGTTTGGTCATGCCGTTTGGGAGAGGGTTTGGATTCAGGGGATGGTCTCCACCCTGGCCATATGTGGGCCTGGGAAGAGGAGGGCTGCCCAGATGTTGGGCATATAGTTCCTTCTGGGGTGCGGCCTATTCCTATCCGTATGGGATGACCTACCCATATGGCATTGGGGCGGCGTATCCCTATGGTTGGGGGATGGGCTATCCTTCCTACAGCCCGATGTACCCTTATGGATATTCTTCACCGTATCCGTACACACCGAGTCCATGGGGAAGTCCTTATGGATCGCCCATGACTCCGGAAGGGGAAAAGGAGTGGTTAAAGAACCAGGCCGACTCGATACAGTAGCAGATCGACCAGATCAACAGCCGAATTATGGAGCTGGAAAAGGAATAAATGGAGAAAGGAGGACGTTATGAAGATTGTTGTATCAGCCTCGGGCCCGGATTTGGATTCACCCGTTGACCCCAGATTTGGCCGGTGCCAGTGTTTTGTGTTTGTCGACCCCGATTCCCTCCAATTCGAGGCCATTGAAAACGAAAACGTGATGGCCGCGGGTGGCGCAGGGATTCAGTCGGCCCAGTTTGTAGCCAATAAGGGTGCGGAAGCGGTGATCACGGGAAATGTGGGGCCCAATGCATCCACTACACTGGGGGCAGCGGGGATAAAAATCTTCCTGGGTGCTAGGGGAACTGTCAGGGAAGCCGTTCAGATGTTTAAGACTGGCCAGCTTCAAGAGGCCTCTGGACCTTCCGTCCAGGCCCATTTCGGCATGGGACAGCAGCAGGGACCAGGGCCTTCTACACCGGGTTTTGGACCCGGGATGGGTTCAGGCATGGGAATGGGCGGCGGTGGAAGAGGCATGGGAATGGGTGGTGGCGGTGGAAGAGGCATGGGAATGGGGCGCGGCATGGGGATGATGGGCCCAGCTCCGGCTCCACCTCAGCCGATGAACAAGGAGCAGGAGATTCAGATGTTGAAGGATCAAACCAAGCTCCTACAGGACCAATTGAAACAGATCGAACAAAGGATCAAGGAATTAGGCAAAAAAGATGACAAAGGAGGATGAAATAAGGATGTTGGAGGATCAAGCCAGGGTACTCCAGGATCAACTTGAGGAGGTAAATCGAAGGTTTAATGAACTCAATAAATAGGAGGTTCGAAATGGGAAATCGCCACAGGTATATGTATTACGCAACGGGTCTTCCGGGCTGGATGAGGTTCGGGTATAGCCCTGGGTGGCTCGGGGTGAGTCCAACTGGTATGGGGCCGGCAGCCAGTTATCTGATGACCGGGCAATGGCCGACTCCCCAGATGGCTGCAGCATGGCAGGGTAGGCAGTTTCCGATGGCCCCTGGGGGTGGCACAATGAGCCAATATCCAACGGGAGCAGCGCCCATGCCTCCAAGCAGTATGGGGTATCCGATGGACCCGGGTCAGGAGCTTCAATTTCTGAAGGACCAAGCCCAGATGTTGGCACAGCAACTGGAACAGATCAGCAGCAGGATCGATGAGATCGAAAAGACCGAAAAGAAGGAGAAGAAGGCCCAAAAATAACTACCTTGAATGGTAAAATTTTATTGGGAAGGAGGAGATAGACATGCCAGGATTCGACGGAACGGGACCAATGGGAATGGGGCCGATGACCGGTGGGGGAAGGGGATTTTGCACAATGCCCATGGGGGCATACGGTCCCTCCGGTTACGGTATGGGCCAGTTTCCCTACTCAATGCCATATGACCCTTATTACGGGAGCACCTATACTCCCCCTGTTTTTGGCCGTCCATTTTTCGGGCCCATCTTGGGGGTCGGGCGTGGGGGTATACCATACGGAGGAGGCCGTGGACGCGCCTTTGGAGGCGGTCGAGGAAGAATGGGTTTAGGCTTCAGGAGATGGGGGTGGTAGATTCCATCGGGGACTGAGGAAGGAATCCATTCCTCCCATTCCCTGCTGGGGTCGATGTAAATAACTCAGGAGGAGGTGATCTACATGCCAAGGGGAGATGGAACGGGTCCTCCCTGGGGAAGTGGACCCGGAACAGGCAGGGGCCTTGGGAGGGGAGCAGGCACGGGAGCAGGCAGAATGGGAGGCACGAGGCCCGGCGCGGGCCCCGGGGGAGAATGTATGTGTCCAAGCTGTGGAGCTACTGTTGCCCATCAGGCAGGATTACCCTGCAACCAGCGGAGCTGTCCGAAATGCGGTACAGTAATGGTCAGGAGTTAGACCGAACCCTTGAATGGTCTTTTACCGTGGTATGATGTGGAGGAGCGTTTAATCCGATGGATAAGGACCTTGATCAGGTGGCCGGCGAGATACAGAAAGCGATTCTGGATGATGCCAGAAGGGTCTATTCGGAAAAGGTTATTGACCATTTTCTTCACCCCAGAAATGCAGGGGGTATAAAAGACGCCGATGGTTTCGCACGGGTCATGGGGCCATGCGGGGATACCATGTACATATATCTCAGGATAGATGGGCAGAGCATTAGCGATGCCAAGTTCATGACGGACGGCTGCGGAACGACTATCGTCTGCGGCAGCGTGGTGACGGATATGGTCAGGGGGAAGGAGATCAAAGAGGCTTCCAGAATCAGATATACCCATGTATTGGAGGCACTGGGCGGGTTGCCCGATGCGGATGCCCACTGTTCAGTTTTAGCCGCTGATACACTCCGTGCGGCCATCAAGAATTACCTGTTGGCACAAAGATCGAAGGGGAGGGATGGGAGAGAGGCCGAAAAGAGAGGATGAATTGATTAAGGACGGGTGGACCAGGCGCTTCCTCGCCAACGAGCCTCGCTTGAGCGAGGCGGTGGAACTTTACCGATCTACGGGCTATGAGGTTCACCTGGAACCTTTACCCCTTGTGGATTCTAATTCGGCGGATGAAGAATCTCAAGAATGCAGGGCATGTTTTAAGGGCTTTGAGGATCAATACAAGATCATCTATACACGCCCTAAGATAGGCGAGGGTGAAGAGGATGATCTCTGGTATGGGTGGAATCGGGACCCATAGATATTGGGTCTCTCAAAGGGATTGGTAAACCATGATTATCTCCGTTGCTAGTGGAAAGGGAGGGACGGGAAAAACGACAGTGGCCACGAATTTGGCCCTCTCCCTCGGAAATGTACAACTGCTGGATTGCGATGTGGAAGAGCCCGACGCCCACATTTTCTTGAAGCCGAGAATTGAGAAGGAGATTCCGGCGATTATCCCCGTGCCTCGGGTCGACAAGACCAAATGTACATACTGCGGGAAATGCGGTGAGGTTTGCGAATTCCATGCCATTGTGGTGGTAAAGGAGATGGTTCTCAACTTCGATGAGCTATGCCATGGCTGTGGGGCCTGTTCGTATGTGTGTCCCGAGGATGCCATCACCGAGGTGGAAAGAAAGATCGGTACGATTCAGATAGGGAGGGCAGGAAAGATTGAATTTGTGCAGGGAATCCTAAATGTCGGGGAACCCATGGCGTCCCCCCTCATAAAGAAGGAGAAGACATTCATGGGGAATCCGGGTACCGTCATCCTGGATGCCCCCCCGGGGACGTCGTGCCCCGTGATTGAGACGGTAAAGGGAAGCGATTTTTGTCTTTTGGTTACTGAGCCGACTCCCTTTGGGTTGAATGATCTTGAGTTGGCGGTGGGGATGGCGGAGAAGCTGAGGGTTCCCATGGGTGTAGCGGTCAATAGAGCGGATGTTGGGGACCGGGGAGTTTGGGATTTTTGCCGGAAAAGGGATATCCCCATCATGATGGAGATCCCCATGGACCAGCGGATCGCCGAGCTCTATTCCAGGGGAATTCCCCTCGTAGAAGAGATGGAGGAATATAGGGCGGCGTTTCGAAGACTGTTTGAAAAAATCGAGGCATTGGCCAGTTAGGAGTCGTTGATGACAGAAAGGGACAATGATTGGAGGGACCTCTATCGACAGGAAGAGCGCGACCCAGGTGTTGGATATATACCCTACAACGAAAGGGTAATCGAACATTGCATGAATCCCCGTAATGTCGGCCTAATCGAGGATCCTGATGGTCAAGCAGTGGTTGGGGACCCGACCTGCGGGGATTACATTGAGGTATGTATTAAAGTCGAAACGGAAAGGATCGTCGATTTCAAATTCCTCATCTCCGGTTGCCCGGCCGCTATTTCCACATCGAGCATAGCAACTGAGCTCGTTATAGGGAAAAAAATCGAAGAGGCGAGAGGCCTGACGGATAACGATGTGATAGTTGCAGCAGGAGGCATTCCTGCGAGAAAGGCCCACTGTTCATTATTGGCTCTTAGGGGTCTTCAACAGGCGATTCAAGACTATTTGAGCAAGAACTATCGGAACAGGACGGAAGGTTCATGAGGCAATTGACTGTCATTAGCGGGAAGGGGGGGACGGGGAAGACGACCCTCACGGCCGCGTTTGCTTCCTTGGCCAAGAGGAAGGTCCTAGCCGATTGCGATGTGGATGCTGCTGACCTGCACCTCATCCTCAATCCAACCATCAAGAGGAGAGAGCCCTTTTCCGGTGGGCGATCCCCCGTTGTCAACACGGAAGGGTGTACCAAATGCGGGATATGCACCGAGGTATGTCGGTTTGATGCCATTGAGGATGGAGAAGTGGATCTCATTGCATGTGATCATTGCAGTTTGTGCGTTTATGCCTGTCCTGAGAATGCCATAACCATGGAAGAGGACTTCAACGGCGAATGGTTTGTTTCGGAGACGGATTATGGTCCCATGGTCCACGCCCGTCTTGGGATGGGCGAGGAAAATTCGGGTAAATTGGTGTCGGTGGTGAGAAAAGAGGCATCGGAGATTGCAAAGGGGAGGAATCTGGATTTGGTTATCATCGATGGCCCGCCGGGCATCGGATGTCCCGTTATTGCATCGGTTGCGGGGGTGGATTCGGTCTTGGTGGTGGTTGAGCCGACCCTTTCGGGTATTCACGACATGGAGAGGATCTTGGGTTTGGCAAGACATTTCAAGATTACAGCTCTCGCCTGTATTAACAAATACGATATCAACCTCGTCAATACGAAACGGATACGCGAGTATTGTGACGGGGATGGGGTGGAGATAATGGGGATGATCCCCTTCGATTCAAAGGTTATCGATGCCCTTGTCCAACGGAAATCGATCGTTGAATATCCCTGTGGGACTGTGACAAAAGAAGTAACCAAGATTTGGGAAAAGGTTTCCGGCCGCTTGAATCACGAATATTCAGATACATGAGAAGCGCGTTACATTGAGCATTTCCTAAGGAGGGAGCTATGCCTATCTACGAGTACAGATGTATCGATTGTGGGGAGGTTTCCGAGGTTCTCACGGGAATGGGACCGAGGGATGGGGTTCCTACATGCAAACATTGTGGGAGTGATCATGTGGAGAGGATGATGTCCGCCTCATTCATCTCGATCAAGGGTGGAATGCCAAAAGGGGGAAGGACCTGCTGCGGTCGAGATGAGCGGTGCGAGCCCCCCCCTTGTTCGACGGATGATGCTTGTAGGAGGGATTAGATGATTACGATTGGACCCTGGTCAATTCAATGTTCCCGGCTGCGAGGAGATACTCATGAAGATAGTCGATGACCTTCAGAGGAGGTTTGGAAGCAGGTGGACAGGGGTAAAGTTCTTTTTCGACGATTCCCCCAAAGGAAGAAGATATTTCCCGAAGGAAACACGATTTTGCGAGGCGATTAATCAGTCATGGTCATCGAATAACCTGTTAGGGAGGGAATGTATCATTTGTATGGGCGCCAACTACGTTTTTGGGTGGGAGAAAAACATCAGGGATAGGGTGATCGAAAATTTCCATAAGAAGAGCAATATTCCCTTAAAGAATGCTGCACGCATTGTCAAAGGCCTTCCCTCAATGGAGATTGCACCCATTGCTATCGGGTTAAATGGCGGCGAAACTCCCGATTTGTTAGTCGCCTGTCTTCAACCCGAGCAGTTTATGAGGTTCTTAAATGTGTATCAAAGGGTTTTTGGGAAAAAACTGAAGGTGGAGCTTTCGGGCTTTGCTGCCGTATGTGGCAATGTGGCCGTTAAGGCTTACGTAGATAAGAAGGTTTCTCTTTCCTTCGGCTGTGAGGATTCCAGACAATACGGAGGTATCTATCGGGATAGGCTGGCCGTGGGTATTCCCTATGGCCAGGCACAAAAACTGATTTGAATCAACCTATACGCCGGGGATAAAAGAAATGCCGATCTATGAGTATGAATGCAGGAAATGTCAGGAAAGATTTGAGATAATCCAAAGGATAAACGAGGATACTACCACGTTACAATGCCCAAAATGTATGGCTGATAGACCCAAGAGGGTTCTATCGGGCTTTCATTCAACTTCGGGAAAATCCTCTGGCCTGAGTTGTGGGCCAACAGGCTCCACCTGAGCCGTATGAAATGGGGCAGTTTGCTCCTCCTTTATACCGACGAAGGTTTTTCGAGATCCTCGGTTTGGTCGTTTGAGTTAATCCATGAATACTTATTTGGACTGTTTTCCCTGTTTCTTGAGGCAGGCGATAGAGGCATCAAGGATGGTCATTGATGATGAAGGGGTGCAAAGGGGGGTGCTGAATGTGGTAATGGAGAAAATGTCAACATTTTCACTAACGGCAACGCCCCCCGAGATGGCCAGGGTTATCCACCAAACCATCAGAGAAATGACGGGAAGCGATGATCCGTATCGCTTGGTCAAGGAGAGATCCAATGAGAAGGCCCTCGCACTGTATCCTAAGATGAAGGAGCTCGTTGGGACCTCCGGAAACCCGTTGCTTGTATCTTGTAAGTTAGCTACTACGGGAAATAGCATCGATTTCGGTGTTCCGTCATCTTCTTTTCGAGATTATCATTCCCTTGTTGAATCCGCCCTTTCCTCGCCATTTAAGGTGGATCATTTTGATGAATTCGTCGGATGTCTATCCCATGCATCGTCGCTCCTCTATTTGGGGGACAATGCCGGGGAGATCGTATTCGATAGGGTATTCATAGAGGAAATGAGGAGCTTCAAGGATATCGATGTGATTTTCGTGGTGAGGGGAGGACCCATCATCAATGATGCCACCTATGAGGATGCCCGGTATGTGGCAATGGATAAGGTAGCGAAGGTAATCTCCAACGGAACCGACTACCCAGGTACCGTAATGAGATGTTGCTCGAGGGAGGTTCAAGGGCTCTTACGGTCCGCTGATCTCATCATTGCCAAGGGGCAGGGGAATTATGAATCCATTGATGGTGATAGGAAGAACCTCTTTCATCTTTTCAAGGTAAAATGTCCCCTAGTGGCAAATCAGTTGAAGGTGGATGTCAATGATATGGTTTTCCTGAATCGAGCTGGATGGGGGAGCGAGTGATTAGGGTTATCCCAGAATTTTGCATGGGATGCAGTCTCTGCGTGGCTCAATGCCCCCATGACGCCATACGGGTGGCATTTGGAAAGGCATGGATAGATCAGCGGAGGTGCACATCGTGCAACAATTGTATTGGGGTTTGTCCTCAAGGGGCCATACGAGAGGAAGTAAGGGTATCAGTGGAGGAAATAAGGGCGGTTGTAAATAGCGTTCATGATAGGGCTAAATCCATTATGAGCAGAATCGACGGGATAACACAAAAGGATGGATCATTATAGATGGTCAAAGGGGATTATTACAGCATATTGGGCGTAAGCCGAAATGCCGCAGAGGAGGAGATAAAAAGGGTTTACAGGAGATTGGCCCTGAAGTATCACCCCGATCGATGCTCAGGGGATCCGGAGAGCGAGGAGAGGTTCAAGGAGATCAATGAGGCCTATGCAGTGCTGGGTGACCGGGATAAGAGAAGGGAATATGACTATTTCGGCCCTAACCGTTTTAGCCGTAGGTATCGAGAGGATGATCTCTTTCGAGCTTTTGATTTTGAGGCCATCTTCGGGGAGTTTGGGCTGAGATTCGATGAGGATTTCGCAGACAGGTTTTTTTGCGGCAGGGGGTGGAAACGGTGCGGACGCGGACGCCGAAAGTTTTTGCGGAGGGATTTTAATCGGAGTTTTTCCTTTAAAACCATGGATTGGGATAGGCACATCTACGATCTCCCGGTGAGCCAAAACGAGGTCATCCACGGTACCGAGAGGGAGATCTCAGTTGAAACGAATGGGCGCCAGAAGAGATATCTCGTCCGGATCCCACCAGGTGTAATGAACGGGACGATATTGAGGATACTTCTGGAAGAAGAGCCAATATACTTTGAGGTGAGGCTTGCCCCTTGATCTCCTGTGGAATAAGAGTAAAGGCTTCGGTTTACGGATCAGCGGATAGATTCTCTTCAAGAGCCAATCCTAAATGCCGGCGGATCGCCTGGCTCCGGCCATAGCAACCCAGTACGATAAGCGTTCATTTGGTTTTCGAGATAGCGCGACATGCAACATGGAGCATGCCCCTCCCCGGGAGACCGTGAAACGACTTGTTCAGTTTGTGGAGTTTGTTGAGCGAACTTCTCACTGTCTCGACCAATTTCACCAAGAGCGAGTTCAACGAGATAATCGGTGAAAGGGTTTTTGGCCGTGAAATTAGTAACGAAATTTTTCCGGTTCGTAAAACTATCTATGGGGCGTTTCTATGCTTCGGCCCATATGCCCCTGTTTCCTTCTGAGCGAGCACGGAAGGGTTCCAATCCACGGATTTTCGAATGAGGAGGGAATGTGATGATTTTTCTATCTATTTTTGGAGGGTTGATAGCCCTCGGGGTTGTTACATGGATTCTTATCAGTACATTTACCATTGAGCAACGTGAGTCGAAGGGTGAAGAACAGAGGCCAAGCTAGGTGGCGGATTTGTTGGCCCTTTGGATTGGATTCAAATGAGGAGGTTTCGTAAAGGACGATGGGGAAGCAACGAGGCGGTACGACAAAAGTCCTGGCACTGGAGTTACTGAGAAACCTCGGAGTCAAACCGCGTCAAACTGTCCTGGATTTCGGCTGTGGTTCTGGTACATATGCCATTCCAGCTGCTGAAATTGTGGGGCAAAAAGGACGAGTATATGTGCTGGACAAGGACCACGGGGCTCTTGATGAACTGGTGGAAAATTCCCGTAGAGCCGGTCTGCAAAACATAGAGAGAATCGATTCCGCGGGAAAGGTGAGAATTGGGCTGGAGAGAGGGTCCATCGATGTTGTTCTCCTTTTCGATGTTTTTCATTCGTACTACTTCCCTAAACATTCCCAGAGGGGAAGGCTTCTCGGTGATATCCACAGAATTCTGAAAAGAGACGGGATATTCCTGGTCTATCCAAAGCACATGGAAGTCGAAGCAAGACATGAGATTGAGGATCACGATTTCTCCGTGCGAAGGGAGTGTTCAACGACGCTCGTCCATGACGACAAAGAGCTCGTCCACGGCAGTGTGCTGGTTTTCCGAAAGAACCCCAATGGGCGAAAATCCGGGAAAGGTCCATCATTTGAGGGGTGTACGGTTGTATCCTGCGGGACCCTGAGCCCAGAGCTGAACCACCTCCGGAGGATCGGTTTTCTCGATGCCGATAAAATCCTGTACACGAGGCCGGGGCTTCATGAGAACCCCAGGGAGTTTGAAAAGCACCTGAGGAGGCAACTCCGCCACGCCCGGCGATACTCGGCGAAAACGATCGTGGTCTACGGGAAAAGGTGCTATATCGACACCATTGATCCGTTCAAGAGCATAGACAAAATCATCGCGGAAGAGGGAGGCAATATCTCACGAGTGAAGGCCGCCAACTGCATCGATATGCTTGCCGACGCCGAGGAAGGGGAAAGAATCAGGGGAGACCAGAAGGTTTACTGGCTTTCACCGGGCTGGCTCAAATACTGGAGGGTTATCTTCAAGGAGTGGGATATTGGGCTTGCCAACGAGACGTTTCCCAAAAACGACAAGGCGATTCTGCTCGATGCCCTGGGTTTTTTTGATAGCTATAGCGAGAAATTTCCTGAAAGAGTCCTCCAATTCTCCGATTGGATGAGGATCGGGATTGAGCCATATAAGATTTCGCTGGATCGGCTGAAGGGGCTCCTCTTAAAAGCGGCACGAGAAGCTGAAGGTGGACAAATCGGCGAGTGATATCACTTCCTCCTCACCAGGTGTTGAGCAGCCAAGGCGAAGGGAATAAGGAAGGAGGGATTCAGATGAAAGAAATCGGCATCAACCCCGGACAGATGCACTGGGAGGAGGCCGCGGGATATCCCGGGGGGAGCGAGATTTGCTTCCTGAGGACCGATGAAAGAGGGAATGATCGGGCATTTCTCTTGTGGACGGGACTTTACCGTGGGAGGCCACACGAACACGACCTCCGAGCAGCAGCTCGTCCTGGAAGGAGAGGTTCAGGTCAGTGGACAGAGTTTTGGCCGATGATCCTACCGGTTCATTCCGCGGGGTAGTTCGCCTGAGCCGTGGACATCCATCGAAGGAACCGTGATATTTGTGGCGTGGGAATGAATATGGAGGCCACTGGAAAGATTTCATGATCAACGAATTACCCAAAAAGAGTTAAATAGATGGAGAATAACACGTTCCTGAGAAGCCATTCTGGTGAAGGGCGGCCCTGGATACGAGTTTTCATGAAAGTCGTGAGCTCTGGTGCACTGAAGCAGGCATTTGTTAAAACAGCTCGGAGCCTCACAAGGAGCCTCCCGATTTTGCTGGGCGCTTTTATGCTTCTTTCGCTGGGAGCTACTCTGATTCCTAAGGATCTTTACGGCAGGGTCTTTACGGGGAATCAGATCTTTGACCCCCTGATCGCTGCTTCGGTGGGGAGCATCGCTGGCGGAAATCCCGTGACAAGTTACATCATCGGGGGTGAGCTGAGGCTCCAGGGGATCAGTATGCTCGCCATAACCGCCTTCATTGTGGCCTGGGTAACGGTCGGAATTGTCCAGCTCGCCGCAGAGGCGCTCATGTTGGGAAAGAGGTTCGCCCTTGTACGGAATGTGGTCAGTTTTTTCTCGGCCATCATGATCGCAATTCTCACTGTTTTGGCACTTGGTTGGGCATGAGAGAGAGGATTTCTGAAAAAGTCGGAGGGAGCGGGATCTTTCTGCTCTCGATTTCCATCATATACGTAATTTTGGGGATTATCGACTTTGGGATAGCTCGAGATGCCCTTCGGGTGTTAGGCGGATTGATCCTGCGGATTGCCCCCGTTTTAGCCTTGGTCTTCGGCATTATGTTCCTGACGAATCTCCTATTTGAAGCGGGGGGCATTGTGAGGATGCTGGGCAGGGGGTCGGGATTACGGGGATGGGTTTTTGCCGTTTTAGGAGGCGTCATCTCCTCAGGCCCCATCTATATGTGGTACCCTCTGTTGGGAGATCTAAAGGAAAAGGGAATGAGGGATTCCCTCATTGCGGCGTTTCTTTACAACCGGGCCATAAAAATCCCCCTCGTTCCCATGATGGTCCACTATTTCGGGTGGTCTTTTGCAGTAATCCTGTCTCTTTACATGGTCATTTTTTCCGTCCTAAACGGTTTGGTTGTGGAGAGGTTGACCCGAGGAAGAGGGCGATGAGAATTGCGATTGCCTCAGTCAGCAGAGAGGAACCGGCTGAAATCAGCCCCAGGCCTGGGAGGGCACGATTCTACCTGCTCTACGATGAGACCGGTGGGTTCTTGGAAGTGATCGCGAATCCCTTTAGCCGGGGCGGTGGGGGAGCAGGGTTCGGCGTGGCCAAGATGCTAGCGGACAAAGGGGTTGAAATCGTTGTGGGTGGTCAGTTTGGAGAGAACATGGAGGGGGCATTACGGGAAAGGGGCCTGAAATACTACGAGATGACCGGAAACGTGAGGGATGGTCTCAGGCGGGTTATTGAGCAGGCGGGGAGGGAGGACGTTCGTGATAAAGGAGGCGTAACATCCATATAACTGCTCAATTCAGCTCTATCCTCCAAAAGAGGAAAAGCTCTCCGCGGCCATTGAAACGGCGTGGGTGCGTTGCTTCCAAATAAAGCAATGGCTGCGGAAAAAGGTCTTGAGAGCGTGTAAAGTAAGTCAGTGGCTCCAATGCCGATTTAAGCTGAGAAAAGCACTATTACTCCTTCTATATTTGATCATAGCTAGTCCACATAATGCTAGAAAGGTTACACACGTATAGGTCATGCTCTCAATAACGGTGGGCATGGAGATGCTCAGGATAAACTGGATAATTCTCACTCTGGTTCTTTGTCTATCATTGGTGTTTGCGGCGGACGCGGCCGATTTGGATCTTACCGTAGTTTACGACAATAATCCCTACGATGAAAGGCTGGAAACAAGGTGGGGCTTTTCCTGCTTGCTTGAGGGACCTGAAAGAACAATCATATTCGATGTTGGGGGTGAGGGTTCGGTACTTTTAAGGAATATGGAAAAGCTCAAAATTGACCCGAATGCGATAGATCTCGTAGTCCTTTCCCATATTCACGGCGACCATATTGGCGGACTACCGACCTTTTTAAAGGAGAACCCTGATGTGACTGTATACATGCCGAGATCCTTCCCCATGAGGATTAAAGAAGGGGTTTTAGGGGTTGGGGCAAGGGTGATAGAGGTCCGGGGACCAACTGAAATTTGTAAAGATGTGTATTCAACGGGAGAACTTGGAGACTTGCTAAAAGAGGAGTCCCTTGTAGTGAAAATATCGAAAGGGTTGGTGGTAATAACCGGTTGTGCTCACCCGGGAATTGTAAGGACCGTCAAAGAGGCAAAGGGAATGCTTAAAACCGATATCTATTTAGCATTAGGAGGCTTTCATTTAGGCGGAATGAGTTCCCAGCGAATAGAGGAGATTGTCAACAAAATCAAAGGCGAAGGAGTTAAGAAAGTTGCTCCTTGCCACTGTTCTGGTGATCTCGCGAGGAAGGTGTTCAAAGTGGTTTATGGTGAAAACTGCGTCCTTACCGGCGTAGGGAAGAGGATAAAAATAGAGGAGGCGTTTAAATGATTCTTCGGGTCAAAATCCTCATTACAGGGAGGATTTGGCTGGCTATCAGCGGGTATCACTTGTTTTCGGCCCATGAGTGGGAGATAATCAAAGTGATTGAATCCTTTAAAGAGAGCGGTGTTGAGTGGGTGTGCCCATGTCATTGTACAGGAGACTCAGCCATGAGTCTTTTCAGGAAATTCTATGGGGAGCACTTCATCCCAGGGGGAGTTGGCAAGGTCATTCGGGTCATCCGAGGTACGGGATAAAATGGGTTCAATGGGAAGGGTGGTAGGAGTTTGCCTGAGTAAAAGGCGACGCGATCCCAAGAAGAATGTCCAATGGGGATATGTTAAGGAGGGCGTGGGATTGGTGGGCGATTCCCACGCCGGTACGGAGAAGGAGGTGAGTCTCCTGACAATGGAATCCGTTCAGGCCATCTGCCAAAGGACGGGTATTGAAGCTCCTCCGGGTTCTTTCGCAGAAAACATCACAATCGAAGGATTGGAGTTGAAGACATTTCCCATCGGGACCGAGATTCAAGTGGGAGGGGCTCGGCTGAAGGTTATAGGAGTCGGAAAGGATCAGTCTGCTCCCCACACATACTCTTTCTATGGATATTCGCTGCTCAGAGAGGAAGGCATATTCTGCAAGGTCACGAAAAGTGGTTGGGTTAAGGTGGGCGATGTCGTCAAAATCGTGAGGGATCGGGATGGAAAGGATGATTCTCTACCCGGGATGTCTGGTGCTCAGCCGTTTTCATGAATATGAGCTGGCTTCAAGGCAGATCCTGAGTAAGTTGGGCATTGAGGCTCTGGATATGGAGGAGTTTTGCTGTTGTGGTTCTTCCCTGGTTTCCGGGGTTAGGGATGATTGGATTAACCTCCCCGCATACAGTCTCGCCCGAGCGGAGAGGCTGGGAATGGATATCATCACCCTTTGCGGAAGCTGTACGAATGTCTTTTTGAGGGCAAACTTCTATCTTGAAAAGGATCCGAGTCTCTTGGAAAGGGCCAATAGCCGTTTAGAGAGGTTGGACTTGGGCTACGCCGGCACGACCACGGTTCGCCACATTGTGGAGATTTTAGTCGATCGTGTGGATGAGATCAGGGAATCCGTGGTTAGCCCGCTGAATTTCAACGTAGCCCTTTCCCATCCATGCCAGATCATGAGGCCCTCTGAGATTCTTCCAGAGCAAGACACCTTAAGCTTTCAAGCCATGCGGGGGATCGTATCGGCTTTGGGAGCTGAGGTTGTTGACTATCCGGCGGAGACGGACTGCTGCGGTTCAACCATCCTCCTCTTTGACAGAGCGATGGCACTGAAGGTGGGCAAAAGGAAGCTGGAATCGGCAATCGAAGGCGGGGCGGAGATGATCTCCGTTTGTTGTGGAAATTGTCTCCTCCTTTTAGATAGGTACCAGAGCCAGATGGAACTGAAAAATGGGGGAAGGAGAATGCCCCTCATATCCCTTCCTCAGCTCATTGGCTTGGCCTTGGGTTTCCCTCAGGATGAGATGGGGGTATTTCGTCATTAGGGTGGAATTATGAGGATAGAGATTCCAAAAGAGTGCGATCAATGCATGAAGTGTGTGGATTGTTGTATCATCACGCAAATGGATGGCTATTCGATCGCGTCGGAATTGAACGAGCTCTCGGGGGATGGAGCCTGGAACTGCGCTAACTGCTGGAGGTGCATAGAGGTTTGCCCTCGAGCCGTGGATATCTTTGGGTTCATGATACAAAGGAGGAAAGATGAGGAAATCCCCGAGCTCATCCGTAGGGGAATCGATGGGATTTTCAGGAAGGGTTTTTGGTTCGGTGACAGCCAGTTCAATGAGGTCCGTGGACTATTTGGGCTCCCGGCAGTGAGGTTTTTGGGCCGGGAGAAGGTGGCGCTATTGATGGCTGATGAGGGGGAAGGATCATGAAGGCAAGAATTACCGTTTTGTGCGAGAATACCGTGGGTGCCCTGGTGGGAACGGGGGAGCATGGCTTTTCGGCTTTCATCGAAACGGAGGCCGGAAAGTATCTCTTCGATACCGGGAGTGGGTCTTCCATTATTCGGAATGCCCTCCTTTGGAGGAAAGATCTCACGGGCATCAAGAAGATCTTCTTGAGTCACGGACATCGCGACCATACCGGAGGATTGCCGGAAGTGTTAACAGTGAGGGGAGAGGTTGAGGTGCTGGCACATCCCCACATCTTTGTGGAACGAATCGCCGTACTCAGGGAAGATGAGCGGGAAGAGAAGAGATTCGCCGGGATCCCTTATCGTCGTGGGTATCTCGAGGTTTCCGGGGCACGATTTGTTTTGAAGAAAGAGTTCTATGAGCCGGAGAAGGGGATTTTTTTAACGGGAGAAGTTCCGAGAAACACCCCTTTTGAGAAGCCCGACGCGAGGCTTTTCGCCAAAATGAATGGGGATTGGGTGACCGATCAATTCTTGGATGATCAGTCCCTCGTCCTGGATACACCAAAGGGATTGGTCATCATTTTCGGATGCGCCCACTCGGGCATGATCAACACCATCAACCACGTCATGGAGAAGACGGGGATGGATAAGATTTATGCCATTTTTGGAGGGACACACCTGCAATTTTTGACCCCTGAGCAGCTCGAGGAGTCCATCGATGCCATCAAAAGGCTGGCAATAGAGTATATTGGTGTTTCTCACTGCACAGGGATGAGGGCCTCCATGAGGTTAGCTCAGGAATTTGGGGATAGATTCTTTTACGGCCATGTAGGGGCGGTATTCGAAACCTAAGGTGGAATTCCCCGGTTTGCTTAAGAAATTCTGTGGAGAGAAAAGATGCGATACCTTTACGGTCCTGTTCCATCCAGGAGATTGGGCTTTTCCCTTGGGGTGGATCTGGTTCCACTGAATACGTGCACTTACGACTGTATTTACTGCCAGTTGGGGAGGACGACCAACAAGACCATTAAACGAGGCGTATACATACCCGCCAAACCGATCATCCGGGAGATTGAGGAGTTCTTGGCCCACATGAAAAACCCCGTTGACTATATTACCTTCTCCGGTTCGGGGGAACCCACCTTGCATTCCCAGATTGGACCCATCATCGGGGAAATCAAGAAGATGACGTCCATACCGGTGGTCGTTATAACGAATGGATCCCTCCTCTTTATGGACGAGGTCAAAAGGGATCTCAGCCAAGCGGATTTGGTTATTCCCTCTTTGGATGCCATCTCAAAGACCGTATATGAAACCATCAACCGGCCCGAAGAATCCCTTGAAATCGATCGGGTCATCCAAGGGATAGTTGATTTCAAGGCTCAGTTCCGAGGACAAATCTGGATTGAAATTCTCTATTGCCGGGGCATGAATGACGATCGTTCCGAAGTCGCAAAGATGAAAGAGGTATTGGAGACAATCAATCCCGACCGGATCCAGCTCAATACGGTTTACCGACCCCCCGCTGAGGATTTCGCTTCTCCCTTGGACGAGGAGAGGCTCAAGGAGATCGGGGAGAATTTCGGCGCCAAGGCAACGGTTATAAATCCTTATCAAGGAGATAAGTCCCTCGGACGGAAAGGAGAGGTTGAGGCACACATTATCGATGCCCTGAAGAGAAGGCCACTTACCGCTGAAGATATGGCGGAGATCTTGGGACTTCACCCACAGGAGGTTATCAAGCATCTGAAAGTATTACTCGATGATAAGAGGATCCGCCACAGGTTACACGGCCGCAGGAGTTTTTACGAAATCCCTCGCTGAGCATCGCCGGAGGTGGCCTCCATGGGGAACACGAAACTCATTTGCGGAGAAAGAGAGGGCGTATTATGAAAATTTTAGACGATGTGATCGATTCCCTTGCCCACGGAGAAACGAAGGTGAGGGAAATTCACGTCTGTGCCAATTGGACAGCGGTACTGAGCAGACACTGTGGCCTCGCCTCCACCTTTAAGGAAGAAGTTCATCCCCATAAGGGGGTGAGGGATGTGGGCTATTTAACGGAAAAGAGTGTTTTTGAGCTCGCCCTCTATTCCCGGTCTGAAAATCTCCTGGAGGCGTCCATCGGCATGGCGGCTATCAATTCCCTCATCGACATCGATGAATCCATGTGCGTCGAAGCTAATGCCTATGAGATCCTTGTGGAAAAGGGTAGGGGAAAGAATGTGGCTGTTGTGGGCCATTTCCCCTTTATTTCCACAGTAAGAGAATCGGCCAAAAACCTCTGGGTCATCGAGAAACGGCCAGTGAAGGGGGATCTTTCGGAGGACGCGGCTGAGGAAATCCTACCCCAGTGTGATGTAGTGGGGATTACTGGAACCACGTTCATCAATCACACCTTGGAGAGCCTCTTGGTGCAATGCAAGGGGAGCTTCGTCTCCTTGATCGGTCCCACAACTCCCCTTACTCCCGTTCTTTTCGATTATGGAATCGACGTTATCTCGGGTTCAAAAGTGGTAGAACCCCAAGAGGTAATCCGTTTCATCAGCCAGGGGGCTACCTTCAAGGAGCTACATCACCATGGCGTCAGATTGCTCACCATGATGAGGTAGGGTGACATAACCAAAAATTCGGGTTTTCTTAACGGACGCATTCGGGAAGACAGGAAAATGCTTGAGACTTTGCGGGAGAAATTCGCCGATATTGCCAAGGAAAATGGCTTGGAATCCGAAAAGGTCCAGGTCGTTGCCCGGCCGCTAACCCCGGAGGAAGCCATTGGTCGTCCTGAGGAACTGGACTATCCGCTGCTGAAGGGGAAGGAGCGATTGATGCAGGCGAAGCTCAAGGGAACGCCCGGCCAGGCCTTCACCGACATGTTTGGGGAGTATGAGGGTACAATTTCGGATATCCTGAGGAGCGAATTGAGGACGAATTTCCACCGGGCGGTCTTCATTTCGACCCTAAATGCGGCCATGAACCATGTGGGATTAATCGATAAAGCCGTCCACTGCAAGGACGAGGAACCGAAACGATGCAGCCTCGAACTAGTCAGATACATAGGGGAAAAATTCGGCCAGCCTAAGATTGCCGTGGTCGGGTTCCAACCCCGCATGGTGGATACTTTATCAGAGGTGTTCCGTTTGCGGGTAACGGACCTCGACCCCGACAATATCGGGAAGGTGAAATTCGGAGTTCCAATAGAAGGACCGAAGAAGGCCAGAGATAACCTCCTCTGGTGCGATGTGGTCCTTATTACGGGGACGACCCTCGTCAACGATACTATCGGGGAATTTCTCATCCAAAAGCCGCAGATTTTCTATGGCATAACCATATCCGGGGCGGCGAAAATCCTGGGCTTGAACCATTTCTGCGCCTATGGCAAGCGGAGGTAGTTAAAGATCCCCTCTTTTCGATTCTCACTTCATTGATTTTTTACATCCCTTAGCAGTTTTTTCGGAAAAGGGGCCTTCTAGAGCTTCTTATTTTTTGGCTTTTGAAGCGGAGGATCATATTTAAAAAAGTGGTTGCTCTTTGATAATTTTGATTTTATCTTTAGAAATTCGATTGATAATTTCTTTCAACGTATAATCGGCACAGGGGTCCAAATCAACACACTAAAGCCCTATTTCAGGGTGAAATAGGGCCTGCAGAAAAGTAAGGAGGTAATGGTAAAATGGCAGATTTTAAAGTTTACCATGGGTATGGAGATGAACTTGAGAGGCAGTTGCGGTTGAAAACCTTTCCTCTAGCACTGAAGTTGCTCGAAAAGGAAGGTGATGTTCCTACGGGAGCGCAGAGACCTCTTGGGGATTTTGGCCACCACCTGTCACTGTGCCAGGCGTTTCAAATTTCGCGCCGTGACGGAACTGCAATTGCGATGCTGAAGGAAGACAACTGGTGCCCTGAACCTGTTATCGGTTACGGGCTCGGTGAACCCCCGAAACATTTTTTGGAGGGGCATAATCGTTTCCCGCATGATGTGGAGAATCTGGAAGCCGGAAGCCATTACGCCCAGCAATTTCCCCGTTTGGAAGTAGGCAGATACGTGGGTCTGGTTTCGGCTCCCCTCATGACGACCAATGTTGAGCCTGATCTCGTCATGATTTATTGTGACTCCGCTCAACTGAGCCTGCTCCTTTTGGCGAGGGAATACAAGGAAGGATA
>JAQYWG010000260.1 GCA_030145085.1 Thermodesulfobacteriota bacterium
TCCGTGATGCCGTGACCTTCGAGGGGCGATCACACTCGGCAAGGTCTCTGGAAGGTTTTTGAGGAAAAACGATGAACCGCCGTTTCAATGCCTTCCGCACCTCCTGCAAAAAAGCAAACACGATATCGAGAATCATGGTACATTCAGACGGTAATGGAATAGAGAGAGGGAGTGAAATAGAGAGGGATACGTATCATTTTATGCGGCGAGGACGAAATGGACCGAGGGGAAAAGGATGAGGCCCGTGGTCAAGGGAAAGCTTGACTTTGAAGTCTCCACTCCCATCAAATTTGGTGGGCCAGAGGGTTTTTTGGCACCTGGAGAACTCTTTGTTGCTTCGGCCTGTACCTGCTATATGGCCGCTTTTTTCGCCGTTGCAGAGGGGGCACGGTTGAATTATGAGGATTTCACCTGTAGAGCTAAGGGGACCGTCGAAGCATTGGAGGCGAAGGGATTTCGATTTACCAGGATAGATCTTTACCCTGAACTGACTATTGGAAATGATGAAGAAGAGGAATGGGCCACGCGAGTATTAGAAATGAGCAAAAAGAACTGCCTGGTCACCAACTCCATCACCGGCGAGGTGATTTTAAATCCGACAATACACGTTAAGGGGAAATAAGGCACTTAATGGTTCAAATTCAGGTATCAGGGAAGTTCTAGAAATCACGGGTAATTTCATGCTGAGAATCTTGGTGGTCAAAGGAGGAAAATCATGCTGGTTGTAGGAGAGAGGATCAATTCAAGCAGGAAGGGTATTGAGCCGGCCGTTAGAGAGAGGAATGCCGAATTGATTACGAAAGAGGCAAAGGATCAGGTTGATGCCGGAGCCCATGTAATCGACGTCAACACAGCTACGTTGATGGAGGACGAGGTCGAATCCCTCAAGTGGACGGTTCAATTGATTGAGGATTCGGCAAACGTTCCCATATGTATCGACAGCCCAAATCCCGTTGCCGTTGCGGAGGTTCTCCCCCTCTGTAAAGGGAAGGCGATGATCAACTCCATCACCGCCGAGGCGGAACGATATGCCACCTTGATCCCCTTGATTCAGGAGCACAAGCCCAACGTGGTTGGGCTCTGCATGGATGACAGGGGAATGCCCGATTCCGCGGAAGACAGGATTCGGATCGCCTCGGGCCTTATCCGCAGGCTCACCAGTGATGGAGTTCCCATAGGGGATATCTACATTGACCCCGTAGTTACCCCAGTCAGCACGGATATCCGATATGGGGTGGCCATCCTGGAGGCTATCGAGGCGATCATGAGGGGGTTTCCGGGGGTGCATACGATCTGCGGCCTGAGTAACGTGTCCTATGGCCTTCCCAAACGGAAGCAGGTGAACCAGATGTTCTTGGTTATGGCGATGACCAAGGGTTTGGACGCGGTCATCCTGGATCCCTGTGATAAGCGCATTATGGCCAATTTGATTACCACAATAACCTTGTTAGGGAGGGATAAGTTCTGTATGGACTATCTAGCGGCATTCAGGCAGGGCAAATTCGATTGAAGGCGAGAGGAGGAGCTCGTTATGGAAGACCTAGAGGAGATTTCCTTAATGGTGCAGGAGGGAAATTTCAAGGAAGTGGAGCGGCTTACGCAGGAGGTATTGGACAAGGGGCGGTCAGCCGAAGACATTCTCAATGGAGGCCTCATAGCAGGGATGAGCGTAATAGGGGAGCGATTTAAGAGGAACGAGTGTTTCGTCCCCGCAGTCCTGCTCGCTGCTCGGGCCATGAAAATGGGGATGGCCCTCTTAAGGCCCATTCTGACCGATACGGGGATAGAATTCATTGGCAAGGTTGTGCTCGGCACGGTAAAGGGGGACCAGCACGATATCGGCAAGAATCTTGTGGGGATGATGTTGGAAGGGGCGGGATTTGAGGTGATCGATTTGGGCACGGATACCCCCAGCGAAAAATTTGTGGAAACGGTCAGGGAGAAGAAAGCCGACATCGTTGGGATGTCCGCCCTTTTGACTACCACCATGCCTCTAATGAAAACCACCATAGAGGCCTTGAAGTCAGCGGAATTAACGGTTAAGACGATGATCGGCGGGGCCCTTGTCACTCAACGATTCGCCGACGAAATTAACGCCGATGGCTTCGGCAAAGACGCCGCTGTTGCCGTGGAGAAGGCCAAGGAGTTGATAGGGAAGGGATAGAGCTTGTTGAAATCGAAAAATTGGGTTGCATACAATAGAGCAAGGGGAGATTACCATGAAATACACCGGAAGAGATCACGTCAGGGCAGCTTACTCGAGATCCTTTACGGACAGGGTTCCCGTCTATCCCATCACCAGCCTTATCAATGCCAAGGTGGCTGGGATAACCATTAGGGAATATCTCACCCATCCCAGGAAGTTCGCCAAAGCGGTCATTATATCCTATGAGCGCTTTCAAGGGGATGTGGTTACCATGATGGCGGACCTGGTCATGGAGACCGAGGCCTGCGGTAGTACGGTCGAAATGCCCGAGAATGACCTTGCTTATGTTACCAAACACATCCTTGATGATAAGAAAAAGCTCCTCAAGATGAAAGTTCCCGATCCGATGAAAGATGCACGGTTGCCCTACTACATCGAGGGGCTTTCCCTGGCAAGGCCCCACATCACCGATGCCGCGGCCGGGAGCGTCATCTGTGGGCCCTGGCAGATCGCCGTAAATTTGAGGGGAGCTGAGCAGCTTATCCTGGACACCGTTGATGATCCCGAGTTCGTCCACGATTTGATGAAATTTACAACTGAGTTCGCCCAACGATTCGGAATGGCCATCAATAGCGAGGCGAGGGTTGGGCTGAGCTATTCCGAGGCGGCATGTTCCCTGAACCTCATTTCCCCTGATATCTACCGCACATTTGTCCTCCCGTACCATCAGCAATTGGTGAACTATTTCAGCGAAAAGAAGACCGGTATTACCTTGCACATTTGTGGATATATTGACCCCATTATGGAGGACCTGATGACCACAGGTATCTCCGCCCTCAGTATAGATTGTCACTCGTCTCTCAAGAAACTGATGAAGGTCTCCAACCGAAAGCTCGTAATTATCGGCAATGTGGATATCCTGCTGTTCAAGGACGGAACCAAGAAGCAGATCGAAGAGGCCACGAGGTGGTGTATCGACACGGCAGCTCCCTATAGCGCCTTTGTCCTCTCATCTGCCTGTGAGGTACCACCAACAGCTCCTTTGGAAAACATTGATTACTTCATCAATTTTGCCCATGAGTACGGACGTTACCAGCGGATGGTTCCGGGGTGGATTGGATATAGGATGTAGTTGGACTAACCTTGATGATTTCGTAAAAAGTCGGAATCAGACGGCAAAGAAAAAAGATCCAGATGCAAGGCGCGCAAATCCTGAGGAATGA
>JAQYWG010000261.1 GCA_030145085.1 Thermodesulfobacteriota bacterium
CAGCCATATCAAGAGATATGGGATAGAGAAGCTGCTTGAAAACAGTAACATCAAACAAAGAAAATATTTAACAGGGTAAATCACTGCAGCGTACTTCTCTCCTTCGACGCGGAGCACCACGGGTTTAGCCGTGGGTGAATGCTCTTTGCTCAGGATGTCGCCCGTATGGGCGTAACAAGCAGTACCACAGGCTTGGCTGTGGGGCTCCATGTACGCCTCATTCCTCAGGATTTGCGCACCTTGCCTCTGGATTTTTTTTCTTTGCCGTCTTATTCTGACTTTTTACAATGAGGTCTTATTTGGCGCCGGGATGATTTGGGGAGCATTTACCCAAGAAGGCTTCCTTCGATTCCTCGGCCCCTATCTCCTAAAGGGCTCAAAAGAACCAGAGCGGAGGGCAATCAGATCTATCTTTGTTGGGGTGGCGGTCAAAACCTTACCTGCCCAGTCGCTTCTTGAATTCCTGGGTCAACATGGGCAAGGCCTGGAACAGGTCCGCCACAATCCCATATGTGGCGATTTTGAAGATGGGGGCCTCGGGGTCTTTATTAATAGCGACGATGATTTCCGAGGTCTTCATCCCCGCCTGGTGTTGGATTGCCCCGGAGATTCCGCAGGCGATGTAGATTTTGGGCCTTACCGTTCGGCCCGTCTGGCCGACTTGGTGCTCGTAGGGAATCCATCCCGCATCTACGGCGGCACGGGATGCACCGACCGCCCCTCCCAATACCTTTGCTAGCTCACGGATAACCGAAAATTTCTCACTTCCTCCCAGTCCCCTTCCTCCGGAAACGATGATCTCCGCATCCACCAGGTTCACCGTTTCGTCCACCTGGAGGAACTCCAAGATCTTAGTCCTTACTTTATCCTCGCCAATGGGCAACCCTTCGCGAATGATTTCTCCCGTTCTGGAATCATCCTTTTCCGGCATGGCGAAGACCTTTGGCCTTACCGTGGACATCTGGGGCCTATGGTTTTGGCATAGGATAGTGGCCATGATATTGCCGCCGAAGGCAGGACGGGTTTGTCTCAGTAATTTGGTTTCGGGATCGATATCGAGTCCCGTGCAATCAGCCGTCAAACCCGTACATATAGTGGTGGCAATGGTTCCCGCGACATCCCGTCCTTGGGTGGTCGCCCCAAAGATCACGATTTCTGGTTTGTATTGCTTGATCAAATTGACGGCTCCCGCCGTATAAGCGTCCGTCCGGTATTCTTTCAAGATGGGACTTTCGGTTAGGTAAACCTTATCCGCCCCATGCCTTATGGCTTCTCGGGCACATTCCTCAACGCCGTCACCCAAAAGCATTCCGGAAAGTTTGCATCCTAAGGCATCAGCCAGCTTTCTCCCCTCCCCAAGGAGCTCAAAGCTCACGTTGGCGATCCTTCCCATTTTGTGTTCGATGAATACCCAGACGTCTTTATAATCACTGATATCAAGGCCTTCGACCCCTTTTTTCTCCTTTTCCAAAACGATGGCTTCGACGGGACAGACGTCAATGCAAGCCCCGCAGAAGGTGCACTTCTCGTTAACCGTCGCCACATCGCCCTTTATCTCCAGAGCCCCATATGGACATTCCTCCACGCAGGCTTCACACCCGGTACATGCATCTTCGTCGATCAATAATCTGGCCATCTGCTCTTTCCTATTTTATTACCTTGACCTCCATCAGTTTATCCATCAATAGGGGAATGGTTTTGGTCAGTTCTCCCTCCAAAATCTCCCCACCTCCCCTTGGTTCCGGTGTAAACACTCGAACGACCTCGGTTGGGGAACCCTCTAAGCCACATTTGGCCTTATCCATCGGTAAATCCTTGATGGTCCAGGTTGGTATTTCGGCCTTGGTCGCCTTCTTTATGCCGACGAGGGAAGGAATGCGGGGTTCATTGATATCCTTGACTACGGTGATGAGGGCAGGGAGTGAGGATTCAATGATTTCCTTCCCATCCTCCAGCATCCTCTCAACCACAATCCTCTTGTTTTCCAAGTCGATCTCCCGTACCTTTGAGACATAAGTCAACTGGGGCATGCCTAACTGAGTTGCCACTCCCGGGCCAACCTGGGCCGTATCTCCGTCGATTGCTTGCTTTCCGCATACCACCAAATCCAGCGTGCCGATTTTCTTGATTGCCTGAGCCAGGGTATAGGCCGTTGCCCACGTATCGGCCCCCGCAAAGGCAATATCCGAAATGAGATAGGCATAGTCCGCCCCAACAGCCAGGGCATTCTTGAGCACTTCGATGGCCTGGGGAGGACCCATGGTGATGACATGTACTTCCCCCCCATATTCCTCCCTGGTCAGGAGGGCTTCTTCAACCGCGTATTCATCGAAGGGATTGGTTATGCTCTCCACCCCTTCCCGAACGAGGGTCCGGGTTTCCGGATCGATCCTCACGTCGATAGTATCGGGGACTTGTTTAATGCATACGACAATCTTCACTTCATTCTCCTTTTGAGACAAATTTCACAATATCCTCATAGACCAATTACACCAATTTGTCAATCAATAGAGTAATCTTTTGGAGAATTGGAATGATGGAAAAGAGTAGATGGAATGATGGAATATTGGGGAGGGGCAAAGCCGCGAAGTTATTTCATTTCTCTCAACCCATCATTCCAGTATTCCAATATTCCAACTAGTGTTCCAGGTGGGGCAAAGCCCCGAGTTTTTATGTTATCACCAGGTTACAAAAATATTTCCCATAAAACTCAGGGAGCTCTATTTTTTCCCCTGGCCCTGGCCATCCCGCTCGCCATGATAATTGCTTCAATGAGGCTCGATGGATCGGCAGTTCCAGTTCCCGCTATGTCGTAGGCGGTTCCGTGGTCGACCGAGGTTCTGATTATGGATAGCCCCAGGGTCACGTTGACGGCCTTTTTAAACCCCATCAATTTAATGGGGATCAAGCCCTGATCGTGATACATACAGACCACGGCATCGTAGATCCCCTCTGTGGCAAAGTGGAAGAGGGAATCACTGGCCAGAGGCCCTTCAACGTTGACACCCGCCCTTCTGCATCCGTTGATGGCCGGAAGGATGGTGGCCTTCTCCTCATCCCCGAACAATCCATCCTCCCCGGCATGAGGGTTTAAAGAGGCTACGGCCAACTTGGGGTTTGGGATTCCAAAGGACCTCTTTAAGGCGTCGTCCGTGATCCTTATGGTGTCCATGATCCGTTCCGGAGTGATCAACCCCGGAACGTCCCTTAGGGCGCAATGGATAGTCACCAGGGTTACCTTGAGCCGCGGTGTGACCAGCATCATGACCACCGGGCCACTGTTGGTTCGCTGGGCCAAAAACTCCGTATGCCCCGTGAAGGGATATCCGGCATCATTGAGAAAGCCCTTGTT
>JAQYWG010000262.1 GCA_030145085.1 Thermodesulfobacteriota bacterium
AATGGGACGGCAAAGTAAAAAGTTCCAAATGCAAGGCTTGCGAATCTTGAGGAATGAGCCGTACTTACAGTACGTCGCAATGACGAAAGATGAAGTGTAACGCAGCAGTTGGGCTTTTTACGAAGCCGTCAATTCTACAATCGAAAATTTCCGGATATTGAGATCAGATCTGAATGCTGGACCAACGTGGAGAGAAAGGTTATCCTGAGCGTAAAAGGGTAATCACCCCATGGTGAATTTTATTTAATTGACTCTGCTGGCTTTACCCTGAACGGAGCCATGACCCTGCTCATGCTCACTCGACTGAACCGGGGTCGGCACAAATTTGTGGTCGCCGTTGACCACCAAACCTTATCTCTATAGAAGACCGGCTCTTTCCCTGGCCGATAAACGAAAGGAGGATAACATGATGAAGGCGGCTCACCGTATGGAGTCCATTCCATTTTCAGGGATACGGAAGGTATTTGAAGAAGTTAACCGGCGGACGGCGGCCGGAGAGGATATCATCCACCTTGAGATAGGCCGACCCGATTTTGACACCCCGGCCCACATCAAGGAAGCGGCCAAGAAGGCTCTGGATGAAGGAAAGGTTCACTACTCGTCTAATTATGGTTTCCCTGAATTGAGGGAGGCCATCGCACAGAAGCTGGGGAAGGACAATGGTCTCTCCTATGATTCCGCCACCGAGATCATCGTAACCGTGGGGACCAACGAAGCCGTCTTCATGGCGATGATGGCTTTTCTCAACCCCGGGGACGAGGTTCTCATTCCAGATCCTTGTTGGCTCCATTACTTCTACTGCGCTCAGATGGCGGGAGCGGTTCCTATCTCAGTTCCCGTCAGAGAGGAAAATCAGTTCAACCCTCAAATCGATGAATTTCGATCCCGAATCACGCCCAACACCAAAATGATGGTCATTAACACCCCGAATAACCCGACCGGGGCGGTCTATTCCTTAGAAGCGCTCGAGGAACTGGCTCAGTTTGCTCGGGAAACGGAACTTTTTGTCCTCTCGGACGAGATATATGAAAAGATGGTCTATGAGGGAACCCGTCACTTCAGTATTGGGGGCTTTCCCGGTATGAGGGAACGTACCATTACAGTAAACGGCTTTTCCAAAATCTACGCCATGACTGGCTGGCGCCTCGGCTATGCCGCGGCCGACCATGAACTGATTAAGGCCATGATCCGTATCCACCAGTATACCACGGTCTGCGCCACCTCCTTTGCCCAATGGGGGGCCATCGGGGCCCTGGAAGGCCCTCAGAGTGAGGCCGCGATGATGGTCAAGGAGTTTGATCGCCGCAGAAAGCTTGTCTTTACTGCCCTGCAAGAGATGCCCGGCATTGAGGTGGTTGAGCCAAGAGGGGCTTTCTACATTTTCCCAAACATTAAGGCCCTGGGCAAGTCGGCCGAGGAGCTAAGCTCGTATCTGCTCGATGAAGCCAAGATCGCGGTGGTTCCCGGAACGGTACTGGGGGAATTCGGGACCGACTATATTCGGATATCCTACGCCAACTCCTACGAAAACCTGGAGAAGGCCATGGAAAGAATGAGAACCGCCCTCATGAAGCTAACCGGCTAGCTGAGAATGAATCGAACAATGCTTCTTCGCCAAAGGGAGTAGCCATGACCTTTCGCCTGGGAATCGATTCGGGTGGTACCTTCACGGACGTCGTCTTATTTGATGAGGAAACGGGAAGGCTGAAGATTACGAAGACTCCTTCCACCCCGCAAAATCCCTCGATTGGGGTCTACAATGGAATCCAAAAGATCATTGCACAAGAAGGTGCGAACCCCCTTCGCATATCCTCTCTGGTCCATGGAACGACGGTTGCCACCAATGCCCTGCTCGAGTACAAGGGGGTGAAGACCGCATTGATCGTGACCCGTGGGTTCAAGGACATTCTGAGCATCGTTCGCCAGGATCGCCCCAAGATGTATGACTACTTCGAACGAAGGCCCGATCCCCTCGTTCCACGGCACATGCGCTTCGAGGTGAGCGAGCGGGTCCTGTACGATGGGAGTATCCTTGAGGAATTGAATGAATCCGAGGTCCTTGACATCATCCATCGCCTAAAAGTCCAAGGGGTGAAAACGGTGGCCGTCTGCCTCCTCCATTCCTATGCCAACCCGAAACACGAGGTGCGGATCAAGGATCTCTTTCAATCCCACTATCCGGAATCGACGGTCTCGCTTTCCTTCGCAATTCTCCCTGAAATCCGTGAATACGAGCGAATGAGCACGACGGTCATCAATGCCTATGTGATGCCGATCATTGAACGATACCTCGAAGACCTCGGGCGGAAAATGACAGAGGCGGGACTCTCCGTTGCCCTGAACGTGATGCAGTCCAATGGAGGTATCATGCCCTCAGGGTCGGCTGGCCAGAAGAGCGTGACCACGATCCTTTCGGGACCTGCGGGTGGGGTTTTGGGTAGTCAAGGGATCGCACGTTTGGGCGCTTTTCAAGACGTGATAACGCTCGATATGGGAGGGACAAGCTGCGACATCTGTCTGATCAACGATGGAAAGTTCCTTACCACCAAGGAGAGCGAAATTGGAGGGCACGCTATCCGGGTTCCCATGATCGACATCAATACCATCGGGGCTGGTGGGGGAAGCATTGCATGGATCGATGCGGGAGGGTTACTCCGGGTCGGACCGCAGAGCGCGGGGGCTGATCCCGGACCTGCTTGCTACGGAAAGGGCGGGGTGGAACCCACGGTCACGGATGCCAATCTGGTCCTGGGGAGGTTAAACCCCGACTTTTACGTGGGAGGGGAGATGTCTCTGGATATCGACCGAGCGAGGGTTACAATCCAAGAAAGCATTGCCGAACCTCTGGGAATGAGTTTGGAAGAGGCTTCGGAGGGAATCCTCAAAGTGGTCAATGCCAACATGATCCGGGGGGTTCGACGGGTTTCCGTGGAACGCGGACATGATCCCAGGAGTTTCTCCATGCTCTGTTTCGGTGGAGGCGGACCCCTCCATGCGGTGGACCTCGCTGTGGGACTCAACATTCCGACCGTTATCATTCCGATCAGTCCCGGGGTAAACTCCGCGGTGGGTCTTCTGGTTGCGGACTTCAGGTACGATTACAGCAAGACGTATCTGAAGAAGGTCTCCGATGTGAACCTCCGTGAACTCAATAGCCACTATCAAGGTCTCGAGGAACAAGCACTTCAACAGATGCTCGATGAAAAGATTGCGAGGGAAAAGGTACACTTTCTGAGGAGTGCTGACATCCGATACCATGGGCAGGGTTACGAGATTGAGGTCCCCGTACCGGGTGGAAAACTGAAGCCCGAACATCTGGAGGATATCAAACGGTCCTTTGACGACAGCCATG
>JAQYWG010000263.1 GCA_030145085.1 Thermodesulfobacteriota bacterium
GTCCTCCATTGCTCCGATAAATTAAAAGCCTCAATGGTGAGATCGAACATTTCTTGCACAGATGAGGGAGCAAGGGCAATAATGGGCCCGCCGCCATGGTGTCCCCATCTCGCCTGCATGACATCTTGCTGGCTTGCAGTGATATAACCCTGTCCCGGGCCCGCCCGCTGAATATCGATGATGACCATAGGTGTTTCTGACATGACAGCAATGGATATGGTCTCTTGCATTAGGGAAAAACCCGGGCCCGATGTTGCCGTCAATGCCTTTACACCTCCCCAGGAACTCCCTATCAATGCGCACGCAGAAGCAATCTCATCTTCCATTTGGATGAAGCGACCTCCGACCTGAGGGAACCTTCGTGAGGCATATTCCATTGTTTCTACTGCCGGCGTTATCGGGTATCCTGCATAAACGCGGCATCCGGCCACCAATGCCCCTTCAATACAGGCCTGATTACCCTGAAGATAATATCTCCCAGGTTTTAAGAAATATGAATCATGGGCCCTATTCTCCCCATCATGTGCCCCTATCTTTTTCGCCATAATTCATTCCTCTCTGAAAGGCATTCATGTTAGTCTCAACAGTTTCGGGAGGAACATTCCTCGATATTGCCTGACGCAGTGACGACTCTTTGATCATATGGGCTATTAATGGGCATAATGCTCCCAGAGCAACGGAGTTCTGAAATTTTACCCCTCCAATATCATGGGCTATCTCCATGGTAGGTACCTCATATAGCCGATATTTATCTCGATCCGGCACATTTTTCACTGAGTCAGGGTCAAGCAATAATATGCCCCCTTCCCTCAAATCAGCGATGTACGTATCGAGAGCCACCTGAGAAAACGCGATGAAAAGATCTGCTTTCCTCACATTTGGGTGGTGGATCTCTCCGTCTGAAACAACCACCTCCGATCTGCAAGCGCCACCTCGGGATTCGGGACCGTAGGATTGAGTACTTACCGAATTCTTACCTTCATATATGCTAAAGGCCTCCCCTAGTATCCTGCCTATGGTTATAATACCCTGGCCACCAAATCCCGCTATGCGGATTTCAAAACGTTCGTCTTTCTTCACTTTGTATCCCCGCTTCGAGGATTCTTGTCTACTCATCGAACAAATAAATCCGGATCATTTCCCCTGAAGGAAGATGATTTTTTCTCATATTACCCGATTGTGGACAATCAATCAAACTTTCATCATAATCAGATTTCTTCACCGGGGACGTATTGGAGGGATTGATCACGTACAAAAGGGAGGGTGAAATTGATCTCATCGGGTGAAGCCCCAAGAAGGGATTTAACCCCTTCTTTTCAAGGATCACCTATCTGGGCAACAGCACAATTATCGAAAAAAATGCTTGACAAAGATTTTTTGTAATGTTAACATCCGGCACGCATGAGGGGGAGTTATCATTCAGAAACAAATAGTCCTCTAACGGAAAAAGGAGGTGAGAGAGCGAAATTTTTAAGATTTTTGGCACGTTTTTAAAAATTCGGAAGGAGGTGCTTATAAAATGAGAAGTAAATGGCCGATAGTATTGTTTGTATGCGTGGCATTGGTGTTGGCGTTCGGATCCCAGGCGGCGCCAAAGGAAGTCAAGATTGGGGTTATTCTCCCCCTGTCCGGCCCTCTTGCCCCTACGGGGAAAGCCTTGAGGGAAGGGATTGAATTGGCCGCCGATGTCATTAACAACAAGTATCCCGACCTAAAAATTTCCATCGCTCAGTGGGAGGGAATTCCAAATCTCGGAGGGGCCAAGATCAAGCTCGTTTTCGCCGACCATCGTGGGAACCCTGCTTGGGGGGCCGATCAGGCGAAGAGGCTCATACGGGATGAGAAGGTTACCGGCCTCACGGGCTGCTACAACAGCTCAGTAACGAAGACGGCATCGGTGGAGGCCGAACGAGCGGGCATTCCCTTCGTGAACGGCGAATCGACTTCTCCGGCGCTGACCAAGAGAGGTTTCAAGTGGTTTTGGAGGGTTACCCCCCACGAAACGTGGTTTACCGCTGACCTCTTCAACTTCATGAATGGTCTAACTCAGGGCAAGGCGCCCGGCATAAAGGCCTTCTCCAAGGGACAAATCGACAAACTGGCGTGCGCCGTTGAGAACACCGAGTGGGGTGCGGCTGCCCTTAAGGTGATCGAGGAGTTCGCGGCCAAGCACGGGTACAAAATTGTGGAGGCGTTTAAGTACCCCCATGAGGCGGCGGACCTGACCAGCGAGGCAAGGAGGATGATGGCCTCCGGGGCTAATACGTATCTTTTCGCCTCCTATGTCGCGGATTCTATCCTCTTCATCAAGACGCTGAAGGAGTTGGGGGCAAGCCCGCGCCTAGTCTGGGGGCAGGATGCCGGATTTGTTGAACCCGATTTTGCCAAGACCCTGGGATCCGCTGTGAACGGTATTCTCACCCGTGATCTCTTCTCGCCTGAGCTGGGCAAGGTTAAGCCAATAGCAATGCAACTGAACAAAATCTACAAACAGAGGGCGGGGTATGACTTCCATGGGAGCTCAGCACGAGACTTCGTTGGACTCCAGGTTTGGGCCCATGCCCTCAACAAGGCCAAATCGACCGACCCGAAGGCACTCGCAAAGGCGCTGAATACACTGTATATCCCCAGCAAGGAGATCATCATGCCCTGGAAGGGGGTCCGGTTTGGCTCACCATTCCCGGGCGATACCCAGCAGAATGAGCTGGGTTCAGGGATAATTAACCAGCTCCAGGGATTTCCCGGTGGGAAATATCAGATCGTCTATCCCTTTACATTCGCCACGGCCGACCTCATGCATCCATTTCCGGGCTGGAAGTAAAACGGCCTAGACGGCAGGCTGTCATGGTGAGGTGAGGAGCGTAGCCAACGCTTGTTTCCTGCGCTCCTCACTTCTATTTCCTCAGGGGATTGAGATGAGCATGGAACTCGCAACGCAATTGGTAACATACGGCATCCTCATGGGGTGCATCTTTGCCTTTGTGGCTCTGGGCCTCTCCCTCATCTTTGGGGTCATGAATATCGTCAATTTCGCCCATGGGGAATTCATGATGGTGGGAATGTACGTTGCCTTTCTGATATCCTCCTATCTCCACGTCGACCCGCTTGTCTCGCTCCCCTTTGCGGGAGCACTGGGATTCTTACTCGGCATGATCAGTTATCGATTCCTCATCACCCATATTCTCCGGGGGCCCATGGTGGCCCAGCTTTTCGGGACCTTTGGTTTAATGCTATTCCTCCGGTATCTGGTTATGTTTATCTTCGGCCCCGATGTCCGGATCATCTCCCATGGATTGCTGGTGGGAAAGACGGTTTCCTTCGGTTGGGTAAGTTTCGATGCGAGCAAGGT
>JAQYWG010000264.1 GCA_030145085.1 Thermodesulfobacteriota bacterium
TACCTGATGGGTGGAATGGGCGCAGGCGATGCCAAGCTTATGGGGGCAGTAGGCGCAGTACTCGGCCCCAAAGGGCTATTCATTGCGTTCCTTTTCACCGCCATTATCGGGGGTATCTACGCTATGACGTTACTCCTGGCGAAACCTGAGCACTTGAAAAGGCTCATCAAAAGATGGGGGACAATGCTCAAGACATTTGTACGTATCGGACAGTCTGCGTATATTCCTCCAGCCAAGAACCAAAAGAAGCCGAGGTTATGTTATGGAGTCGCCATCGCCGTGGGAACGATGTGTTCCATTTTCTGGAGGCTATTGGGTTATACGTTCCCCGTTTGAAAACGTTAAGGGAAAGGATGGTGCATGATGGGAAAATGGAGAGCGACCATCGCGCTTGCCGTGGCCTTAGGGATCGCGGTGTTGACCAGTGTCCTCATATACCGCTGGTTACAACAGAAGGCAGTGCCCAAAATGGTAGAGGTGCCCGTAGAGGAATCAGTTCCCGTAGCAGTGGCGGTAGCAGATTTGCCCTGGGGAACCAAGTTAAGCCGCGAGATGATCAAAATAGTGCCTTTTTTCGAAAAGAGTCTGCCCGAGGGTTATTTTCCCGATGTCTCCCCCTTAGAGGGACGGGTCGTCATTATCCCGTTAAGGCACAATGAAGCGATCATAGAGTCCAAATTGGCTCCCACCAGTATCACCACAGGCGGTATCTCAGCAATCGTGAAACCTGGGAAAAGGGCGGTAGCCGTCAAAGGCGATAAAGTCATTGGATTATCCGGCTTCATCCGTCCTGGAAATCGGGTAGATGTACTCGTCACGTTAACCGATCCGAGGTACAGGAGACAAAGGCAGGTCACCAAGATCGTGCTCGAAGACGTCCTGGTGTTGGCAACGGGCACCCAAATGGAGAAGAGCGGAAAAAAGGGAAAAGGAGAGGAGACGTCTCCCGTTGACGTTTACACGTTGCAAGTAACACCCGAAGAGGGAGAGAAATTGGCTCTCGCGGCCACCCAGGGAAGGCTTGGGTTTGCTTTGAGAAACCCAACCGATACGGAAACTGTCCTGACGAGAGGAGCGACAATACCGAAAACGCTTGCCTCTTTCTACCCGCCAAGGAAAAGAAGGCGTGTTCCCCCCCCCTCGAAAGAAGTGAAGAACGAGAAGAAGGTGGTGGAAGAGGAAAACCCATATTTTACCGTCCAAGTAATCAAGGGCGGTAACGTGAGCACGATCAAATTTAAGACGCTTGAGAGGTTTTAGCGCTTACGCTCAGAAAATGAGAAAGGATGGAGTGCAATGCTTACCTATTCAGGGATTAAAGGAATCCAGACAACATCCATTTTCCTTGCTGTCACCTTCGTGCTGGTTTTCCCTCCCCTATGCTGGTCAGCGGATCCTGCAACAGTGATTCCAGAGAGCCGGAGACCACATAAAGTCAGCTTAGCGGTGGGGAAATCCATCATTATTAGGAACCCAACTCCGGTAAAACGCGTTTCTGTAGCGGCTCCAGAGATCGCTGACTTCGTCCTCCTGTCACCCACCCAAGTTTATCTTGTCGGGAAAGCGCCCGGGATCACCACCGTAACCCTATGGGAGAATAAGAAAATCGCTGCCCTGTATGATGTTGAGGTCACCCCTGACGTTGCCCGAGTGAGGGAAAAGCTGCACGAAATTCTTCCCGAAGAGAGAGATCTCCGCGTCATTGCTACCCATGACTCGATCACGCTCTCGGGAACTATCTCAAGCACGGCTAGTCTTTCGCACGCCTTGACTTTGGTGAGGGCCTACGCACCGCATAACAAGGTCATCAATTTAGTTCAGGTAGCCGGCGTCCACCAGGTCATGTTGGAGGTGAGGGTGGCTGAGATATCTCGCAGCTTGATGAACAAGCTGGGGATCAATTTCAGCATCCTCCGCAAAGATGATTTTGTCGTAGGCTTGCTCGACAACCTGATTCAATTGACGGACGTGGGAACCCTGGCCACTACCGCAGCCCCATTTGGGGTTGCAGTTTCGCCGGCGGTCAATGCGATTCTTCGCATCACCGATGGGGACACCACGTGGACCGGCTTTATCGATGCCTTAAAGGAGGACGGGCTGGTAAAGATCCTGGCCGAACCGACACTCATTGCCTTGAGCGGGCAGACAGCTGATTTCTTGGCAGGGGGTGAATTTCCCATACCGATCCCGCAAGGGTTGGGGACTGTTGCCATCGAATATAAGACCTTTGGGGTAGGGCTCAATTTCACCCCAACCGTTTTGAGCGATGACAAGATCAGTATGAAGGTTTCCCCTGAGGTCTCTGAGCGCGATTTTTCGACGGCGGTGCTTCTAGAAGGGTTTGTGGTACCTGGAATAACCACGAGAAGGGCTTCAACCACGATCGAATTGAAGGACGGGCAGAGCTTTGCCATCGCAGGGCTCCTCAGGGAGAACATCCGGGAGATAATCTCAAAGATTCCCCTCCTCGGATCCATCCCAGTTCTGGGGGCGTTATTTCGGAGCAGTTCCTTTCAAAAGAACGAGACAGAGCTCATCATCATCGTCACCTGCCATCTCGTGAAGCCCCTCGATCTGGAAAAACAATCCCTGCCCACTGATGCGTATAATGAGCCGAGTGATGCTGAATTTTTTCTCTTGGGAATTTTGGAAGGCAGAAAAAAAAGAACTCCCCCAAGGACCAACCCTCCCCTCACCCACCTGGATAAAAGGGGAGGATTGGAAGGCGAATTTGGACACACCGTCCCTTAAATGGCGGAAAGAGAGGAGGAAGATATGGTGACCAGGGGTCTTATCTTAATCGCGCTCATAGGCCTATTGTTTAGCGCATGCACGAGGACGGAAGAATTACCCGATCAATGGGGGGCTTCATTCAAATCGGCCAAGGATAACCAGATTTTAAACCCTGAGGCCGGTAAGAACCTGAAACCGGTAACGGGATTTGACGGGCAGGCTGCCGAAATAGCTTCGGAAAAATACAGGGAAGACTTTAAAAGGCCCCCTCCAAGGACTGTTTACTCCATTAGCATCGGTGGTATCGGGCAAAGGTAGATGGGGATGTTAGATAAAGTGAAGAGCCAGAATGGGGTAGCAGCGATAGAGTTCGCCATTGTTTTCCCTCTCCTGATTCTGCTGGTTTTTGGGATCATCGAATTCAGCGTTGCCCTTTACGACAAAGCGATGATTACCAATGCCAGCCGCGAAGGTGCGAGGGCGGGGATCGTGTTCTCAGACCCGAGAATAAGCGACGATGAGATCAGAAGTGTGGTTAATAATTACTGCGCCAGCT
>JAQYWG010000265.1 GCA_030145085.1 Thermodesulfobacteriota bacterium
AGCCTCCAACTCACCGGATTTCATATCCTTCTTTCCCTTCATTGAAAACCTCCCCTTCTGGTAATTCGTGGAGTTCAATCGGCAGCATATGTTTCTCTTCACTGTTAGAAAGAAACTGTTGATTGTTGATCTGAAGTTCGTAATGGAAATTGTGCAAATATGATGCCACACCAGGGATTGCTTAACCTATTAAAATTATAATGAAATTAAATATCTCACTGATAATTGGGAGCAAAATCGGTAATTTCTCGCTATCCCTCTAAAAAATTTTCATAACTGAGCCATTTTATTGACTCGTGCTCATCGTTAGCAGTAGAATGGAAATTCTCATGAAGAAACGAGGGATCATTTTCCACGGATGGCTTATCGTCGCCGCTGGTATGGTAGCACATTCCCTTGGTTACGGAGCCCGGTATTCCTTCTCAGTTATCTTTCCTGCCCTCCTTGAGGAGTTTCAATGGCCGAGAGACATAACAGCTGTCATGCTATCTGTTCATATGCTGGTCTACGGCTTGGTTGCTCCTGTGGCTGGGGGCCTGGCTGATAGGGTGGGCCCGCGGAAAACCATGGCCCTTGGAACTCTGCTGTTAGCACTGGGTTTAGCACTATCGGGGAGGGGTAGCGAGCCGTGGCATTTTTATACAAGCTTTGGAGTGCTGTCCGGAGCTGGCCTTTGTCTCATAGGCTCCGTGCCCTTCACCATCGTTTTAAAGAACTGGTTTGAAAGAAAGCGAGGGGTGGCTCTATCGCTCATGTTCTCCGGTACCGGAGGGGCCTTTGGTTGCTATCCCGTTGTCGCTTTCCTCATCAACAGCCTAGGTTGGCGCCATACCTTCGTGATTGAGGCCATCGTCCTTGCTGGCATTATGCTCCCCTTGATAATCCTTATAATCCGATATCATCCCCGAGAGAAGGGTCTTGTCTCCGACGGCATCTTAGATGCCACCGGGGAATCTCCGACCACGGAAAAGGAGCCGATGCGGATTATCGATGAAGCCTGGACGGCCATAGACTGGACACTGCCTAAGGCAGTAAAAACGAGCCGCTTTTGGCTGCTCTGCCTGTCAACATTCTCCGTGTGGGGAATAGTGATGCATATTATCGTGGCCCATCACGTCGCTTTCGCCATTGATCTGGGTTATTCGCAGATCTATGCCTCCTCAGTTCTATCCTTACTCGGTATCCTGTTTGCCTGTGGGGCCCTGGTTGGTGTCATCTCTGACCGCATTGGGCGCGAGCCCACCATGACGATCGGCACCATCATCGGTATCTCGGGGATAGCAGCCCTGACGCTTATGAGGGATACCTCCCACCCATGGATGCTCTATTATTTTGCCATAGCCCTGGGTATTAGCCTCGGGGTGACCTCGCCTACCATAGTTGCCTCGGCCACTGACATCTTCCAGGGACCGAGGGTAGGGACTATCATCGGCTCTATATGGTTCAGCTTTGCCATAGGGGGTTCCATAGGACCATGGTTGGGGGGGTGGATCTTTGAATTCACCGACAGCTATCTGGTCGCTTTCATGGTGGCAATTGCACTGCACGCCGTGGCATGTGCCGCCATATGGTGGGCAGCGCCCCGGAAAGTGCGGCTCGTTCCAGTTCGGTCACGTCCCCGCGGATAAGGGAGCATGATCGTGCTTTGGAAAGCCCAAAATTCTGATCACAATCTCAATATTGTTCCAGGACCTTTATTAATCTGAAAAGGGTTTGATTCACCGGCGTTGGAATTCCATATGTTTTCCCGAGTTCGATCACCTTGCCTGCAAACATTTCTACCTCGGTCTTCCTTTTGGCCTCAACGTCCTGGACCGTAGAGGTCTTCCCCTGTGGGGATAGCCCGGAGAGAAATGAATACCAGTTTTCTATGTCTTCTTCGGACAAATAGACCTTCGCTACTTTGGCAATGGTTATGACCTCCCTCATGGCCGACTCCATGAGCTCCCTGGCCTCCTGGGACGCCTGGAAAACTGAATAGGGCGCACACAGTACGGCTGAGACCTGATTCATTCCAACGTTAATCATGAACTTCCACCAAAGGATTCGAATCATATCATCTGGTGTCTCATGGGCAATCCCTGCCAGATCGAAAAGGGATTTCACTCGCTTGACACGTTCGCTCAGAACGAGATTCTTGGCCTCACCGAAAAATAACTTTCCCTCTTTGGTATAGGTTATGGAGTTTCCTTGCCTAACCGCATCAATACCAACTGCAACTGCGTACAAAACCTTGTCCATCCCATAGACGGCCCCAATCTGTTCCTCACTCTCTATGCCATTCATGACGGATAATATGAGGCTGCTCTCACCTATCCTGTTCTTCATGTCCTGAATGGCTTCTGGGAGATGATGGTGTTTTACGGCAACAATGATGAGATTCGAGGGCGGTGCCTTATCTTCCGGCCTCACCACAGGCACCGAATAATGCTGATTGTTGACGATCAATCCTTTTTCCATGAGCCGGTCAGCGCGTTCCCCTCTGGCTATCAGGGATATGCAACTCCTATCCATGTCGAAAAATTTACTGGCGTAAAAGGCGCCCATAGCTCCGGCGCCGATCACTGAGACTCTCTCGATAGACGACATTGTTCAATTCCTTCCCAAAGGTTAAAAAGGAGATCCAAGTAAGACGTCAGTCCCGCAATTTGTCTCCCCGCTGGTTTTCTCACTCAAGCCACAAGTAGCCAAAATACTACATGTACATTTAAGGAACAAAAGAAGGAAAGGTCAAGCAAAAGGTCAAGCAAAAGTTACGATCCGAGCCCGGTACATAAAGTTCTCGTTTGTGCACACTCAGGACCGCTGATGATACCAAGGGGGTAAGCCACCAGACGTTAGCACTCTTTTGTTCGGCTATCACTATCCTTTTTTACTGAAGATAAACGAGACAAACGATCTCAACGATCCAAACCGAACTAACCAAACAAACGGAATAAACCAAACAAACCGAGTAAACTACCCCGCAGCAGAGCTGCGAGGCATTAAAAATCAAAACCCAACTGTTCTTGGTGCTGATACTTGATATACCGACGGATCACTTCAGAGGTAACCTTGTCCCCAACAGACCTGACAAAATATCCATCACTCCATAACTCACCACCCCAGAGCTGTTCCCTCACCTCCGGAAACTCCCTGAACACTACCTTGGCCGATATACTCTTCATAATCTGCACTATCTGGGACGGGGAATACCGAGGAGACGCTGTCAAAAAAAAGATGAACATGATCTCCTTTCACTTCCATCGTATCTATTTCAAACTCATACCT
>JAQYWG010000266.1 GCA_030145085.1 Thermodesulfobacteriota bacterium
CCTGATCTGTCAAAACGTCGACCTATTCTATTTCGCCGGTACCATTCAAGAGTCCTTCCTCTTCATACCCCAGGAGGGGAAACCTACCCTCATGGTTAAGAAGAGCCATGCCAGAGCCGTGAGGGAATCTGCTCTATCAAATATCATTTTTCTGGAAAAAGTCCGCCATATTCCGGGCGTGTTACGGGATGGGGGATTTGACCATATTGGGACCATCGGCCTCGAATTGGATGTCCTCCCAACCAACTACTATTTTCACTTTCAATCCCTCTTTCCCCGATCTCAATTCACCGACGTCTCCCGTTTCATTCTGAAGGTGAGGTCCATCAAGTCGGACTATGAAATCCGACAGATTCGGAAAGCGGCGAAGATCACGGATGAGGTGATGAGCGTGGCCAAGGAGATCATCCGGGAAGGGATGACGGAACTGGAGATCGACGGGCTGCTCTTTGCCCACGCTCGAAAAAAGGGGCACCAGGGAAGACTTCGCATTAGGGGCTGGAATCAGGAGATGTTCCACGGCCACATTCTCTCGGGAAAGGAGGCCACGTACCATTCCTTCTGTACATCCCCAGTGTGTGGTGAGGGTCCCAACCCCGCCATCGCACAGGGAGCAGGGGGGCGTAGGGTGAAAAGGGGGGAGCCCATCTATATCGATTTCGGAGTGGGGATTAACGGATACGTGAGCGATGAAACGAGAACCTTTTGCATCGGGGAACCTCCCGGGCTCTTCATGAGGGGATTTGAGGCCCTGCTGGAGATCAAGATGAATATGGAGCGCAGCGCGGGCCCGGGGATTTCCGGGCGGGGAATATACCGGAGAGCTGTCGAAATGGCCAGGGAAAGGGGGTTTGGAGACTACTTCATGGGTCATGGGGAGGGAAGGGTACCATTTGTGGGTCATGGAATCGGCCTCGAAATGGACGAACTTCCCCTCTTGGGCATGGGGGTGAACACGCACTTGGAGGAAGGTATGGTTTTCGCCTTTGAGCCCAAATTGATCTTCCCCGAAAAAGGCGTGGTGGGCATTGAAGACCTCTATTTGGTATGCTCCCATGGAGTAGAAAAGCTCACTTCAACCAAGGATCAGCTCTTTATCCTCCCCGAATAAGCTCCGGTCCACGATCAGAGGTCTTGCTCTCGGGGAGGGAGGAATTTGGCAGGGGATTTTCGAAGCCATCCTATTGGGGAATGAGGAAAAGGTGAGTATGATGGCTGTGGGGCTCGCTTTCGATCTCTCGGGGATAGCGGTAAAGTAATCCCAAGAGATCCCTAAATAGGGGAATCGCATGAATCTGGTGATTGTCTCTTGTTTTTTCATTGGGATGATCTTGATTGGTGCCTTGAGCTATAGGAGGATCAAAGGAACCGAGAGTTTCTTTGTAGCCGATCGTAAGGGGAGTTCCCTTTTGATCACCGGATCTCTCACGGCAACCATTGTAGGGGGATCCAGCACCATCGGCATGGCTGGGTTGGGGTTTGAAAAGGGGCTCGTTGGCGCATGGTGGCTGTTGGTAGGGGTGGTGGGGCTCCTGGTCCTCGCATTTTCACTGGCCAAACGGGTCAGGAGATACAGCCTTTATACCCTGCCCGAACTCCTGGGGGATCAGTACGGGTCCGGTGTGAAATTGGTGGCCTCGGTCATTATTTGCGTCGCCTGGCTGGGTATCATCGCGGGCCAGATGGTTGCTGCGGGCAAGATCCTCGATGTCCTCATCCCGGGATGCCTGGATTTGATGATCCTTCTTTCGGCAGTCGTCTTTATCACGTATACTCTCTTAGGGGGCCAGTATTCCATCCTTCGTACCGATACCGCTCAGTCGGCCATCTTGCTCCTTGGTATTTTCATCTGCCTTCCCCTGAGTATCGGAAAGGCGGGCGGCCTTGAATCCTTACGGTTGAGTCTGGATTCATTCTACTTTTCCTTCCCCACCAATACCCGTGGGGATTGGACCTATGTGGTCACGCTTTTGTTCATGGTTGGGTCAGCTTATGTGGTAGGTCCCGATATCTATTCGAGGCTTTTTTGCGCGCGAAATGAGGAGGTGGCGAAAAATTCGGCGGCCATCACAGCCCTGATCATGATCCCTCTCGCATTTTCCATTACCCTGATCGGAATGTCCGCCAAGGTGATTGTCCCTGGGATTTCCCCAGAAGGCGCCTTTCCTGCGGTGGTCAGGGAAGTCCTCCCCATGGGGGTTAGTGCTCTGGTCATCGCAGGGTTGCTTTCCGCAGTGATGTCCTCGGCGGATACGTGTTTGCTTACAACGAGCACGATTATCTCGGCCGACATCATCAAACCCTGTGTGAGGGGTGGCATAAGGGATGAAAATCTCCTGTTCATCTCCCGAGCTTTCATCGTGCTGATCGGACTTCTTTCACTGGGAATCGCTTTGAAGCTGAAGGGGGTTATCCGTGCGCTGCTGTTGGGCTATACCATCTATTCCTCCGGGTTGGTCTTGCCCGTGATTTTTGGATTTTACGGGAAACGGCTCCGACTCCACCCCTTGGGGGCAATGGCCGCTGTAATCGGGGGGGGAGGGGTGGCCATGTTCGGGAAATGGATGGGTTATCCTCATTGCGGCTTGGTGGGAATGGGCCTTTCCGGAATAGTGCTCTTCTTGGTCAGTTGGATAGTTCGTTTCGTCAAAATGAGACATGGCCGATGATGAAAAAGGGGGTTGTGGCGATAGGGTTATTGGTGGCGCTGAATTGCTTTTCCATGGGGGTTGCTTACTCAGGAGACGTGGTCGAGGAAGAGATATACCTTTTGGTGAGGGAACGGGAACTTTTGGCCTTTTCGGCCGTGGGGAATCGTCGGGTGACTCAAAACCTCATCTCTCGGGAGCGGGTCCTCGAAAGCAAATTTGATGGACATGTGGCGGTTGCCGTTACTAACCTCCGTGTGCTCGGATTCAGCGCCCTCACCAACAGATGGAGTGAGGAGAGATTGGAGGTTGGAGAGTTGGTGGATACCGTGGAAGCTGAGGGTAATGTTGGGGTAGCTATCACCAACCTGAGGGCCTTTGGTTTCAGCGCGAAAACCGGCAGGTGGGCGGTAAAGCGATTTGTCCTGAAATGAGAGGGAAGGTCTAAAGTGAGGCCGAATATATCCGGCATTCCTAACGGGAAGTGTTGCAATCAACTCATGGGAGGTGTTGCGTTACGAGATCTAAACTTGACGGCTTCGTAAAAAGTCCATCTGCCAGTCGACAGGCCGTTCGACAAGCTCACGGTCCTGAGCAAGGTCGAAGG
>JAQYWG010000267.1 GCA_030145085.1 Thermodesulfobacteriota bacterium
GTACCTTGCTGGCCTGAAATCGATTCCGCCAAGCCTCTATGAGGTTGCCCAAATCGATGGGGCTGGGGCCCTTCAACGATTTCGATATGTTACATTCACTATGTTGGGCAAGTTAATTGCCATAACGGTGATGTTCTCAACCATCGTAACCTTCGCGAATTTCGACATCGTGTGGATTTTGACCCACGGTGGGCCTCGATATACCACGCACCTGTTCGGGACGTACGCCTTTAACATTGGAATTGAAACCGGCCATCTCCCTCGTGGTGCGGCAGTTGCGCTGTTTATGTTTCCGGTTCTGGGGATCGCCGCCTTCTTTATCTTACGCAACATCGCTCGGGGTGAGGAATGATACGGTCTTTGGCTCAACGGAAAAACATGAAAGTGAGGCTCTCATACGTGGCCCTCATCCCCTTCCTGGTCTTCTTCATGTTTCCCCTTTACTGGATGCTCATCACCTCCTTTAAGACGGATACCGAGATCACGAGCCTTGAGGGGATACCGCTGATTATCCAGTCAAAACCCACACTGGCCCATTACAAGAAGATCTTCTTCGAGGAGAAGCTCCCAACGTGGTTTAAGAATTCCTTTATCGTGACGACCCTGGTGACCCTTATCACCATGTCCATCAGTATTTCGGCAGCGTATGCCCTCGCGCGGATGCGATTTTTTGGATCTCAGCCCTTGGGGATAGGTATCTTTTTGACCTACCTCGTTCCTCCCACGCTCTTATTCATACCCTTTTACAAGGTTGTGGGTATCCTGGGTCTGCTCAACACCAAGTGGTCCCTCTTGATTATCTATCCAACGGCAACCGTCCCCTTCTGCACCTGGATACTCATCGGGTACTTCTCCGCGATACCAAGGCAACTGGACGAAGCGGCATTTGTGGACGGAGCCAGTTACTTCCAAATGCTTACGCGGGTCTTTCTCCCAGTGGCTACCCCAGGGTTGATAGCTGCTACCATGTTCGCCTTTACCGTTTCCTGGGCTAATTTCCTCTACCCTCTGGCCTACATCTATCGGCACGATGAGCAGGTGCTGACTGCTGGGATTTATACGTCGCTTATCAAGGGGGACGTCTACTTCTGGGGTGAGCTGATGGCGGCGGCACTGGTGGCATCGTTACCGGTGGTGGTGGTGTTCGCCTTTCTCATGGACTATTACATAGCGGGATTGACTAAAGGAACGATAAAATAGATGAGCTCCGATGGGGTGCTAACATATCATTTTTGGAGAATTTATTTCGAGAGTACATTCTAGCCGCCATAAGGAAATGATTCCATAACGCCGAGATTTAACAAGGTTCACACTTGCACCGAAATTAAGGGGGTAAAAAAAATGGCTAAGGTAGTTATCGAAAATCTCTCAAAATACTTCGATAGGGTGGAGGCGGTCAAGAATTTCGAACTGGAGATCGATGATAAAGAGTTTGTGGTGTTGGTTGGGCCGTCGGGTTGTGGTAAGTCAACGACTCTCAGATGTGTCGCGGGATTGGAGGAAATGACTGCGGGGGAGATTCACATCGGGGATCAAATGGTCAATGACCTTCCGCCCAGGGATCGAAACATAGCCATGGTATTTCAGGACTATGCCCTGTACCCCCACATGAGCGTATATCAGAATATGGCCTTCGGACTGAAGCTTAGAAAATACGCCAAGGCTGAAATCAATCAGAGGGTGAGAGAAGCGGCGGAAATTCTCGGGATTGAGGAGCTTTTGAATCGGAAGCCGAGGGAATTATCAGGGGGGCAGCGTCAAAGAGTTGCAGTAGGGCGGGCCATCGTGAGAAAGCCGTCGGTCTTCCTTTTTGATGAACCACTGAGCAACCTCGACGCGAAACTACGGGTTCAGATGCGAGCAGAGCTTTCAAAGCTCCACCAACAATTGCAGACCACCATCATCTATGTGACCCACGATCAAGTAGAAGCCATGACCATGGGGACGAAGATCGTCATCATGAAGGATGGGGAGATTCAACAAGTAGGAACCCCCATGGAGGTCTATGAGTATCCGGTGAACCTGTTCGTGGGAGGGTTCATCGGGAGCCCGGCCATGAACTTCATTCCGGCAAAGATCATTTCAAAGGACTCGGAGCTCTCTGTCGACGCGGGAAGCTTTGAGCTTGTGATACCATCTGAAAAGGAGCAGTATCTCCAGGGTAAGATAAACGAAGAGGTGATCTTCGGTATCCGTCCCGAAGACATGCAAGATAAATCCTTTGCCGAAAAGAGCATTCAGGGAGGCTCCATTCAGGCAGTAGTCGAGGTCGTCGAGCCCCTGGGATCTGAGGTTCAGCTTTTTGTGATCTCTGGTGAGCACAGCTTAGTTGCCCGAGTTGATCCGCGGACGCAAGCAAGACTTTCCGAGGGGATCAAACTGGTCTTGAATATGGATAAAATCCATATCTTTGAAAAGGAGCCCCCCCACTTCAGGGTGAAAACAGAGGAGCGTCCCTGAAATGTGATAATCCAGCGCAATGATTAGCTTCGCAGTGTGATAAACTATGCCATACACATGGGCCCCAGGGAAGATTTTCCGAAACAGCGGCTAAGCGTTCCCGTATGCCATTGATTGAGGTTTGCCAGGGGAATTCCCGTAGGGTAATGCTCAGTTCACAATGATCCCTAGATTCCTACTTTCTCTGGCCCAGCCTTTTACTCCTCATTTCATCCGGTCCATTGGTTATCGAATAGGATATTCCCTAGAACCCTATTTTCGGCAGGGAATAAACGGATTTCCAGCCACTACTCAGTGGTTCTCTCAGGTAGGGCTCCATTTCTGAAGCCTTCCGTAGTGTCACCTTTTCCACCGGTGGGACCTCTCCCGGCGGGAATGCTTCCATAATCTGGTCAACAACCAGAGTCAGGTATTTTAAAATTCCCGCGATAGGCCTTTTCGCCTTCTGGGCACTAGCCTTGGTTGGGAATCCCACCACGCCCTCTGGAGTGGCCGCGATCTCAATAGGAGCATGACCTTCCCCTTCTGACCAGCGATGGGGGCGATTGAAGCTATCCACTGCGTTGTCAAAGTGACCGGTGGGCAAAAAGCCCTTTGGTTCGGTCTCCTGGGCCACCGACATCTCGACCATCCCTTCGGGGAACATCAAGAGGGCAACCGATGTTTCGGCCTCATCGGCATGGATAAAAGGGGTTTCAAGAGAATCGTCCTTGCCCTTGGGGTAGAAGAACTCCCTGACTGCCCTGTGCCAGTCGAGTACCTGAAAGACAC
>JAQYWG010000268.1 GCA_030145085.1 Thermodesulfobacteriota bacterium
GAAGGGAGTTTCAGGCGGCCATTGACCTCATGAGCCAGAAGAGGATTGAGACAGGGTTGTTCATTACACACCGCTGGCCCATTGAACGGGTGCGTGAAGCGCTCGACTTAGTAGACAAAAGGGCCGAGGGCGTTTTAAAGGTAGTCTTGCACTTTTAATTTCTGAAGGAGGTCCTACAATGGATACCAAGATCATCAGTTTGAGGTCTCCCCACCTCATCCTAGCAGGGGTGAATTCCCTCGAGAGGTTGGGAGATGAGGCAAAGGCTGTGGAGGCAAAGAAGGCCCTTCTGGTGACAGATAAAGGTGTGGTGGAGTCCGGGATCGGTGAAAGGGTCCAGGCCCTTTTAAAGAAAGAGGGAATTGAGATTGATATCTTCAACAAGGTCATCCCAGACCCAGACATTGGCTGTGCCGAGGTCTGTATCGAGATGGCAAAGAGCGAGAGGTACGAACTGATCCTCGGGGTTGGAGGGGGTAGTTCCATGGATATCGCTTCGGTGGCCTCGGTGATGTCCACCAACCCGGGAAGGATACAGGACTATCTCGGGATCAATCTGGTGAAAAAACCCGGGATACCCACCATCCTCATACCTACGACTGCTGGAACAGGGGCGGAGGTGACGCCTAACGCGATTTTAACTGACGTGGAGGCGAAACTGAAGAAAGCCATTGTGAGCCCTTACATTCTTCCCCGCGTGGCCATCGTTGATCCCCTTCTGAGCCTCTCCATGCCTCCTCCCGTAACCTCTTCCAGCGGCATCGATGCCCTCACCCATGCTATTGAATCCTATACATCTAACAATGCCACCGTACTCACCGACCTTTTCGCCAAAGAGGCGATCATGCTTATCGGGCGAAGCTTGAGAACCGCTGTAGCCAACGGGAATAACCTGCAGGCACGGTATGACATGTCCATCGGGAGCCTCTATGCTGGGATTGCCCTTGCCAACGCGGGTGTGACAGCGGTGCACGCTCTTGCCTATCCCTTAGGAGGGCAGTTCAACGTAGCCCACGGGATCGCCAACGGCCTTCTTCTCCCCTACGTAATGGAATTTAATGTCTTGGGAGACATCCCGAAATTTGCGCAGATCGCGCAACTTCTGGGAGAGAAAGTGGAGCCACTTCCTTTACTTGAGCAGGCGCACCGTGCGGCGAATACGGTGAAAGCCATCTATAAGGATTTAAAAATCCCCCAATCTTTGACCGAACTCGAGGTTCCCAAGGAGGCAATTCCAGGCATGGCCAAGGCGGCCATGAATGTGACACGGCTTATGGGAAACAACCCCAGAGAGATGGCAGTTGAAGATGTAGAAAGGATCTATGAAGAGGCCCTGTAATGGTGATCAGGTTTTTTGGCCCTTTTGAAAAATTAGCGGAGAGGGAAGTCAAAATCGAATTAAAGGAGTCGATCTCGACTCAAGAGATGCTTCAGATGCTTGCCTCTCGATATCCTGGCTTCGCCCGATATTCGGTTACAAAACATGATGCGGAACTCTCTGCTCACGTAATGTTAATCCGTAATGGAGCACCCCTCAAATTGGCGGATAAGGTCGAGGATAAGGATTGTATAAACATCTTGCTTCCAGTGGTGGGAGGATAAAAAGGAGGAATGCCGGTGTTTGGATATCATGGGAAATTGCTAAGAGTGGATCTGACCGAACAGAGGGTCGAAGTTGAAGATTTAGATGTGAAAGTGTTCGAAAAATATGTGGGAGGCGCTGGGATTGGGGGGAAGATCCTCTATGAAGAGACGTCCCCTGCCACGGACCCTCTCGGCCCCGAAAACCTGCTTATGGCAGTCACTGGCCCCTATACGGGAACAGCCATTCCTTCGTCCAGCAGGCACCATATGATGGCCCGATCTCCTCTTACAGGGCTATTAGGAGAATCGAACGTAGGGGGATCGTGGGCCGTTCATTTCAAGAAGACTGGATTCGACGGGATTGTCATCACCGGAAAATCGGATCATCCCGTTTACCTTTGGATCCATGACGGGGGGGTTGAGTTCCGCGATGCCCGAGCCATCTGGGGAAGAGACTCCTATGAGTCGGCAGCGATTCTCAAGTCCGAGACCTCTGAAAAGGCCACCGTGGCATTGATCGGCCCTGCAGGAGAGAGGCTTGCCAGGGTGGCCAGCATCCCTCACATCGGCCATATAGTGAGAGCGGCAGCCCGCACAGGGCTCGGTGCGGTGATGGGATCCAAAAACCTGAAGGCAATGGTGGCCTATGGGACGAAAGACCTTACTGTGGCGAAACCAGATGCTTTACAAGAGGCTCTAAGGGCAATACTTCCCCATGTCCGAAAAGCGACGGAGACCTTCGGCAAATACGGGACTTCCGGTGGGATCGACAACTACGAAAAGATCGGAAATTTTCCGATCAAGAACTGGAGGGAGGGCCATTGGCCTGGAGCCAGCAAGATCTCCGGCGTGGCCATGCACGATACGATTCTTACAGGGAGAAAGGCTTGCATGCACTGCCCCATTGCCTGTGGAAGACATATTAAAGTGACAGAAGGTCCCTATGCACCCATGGATTGTGAGGGCCCGGAATATGAAAGCATCGGGACCCTGGGTGGGCTCTGTTTGGTGGATGACCTAGTGGCCGTTGCAAAGGCCAATGAGCTGTGCAACCGGTATGGGATGGACACCATATCTGTGGGCGGCATCATAGCCTTTGCGATGGAAGCCTATGAGAAAGGGGTCCTTACCAAGAAGGATACCGATGGAATTGAACTGGGATGGGGTAGTGGAAAGGCCCTTGTGGAGATGGTCCATAAGATGGGAAAGGGTGAAGGAATTGGAAGCTTGATGACCGAGGGATCCAAACGAATGGCCGAGTGCCTTGGAAGGAATGCCATCGAATTTGCGATCCATGTAAAAGGGCTTGAGCCTTCGGCCCATGACCCAAGAAGATTTTTTAGCCAAGCCCTGTCTTACGGAACGGCGGCCAGGGGAGCTTGCCATAATGCCATCTGGAGTCACCCTTATGAGCTCTCCCTTTACATGCCCGAGATTGGAATTCCGGAAGCCCAGGATCCGTACCGGATTGAGGGAAAAGCGGAATTTACCGCCAAACTGCAGGATCTGATGTGCGTGATGGATGCGCTGATCATCTGCCGATTTTCTCAGGTGGGAAAAGCTGTCACTGTAACCAACCACGTGGACTGGCTGAACATGATCACAGGCTGGGGGATCGATATTCCTGAATATATGAAAG
>JAQYWG010000269.1 GCA_030145085.1 Thermodesulfobacteriota bacterium
GAACGGCCCTTGGTCCTGTCCAGCAGAGATTCCAATTCGGCTAACGTTGGTAAACGCCAATCGTTCTTCCCGTCTAACAAAAGTGATTTTGCATAGTCCTGAGCTTCGTGCCACGTCATCTCCCCGGGAGATTCACACTGCCATTCCAGGGCAGTTTTAGGATCTTTCCAGGTAGACGGTTTTTGTCTTCCACGTTCCACTGCGGAGAAAGAATAGAATTGGCTCATAATTACAATGAACTTTATAGGCCCTGATAAATCCCTATGGGAAACTTCTTCGGATCACCCCAGAAAATACACCTGGTAGGACAAATCGCGTAGCACGCAGGGATCTCGTTCCTCCCTCGTTTATCCACACAGAGGTCGCACTTGACCGCCTTCGTGACTTCATGATTAAACTGCATGACATCATACGAACAGGCTTGTACACAGCAGGTGCCGCACGAGATACACCTCTTCGCCTCCTGAACGGCCACTTCCGCCGTGAACCCCTTTTGGACTTCATTGAAGTTCTTTACTCGTTTTTTAGGTTCTAAGCGAGGCATTTGGGCCCGAGCAGCAGGATCATATTTCTCTTTCTGAGGTTCTGTTATTGCTTTGAATGCTCTATCTCTCCCTAATCGAAGGTCTTGGCCGCTCAGATATCGGTCGATTGAAATTGCTGCCTGTCTCCCGTCTGCAATCGCCTCGATAACGCTCTGAGAACCTCTTACCGCATCCCCCCCCGCGAAGATATCGGGATCATCACTCTGAAGCGTCAAGGTATCAACGTTCATTGTGCCCCATTCAGTCAACGTACAGACACATTCGGGGGTTAAGCAGGCCCAATCTGATTCTTGCCCCAATGCTGTAATCACGGCATCTACTTCAATCGTGAATTCCGAGCCAGGGAGAGGTTCGGGGCTCCGACGTCCGCTCTCGTCCGGTTCTGTCAATTGCATTTTTATGCATTCCATGGCTTTTACCCGCCCATTCTTGCCGATAAATCGCACAGGTTGAGCCAAGGTATTTATGGAAATGCCTTCTTCCTGACATTCCGCGATTTCTTCGGGTCTCGAAGGTATTTCCTCCAGGCTCCGTCGATAGATAATAGAGGCGTTTGGGGACCCCAACCGACGAGCTGACCTGGCTGCATCCAGAGCGACATTGCCCCCGCCGATAACAGCAATATTTTCCCCCAGTCTTACCGGGTTTCCAAGGTTAACTTGGCGAAGGTAGTCTAATCCGCTATAAACACCGTCTAAACCCTCACCTTCAATGCCCAGCCCTATACATTCTTGCGCGCCATTTGCGATGAAAAAGGCCTTGCATCCCTCTTTGCGCAATTGAGGAATGGTTATATCCTTGCCTACCTCCACCCCGGTTTTCATGGACACGCCCATATCGCGAATAAGTTGAATCTCAGCCTCAACAATTTCGCGGGGAAGACGATATGAAGGGATGCCCGTTGTGAGCATCCCTCCCAATACGGGAGCTTTTTCAAAGATAGTCACGTTATAGCCTTCTTGTGCAAGGTAATATGCACAGGTCAAGCCAGCAGGACCGGACCCAATGATGGCGACTTTTTCCTCCTTCTTGTCTCTGATTCCCGGCATATACCGCTTGTCCGCGTTCAAATCCAAATCCGCTAAAAAACGCTCAATGGAGTGTATCGCCACGGGTTCATCAATTTGATCCCGACTGCAAGCCGACTCACAGGGGTGATGACAAACCCTCCCACAGATGGATGGGAAAGGGCTTGCGAGCTTGATGAGTTGTAGGGCTTCCTGAAATTTTCCCTTGACAGCGAGGTTAACGTATCCCTGGACATCGATATGCGCTGGGCACTCCACCTTACACGAAGAGGTTTCCTGTTTCTCAGCTCCAGATTTACCCGGCACCGCATCACAGCCGTTACACTTCTCCCCGTCAAGGAGAACGACCCCGGTCTTTGGATCCTTGGTGATGGCATCTTCTGGGCAGGAAAGAGCACAGGGCGCATCTTCACAATGGTGACAAAAGAGGGGTTTAAAAAGGGGAGCCCTCTCAAGCACCCTGACCACTCTCGGGCCGATGCCAAGGCCATGTTCCTGTTTACAAGCGATTTCACAAGCATGGCAGCCCATGCAATCATACTCGTTAAATAGTAATGATACTTGTCCCATCTCTTTCCTCCTATTCATCCTCACCGGGAGATATATTACACAAGCAAACCCTGAGGTTCGTAGAGCCTATAGCGGAGTCAAGAGTCGCATAGGCATTGTCGGTCAGGAGGTTGACATTGGATATATCCCAACCATGGCCCGGATCTTTCATCTCCGGGAACCACCACCCATGCTCCGCGGCAATCACCCTGGGATCAATTCCATCATTCAGTTTTGCACGCTGCTTTATGCGTCCCCTTGGCGATTCTATATAAACCCATTGTCCGTCTTTAATCCCGTGTTTTTTGGCCGTCTCAGGATGGACCTCCACGATGGGATGGGGCCTGATCTCCCTCAGCCACGGTATATTTCGGTTCGCTGAATGGAAAAAGGTGGGCGTTCGGAGCCCCGCATTGAGAATATACGGGTAGTCCTTCAGGAGATCGGGCCGGGAAGCCGGGCTCTCGGGAATTTCAACATATTTGGGTAGGGGATCATATCCCCAATCCTTCAGAATGGTCGAATAGAGTTCCAATTTCTTGGTGGGGGTAGAAAAACCCCTCTCCCTGTATTTATGGTAAACCATTTCACCTTTTAGATAACCTTTCTCTTTGAATTGCTCCCAGGTCAGTCCCGAGGGTTCGAGCAGGTAATCGAGCGCATCCTCAACCGTGTCCCACCACTGCTGTCCCATTCGTTTGCCCAATTCCATAAAGATCTTGTGGTCCTGCCAGCACTCACCGATCTCGACACACTTCTGCCTGGCCAACACAAAACCGTGCCGTTTCCAGTTGTCGGCAACATGATTCTGCTCGAGCCAGGTACCCGAGGGCAAGAAAATATCGGCCAGTTCCGCCGTCGGAGTCAGGAAGAAATCGATGACAGCCAGGAACTCCAGTTTCTTCAACGCCTTGTAGGCCTCTCTGGCGTTGGCCCTCGTGACCACTGGATTGGTGCCACAGAGGATCACTGCCTTAACAGGATAGGGTTTCCCGGTAAGGATTGAATCCCATGCTTT
>JAQYWG010000026.1 GCA_030145085.1 Thermodesulfobacteriota bacterium
GGATGTGCGCTTTCACCTTGTGAGACCCTGTACCATCCTTTAACAAGACCGTATCTTTTGAGATTACATCACACTCCACAAAGTTGGTCAGCCCGATGAAATCGGCGACAAACTTATTTGCAGGATTCTCATATATCTCTCTCGGTTTGTCCACCTGTTGAATATATCCGGTATTCATCACTACGATCCTGTCGGACATGACCATTGCCTCTGCTTGATCGTGGGTTACATAGGTGATGGTCACCCCCGTCTTTTTCTGAAGGTCTTTGATCTCAAAGCGCATCTCCTCTCTCAGCTTAGCATCCAAGTTGCTCAGGGGCTCATCCAAGAGCATAACCTCGGGGTTCATGATCAGCGCCCTGGCCAATGCCACCCGCTGCTGTTGTCCGCCTGAAAGTTGATGCGGATATCTCTCGCCAAAACCCTCGAGTCCGACCAGAGAAAGGTTTTGCTCCACCTTGTCCCGTATGATACTTCGCTTCTCTCTCTTGATTTTTAAGGGGTAGGCAATATTGTCAAATACATTCATATGCGGCCAGACAGCATAGTTTTGAAAAACCATACCAATGTTCCTTTCCTCCGGAGCGGCAAATGTATTCCCTTCAACCGAGGACATGAGGGTATCCCCAATGTATATATCCCCGGAGGTGGGCATATCGAATCCCGCAATCATACGAAGGGTGGTTGTCTTCCCACACCCCGATGGCCCTAAGAAGGAGACGAATTCTCCATCGGCGATATCAACGCTAAATTGATCCACCGCCACAACGTCACCGAATTTTTTCTTTATCCCGATAAGTTTCACCCTTGCCATGATGCACCTTTCAAAAAATTTTTCATTTTAGGTTAGAACCCAAACTTTCCACCGGTTATCCTTTTCAGTAAAAAATTACCCGCGAAGATTACGATGATGACCAAAGTAGCCAAGGCCGCTGCTGATTCGTAATACCCCGCATCCTGGAATTCATAGACCGCCACGCCGATGGTCCTCGTCTCCGGGCCGAAGAGTAACACAGATGTAGTCAATTCCCTCAGCATGGGCATAAAGGCCAAAAACCACGCTGCTATCAACCCAGGTTTTACCAGAGGGACAACGATATCTCTAAAGGTCCTGCCCCAACCGGCCCCGGAGATCCTGGCCGCCTCTTCCAATGACATATGGACCTGTTCTAGGGAGGCCCCCACGGACTTCACCGCAAAGGCCATGTATCTCGCGGTGTAGGCAATCAACAAAATCCAGATGGTATTATAAAGGTTTATACCGAATTTCCCAGAAAAGGCCAAGATCATGCCAATGGCCAAAACCGTCCCCGGTATGGAATAAGGAAGGGTGGAGAGAAACTCTAGTATTCTACGGCCCGTCAATTTTGTCCTGACGATTATATAGGCGATTAAGGAGCCTATAACCGTCAAGAAGGTCGCCGCCGTCAAAGATAATCTGATACTATTCCACATAGATGCACGGGTTAATTCGTATTCGAAGAGGACATACTTATAATTAGCCAGCGTGAGGTTTTTCCAGGCTATATCGACCCCATAAGCCTTCAGGAGGGAGATGAGGACGACACATAACAGAGGGGCGAGCATGGTGGCAAAAGAAAAGAGAGAGCAACCAATAAGAAAAGGGATCCTATATTTTCCCAAGGAGACCACATTGGGCCTCATGCTTTTGCCGGCAATAATGGTAAACTGTTTTTTCCTCAAATACCAACGATTGGCAAGCAAGGCGAGGGCAGAAGTAATGACAAGGAAAATGGATAGAGACGATGCCATCTGAAGCCCTTCAAAGCCCCCGCTGTAAATATAGTAAAATATCCTCGTGGTAAGGACATAAACCCTTCCCTCCGAACCGATAAGGGCAGGGATGCCGAAATTAGAGCAGGCGGCGATGAAGACCAGTAAAACCCCCGCGGCAATAGCCGGCGCCACCAAGGGCAACGTGATATCCCTTACCACTCGAAATCTCCCCGAGCCCGAGCTCCTTGCTGCCTCCTCTAAGGTTGGGTCCATTCTCTCCAGTGCTCCGGTCACCGTGATAAAGACATAAGGGTAAAAATAGAGGGCCATGACAAAAACAACACCCTCGTAGGTATAGATGTTAAAAAAAGGGGTGCTGCTATTGAATAGTGCCATCAGGAACTTATTCACAAATCCTGTCCGGGGGGAGAGCAAGAAACCCCACGCTATAGCACCGATAAAGGGTGGTATCATGTAAGGGATAATGAATAAGGTTTTAAAAAGCCCTTTAAAGGGCATATCCGTCCTGGTAACGAGCCAGGCCAAGGGACAACCGATCAGGATGGTAAAAAAAACGGTGAGCAGGCTAATGGTCAACGTATTCATCAGGGACATGTAGTTCGACTTCACCTCGAAGACCTTTTCAAGAAACCCTATGGTTAATGTCCCTGCTTCGGAGAGAACGCTCTGGAAAAAGATGAGGCTGATGGGAAAGGCGACAAAAAGGAGCAATAACAGCGCTGGGACACCCATGAAAAAGTGCCCCAGCCCGATTTTCCTCCCCTTTGTGATGCTCCTGAAGTTTATCATATCCTACATCAAAATCTTGGGGCTGTAGATCCCTGTTGGGGGATCACAGCCCCATTCTCCCAGCACGGTCCTATTCCAGCATGGTCTTGCTGAACCTCTTCAGAAGCTTCTCCCTATTCTTTATCAGGTAGTCCCAATCTACGGGAAGTGCCTTGCTCAGAATATCCAGAACCGGTGGTGCGCCTTTTGGTGATGCCACCTTGGGATTGACTGAGACAATATACTGTGAGATGAGGAATTTCTGCCCATCCGGGGATAGTACAAAATCGATGAACTTCTGTGCCGCCTCCTTATGTTCGGAGGCCTTGACGATGGCAATGGGACTCCCCCAGGTTACCGTACCACTCTTCGGGTAAACAAACTGGATTGGACTCCCTTTGGCGTTCATCTTCCTGATACCGTAATCCAGCCCGATGCCGACCTTGTATTCTCCTCCCGCAACCTTCCGTTGGGTTGCACCTTGAGATCTTGCTATAGTACATCCATTGGCCCTGAGTTTTTCATAGTAAGCCCAGCCATATGCCGGGGTTTGCGTTAACCCTGTTACGGTTGCCGTTGCAGAACCAGAGTAGAGGGGACTGGCATGGGTGATCTGGTTCTTCCATTTTGGATCGAGAAGATCATTCCAATCCCTGGGGGCCTCCGCCTCCTTGACAAGCTTTGTATTATACGTAAGACCTATGGAGAGAATCCTGGCACCGATATAATACCCGTCCGGGTCAATAAAGAGCTTGGAGATACCCTTGGCGGCGGGGGATAGATACTTTGTAATCAGGTTCCTCTGTTTCAATTCTTCAAAATATGCCGGTTCGGCGGTCCAAACCACATCAGCCCTGATCCCACCGGCCTTTACCTCCGCATTTACTTTCGCAATGATCTTGGTAGTCCCCAGCCGGAAATACTTGAGCTCGACATCGGGAGTTCTCTTGTTGAACTCCTTTGCGATAGCCGCCAGGACATCCTCATGAACTGATGAATAAATTGTGATAGGTGTTTTGGCATAAACCCCGGAGGAGATTACTGCTATTGCCAAAAAAGCCGTCACCAAAATAACAATTCCTTTCTTTCCTTTCATTTTTGCCTCCTTTGCTTTCTATTGTTTTTTGAGACCTTTACCCCTTGGAACACCCCTAACATAAATCCTCTTCGCATCACCTCCTTTCATATCCACAATCCTTGATAGCTCATTTCTCCGGTACTGTCAAGAATTTTGTCCGAATCTGAGACCTTCTAATTGGACGAGGTATCGGGGATTGAGCAGATCTTATCGGAAAGCCTTCTACTCAGTTTTCGGGAGAGTTCACAGGGGATAATTATCACTGATATAAGTAAGTGTTATCGGCTTTTGATACCAACATCCCCGCCGTGAATGAGAATAACTCCATCCTTGAATTGAGGGACAATAGGAGCACTGTCGATTTGGGCACAGGTATCAATATCTTTTCCCAAACCTAAACCAATAAGATACCGTCCCCACTCAGATTGAAGGAGCATTTTTCGAATATCTTTCTTGTGAACACCGTATAAGATTTGTGTTACCGTAGCCGTGTCACTTTTTCCCAACTCCTCCGATAAAGTTTCGCTTAATTTGTCAACGATCATCCCGGCACATACGGCATCTCCCAGGGAGAAGACACCGAAATCCCCGGAGCAAGCGATGAGGACATCAGTATTGAGGGTAACTAACTCATTACAGGCTGCGGATATATTAAGAAAAGAGGCGATAAGAACCTTCCTGGCGCTTTGCAATTGGTGCATCGCCTTTGTGCCATTGCTCGAGGTAAATATGATATTTTTTCCCTTAACGATCTCTTCCTGATAATCATCGGGAGAATTACCGAGATCAAAGCCCTGAACCTTGACCCCTCTTTTGGCCCCGCCGAGGAGAGCTTTCCCCTTTTCGAATCTTTTAGAGGCCTCTCTCGCTTCCTCGATGCTGGTTATAGGTATGAATGAAGAGCACCCATTTTTCAGCGCCATAACCGCCGATGTCGTCGCCCTCAAAACATCGATAACAACGCCGATTTTATCCCCTTTATCCTTGTATTGCACTTCATCAGCCGTAAAAGCCACGTCAACCTTCATCATCTATCCTCATAGAACTCACAGGACGAATTCTATTCCTTGGCATAATCGGCACAATAACGTGTCCCTCAGGTAAGAACGTCCAGATCAAAACAATCCAGCAAAAGCAAGAAAAAGTCAAGAAAAAACCATCTAAACGATCTCAGCGAAATTAACCGAACAAACCAGATAAACCAGATAAACCGAATAAACCAGTTAAACCGGCCATAACCGAAGGGCCCGTGGGGATCATGAGAGGGTGATCTCTATACCAATGCTTTCCGAATTACGTTATACTCTTGAAAATCGCAACGAGGGAAGGGGAAAATTAAACCCCTTGATGTTTCCTTCGGACTTGTTGAGAAGTTTCATAGGCAAGGACGATATTAGAGAAAGAGAAAAGGGGGGTAAAGACTGCTCGAATGACATCGGTGAGAACACTTTTGGCCAAATATTCCATCTCGCCGGCCAAGAGACTTGGTCAGCACTTCTTAACGGATAAGAGGATCATGATGGTGATTGTTCGGACTGCTGAGGTGAATTCGCAGGAGACGGTGGTGGAGGTCGGCCCCGGGCTGGGAGAGATGACGAAATTGTTGGCCTCCAAGGCAAAAAGGGTGATCGCCATCGAGGTCGACGAATCCATGGTGGCCATGCTGAGGGATCGCCTGGCCGATTGTGAAAACATCGTGCTTCTCCGTGGAGATGCCTTAAAATTCGATTTCCTGCGGGAATTCCGGAAATGGGGTGAGAAGCTTAAGGTTGTGTCGAATCTTCCGTACAATATTTCCACGCAACTTCTCTTCCGTTTGGTGGAGATGAGGGAGGCCTTTTCCGGGATGACCCTCATGCTCCAGAGGGAGGTGGCGGAGAGAATTGTGGCCACCCCGGGGGGGAAACAGTATGGGATACTATCGGTCCTGCTTCAGCTCTATTGCGATACATCCATCCGGCTCATCGTACTGCCCTCCTCCTTCTATCCCCGGCCCAAGGTCGAATCAGCGGTGGTGAGATTTGATTTTCTTCAAAAACCACGGGTCAAGATTGAAAATGAACCTATTTTCCGCAAAGTGGTAAAGGCCTCCTTTGGGCATCGCCGTAAGACCCTAAAGAATGCATTGAAAAATGCCGCTTTTTTCAGTGTGAAGGGAGAGGACTTCGAGGTGCATTTACGGAAAGCAGGGATCGACCCAAGGAGAAGGGGGGAGACTCTCACCCTGCAGGAATTCGCTGCTCTCAGTGAGGTTCTATCCCAAGGCATGGCCTCCCGGGATGACTCCGCGGAGGGGAATTTCGGGGGTCGAAGCCCCAGATGCCCGGGTATAGAGAGATGAGGGGAACCCCAGGTCTAACCCCCAAGCCCGCCGTTTGTTATTACGTGAGACTCAAAAGCTTTTTTCGGGTAACTTCACAAAAAGGGTTGACATGTTTCCTAAATAAATTTACTATCTTATGTAAAAAGTGCTTGACAATTGTCGGAAAAATTGATAAAGAAAATACGTTCTTAATAGGCACGTAGCTCAGGGGGAGAGCGCTACCTTGACGCGGTAGAAGTCGGCGGTTCGAAACCGCCCGTGCCTACCATTTTTTGGCCTCGTTTCTTCTGAGGGGTTAGATCTGTATTTCGCTAAGACATTTTGATATTGAATGAAAAGGCATCATTAGTGAAACCCCTGTAATGATGCCTTTTCTTGCTTTCTCGAGAAGAAAAAGAGAATGGAGCAGATAACAATTACCATATCGGACGGATCCGAAAGGCGGGTAAATAAGGGCATCACCATCGCGGATTTGCTGAAGGCATCCGGGAAAGATCTAACGGATCAAATCATAGCTGGGAGAGTGGACGGCCAGCTGGTCGATCTGAGTACTCCCCTGGAATGTTCCGGCTCCCTGGATTTTGTTACCCTGGATTCCGAGGATGGACTGAATATCTTACGGCATAGCACCTCCCACGTAATGGCCTACGCCGTCAAGGAGCTCTTTAAAGGGGTCAAAGTCTCCATCGGCCCTTCAATCGAGAAAGGATTTTACTATGATTTCGACTACGAAGGGTCCTTTTCCCCCGATGACCTTGTCCGGATCGAGGAGAGGATGGCCGAGCTTGTCAAGCGAGATATCCCCTTTATCCGGGAAGAAATTTCCAAAGCCGAGGCCACCAGGCTCTTTGAGCAGCAAGGGGAGACCTATAAGGTTGAAATCTTAAAGGGATTGAATGACGAAAACGTCTCCGTCTATCGATCGGGCGATTTCGTAGACCTTTGTCGGGGCCCCCATATCCCGTCAATGGGGAAGATCAAGGCCTATAAGCTTCTCAGTGTAGCAGGGGCGTATTGGAGGGGGGACGAACGGAACAAAATGCTCCAGAGGATTTACGGAACGGCCTTTGCCGACCGGGATTCCCTCGAGGAGTATCTGGGGAGGATTGAGGAGGCTAAACGGCGTGACCATCGAAAATTGGGCAGGGAGTTAGACCTATTCAGTATTGACGAAGAGGCCGGGGCCGGATTGGTAATCTATCATCCAAAGGGGGCGCTTCTCAGGACAATTATAGAGGATTTCGAGAAGAAGGAGCACCTGAGACGAGGGTACCATATAGTCATGGGGCCCCAAATTCTGAAGAAGGAGTTATGGGAGAAGTCCGGACACCTTGAAAATTACCGGGAGCTCATGTATTTTACCAAGGTTGACGAGAGCGAATATGCCTTAAAACCGATGAATTGCCTTGCCCACATGCTGATCTTTAAGTCTAAGATCAGGAGCTATCGGGATCTGCCGGTCAGGTATTTCGAACTGGGGAAGGTGCATCGGCACGAAAGGAGTGGTGTCCTGCACGGCCTTTTGAGGGTCAGGGAGTTTACACAAGACGATGCCCATATCCTGTGCAGGCCTGATCAGTTGAACGACGAGATAAAGGGTATCATCGAACTGGTTATCGATTTCATGAGGGTATTTGGCTTTCGTTACAATATGGAGATCAGCACTCGGCCCGAGAAATCCATCGGGACAGATCAGGATTGGGAAAGGGCAACCGCTGCATTATTGAAGGCCATGGAAGATAAGGGGTTGCCGTATAGCATCAATGAAGGAGAAGGTGCCTTCTATGGTCCAAAGATCGATGTAAAGCTTGAGGATGCCTTGGGGAGACAATGGCAATGTGCGACAATTCAGTGTGATTTTACCTTGCCCGAACGATTCGACCTCTCGTATATCGGAACGAATGGGGTAAGGAACCGTCCTGTAATGCTTCATAGGACGATTCTCGGGACATTGGAAAGATTTATCGGTGTACTGGTAGAGCATTATGGGGGCGCATTTCCCACCTGGCTTGCGCCCGTCCAGGCAATCGTATTGACGATTACCGATAAGAGTATTCCGTATGCGGAGGAGGTTTTTCGATCCTTGCTCGATAAGGGAGTTAGGGTGGAGAGGGACTTCAGGAACGAGAAGCTGGGACTGAAAGTGAGGGAAGCCCAACTGATGAAAATTCCCTATATGCTGGTTGTCGGGGGCCGGGAGGAGGAGTCCAATACCATCTCCCCTCGGGTGAGAACGGGGGAGCAGTTAAACCCCATGAAGGTAGAGGAATTTGTTGCAATGGTCGAGAGGGAAGGCCTCATCGAAAGAGAGGATGAAAATCCGAAGAACATGGCAAGGAGGTGAGAAGGGAAATTAAAAAACAAGGGAAAGGGGTACGGCAGGAAGTAAGGATTAACAGGCGGATTAGGGCCAGGGAAGTCCGGGTGATAGATCCGGAGGGAAAACAGTTGGGCATCATGCCATTGGATGACGCTTTAAATACGGCAATGGAAATGGATTTAGATTTAGTGGAAGTGGCGACGAAATCTGATCCCCCCGTCTGCCGGATTATGGATTATGGGAAATTCAAGTATGAGCAGAGCAAAAAGAGCCAAGAGTCGAGAAAGAAACAAACAGTCATCCACCTGAAAGAAATCAAGTTGAGGCCGAAGACAGATGAGCATGATTTTCAGTTCAAAGTCCGCCACATGGAGCGATTCCTCAAGGAGGGGAACAAGGTCAAAGTCTCCATGATATTCAGGGGAAGGGAAATCATGCATCCGGATATTGGGGAGAAGATCTTGAAGCGGGTCATTGACTTTACCAAGGAATGTGGTGTAGTTGAGCAGGTCCCCAAGCGAGAGGGAAGGGCTATGAACATGATCCTCGCCCCGCTTCAAAGTACTAAGAGCCGAACCTCCGTCGATTAAATCCAGGCGTATTTTCGGATTTTGAGGTTTTCCCTTTCTTTTGTGAGCTTTGAGGGGAGAGAACAAAGCTGAAGGAGTGAAGGTGTGCCGAAAATAAAGACGAACAGAGGAGCAGCGAAACGGTTCAGAAAGACGTCCACCGGTAAGGTGAGAAGGAAAAAGGCCTTTGCGAGTCATATCTTAACGAAAAAAAGCAGGAAGAGGAAGAGGAACCTGAGGGCCTCTACCTTAGTGGACAAAACCAACGCGAAGGCCATAAAGAAATTGATTCCCTATGCGTAGGGATTTGGTCGGGACAATGACGACTGGGTGGAAGGAGAAGTGCCATGGCAAGGGTTAAAAGAGGAACCAGGGGCACCAGGCGGAGGAAAAAGGTTTTAAAAATGGCCAAGGGTTATAGGGGGGGCAGGGGAAGGCTCTTCCGAAGCGCCACCGAAGCCGTAAACCGTGCCATGCATTACGCCTATAGGGATAGAAAGGTGAGGAAGAGGGAGTTTAGGCAGTTGTGGATCACGAGGATTAACGCCGCTGCAAGATCGAACGGCATTTCTTATAGTCAATTTATCAATGGATTGAAGAGGGCAGAGGTATCCGTTGATCGAAAAATTCTATCGGATTTGGCTGTATCCGACCCAGCGGGATTTACCAAGATAGCTCAATTGGCCAAGGAGCATCTCTGAGAAGACTTGGTAACCGGCACTTTTTTTCGTTTTTTGACTTGATTCAGATGTCCAAAGGTGATAAGAGGAAACCGTTTGTGTACTCTGAGACCATTGGGCACGGGCTGAAAAAGGAGGGGGATTGATGACCAAAGTCGATATTATTAGTACTGTCTATGAAAAGGTTGGGTTTTCAAAGAAAGAGGCCATGCGGGTTGTTGAGACCATCTTCGATATCATGAAGGAGACTCTGGAAAGGGGGGAGAAGATAAAGATTTCCGGCTTTGGGAATTTTGTTGTGAGGAAAAAGAGGAACCGAAGGGGTCGAAACCCACAAACGGGCGGCGATATCGAGATTTCCGCGAGGAAAATTATGACCTTCAAACCATCGCAGGTTTTAAAGAATGAGCTGAACCGTTAGGGGTTTCTTGATTTATCTGGGGGGATATTTGAGACGAGGGGAGGAACAGGAAGGATTGCGTCAACCAATTCCCGACAAACTTTACTACAAGATCGGGGAAGTGAGCAAGATTACGGGCGTTAAACCCCACGTTTTGAGGTATTGGGAATCGGAGTTCAGGGCGATAAGACCTTACAAGACCCGATCCTTGCAGAGGTTATATCGGAAAAGGGATATCGAGCTCGTTCTCAAAATCAAGAAATTATTATACGAAGATCTATTCACCATTCCCGGTGCCAAAAGGAAGATAAAGGATTCCCCTGATAAGGCAAAGCAAATGGAGCTCCAATTTGATAAGAAAGCTTACAAAAGGATATTCATGGAGATCAAAAGGGAGTTGAAGGAGATTACCCAATCCCTGGAATAGCAAGCCGAGGACCTTACGTCGCCATTTACGAAAAAGCAGGGCTACTGGCCCTGCTTTTTTCATTTTTTAGATGATCTGCTGCCTTAGAAAAAGAATTTGAATCCTGCGCCGATGAAAGCGCCATTGAGGTTGATTGTATCGCCCAGTTTCTGGGATGTCCCTCCAGTGATTCGTTCTTCGTCTATATCCGCCTGTGCCCAGGAGTATTTCGCGTCGAAATTGAGGGCGATATGATCCGTCAGGAAAATATCAAAGCCTCCTCCTGCATGGAGGGAGAAGGAATCGTCAATTTCGAGATTTATCGCAACCCCACGGGAAAGCCAATAATTTTGCAGCTCGGATTTTTCGTCGATTTCCAGGAAATAGTATCCACCCCCTATGGAGGCATAGGGGACGATCCATTTCAGTTCTTCCGGTTTCTTGGATATCCAGCGGAATTGAAGGGTGACGGAGATGGGAAGGACGTTTATTCTTGCCCAATCAACTGCCAAGGTTTTATTCTTTATATCGAATTCCGTGTAGCCAATTGCTCCCTCCAGGGCGAGGTACTTCAGGAAGCGGTAGGTAACGTTGATTTCCGCGCCTACTCCGTCTTTAAAATCAAGTTTTTCGCCCCGAATCTTGTCGCTTTTGGGAAATATCCCATAAGGACGAACTCCGATGCCAACGGATCCCTGTAGTGGGAGAGATCCTTCAGCCCGTGAGATGGTTGAAAATCCAACGACCAAAAAGAACACCACCACAAAAACAGATAGACGCTTCATGATCTCCTCCACTCTATAGAAGTTCACTCAAGCTACTCGCTACCCCCCTGCCAGACACTGTAATTAGTAGCATAGTGACCACCCATAGTCAATAAAATAATTTACCGGATTTTACTGGACTTTTGTGGAATTGCTTTTTCAGGGATAGGAAATTATACTGATGAGGACACCATTAATCCCTCTCCTTGACGGTTTTTTCCCATTGACGTTGAGATTTCAATGGTGCATTAAGGGTTCAAAGAGCCTCTTTTGCCAGGATTGGGGATGACGTTCAATCCTTCCATTCACGAATTTGAGGGAATTCCATGGTACGAAATCCCATGCTCAATGTCGAAATCGTGATTTTCGATATGGATGGCGTTCTTATCGATGTATCCAAGTCATATCGGGAAACCATCAAAAAGACCGTCGCCATCTATCTAAAAAAGGCCCTTGGACTCAAGGGTGATGGAAAGTCACTGGTTACCGATGACGACATCGTGATGTTTAAGGAGATCGGGGGTCTGAATAACGACTGGGATGTGACCACCGGTTTTCTTTGCTACTTCGTCACCCTCTTGGAAGGGGAAGAGCCAGGGGATGCCCATACGATGGGTTCAATGAATGAGGTCATCTCCTTCTTGAGGAAGAATCGCAATCGGTTAAGGGGAGGAACGGCAGAGATTGTTGAGAAGAAGGATATTCCCGGATTTCGGCAGCGCGTGAGAAATTTGGGGACGGGATTGGAGGCCGTGAGAAAGGCGCTCAATTCGGGAAAGATTCGCTTCATATTTGGGACTGGCGATTTGGAGGCGGACAACGTGGTAAAGCGGATCTTTCAAGAGGTCTATTTGGGGCCCCATTTTAGAACTATTCATTACGTTCCTCCCGTCTTTTACTCGGGAAGGGGGTTTTTCGAAAGGGAGAGGTTACTGGTAAAGAAGGAGTCTCTGTCCTTCCTTTCAAACCGGGTTAAGATGGGAATTGCCAGCGGCAGACCCAGGGCTGAAGCCATCCTCGGGCTGAGAAATTTTCACATCGAGCCCTATTTTGGGAGTCTGGTCACCTTGGAGGATTGCGAGGCCGAACAGGAGCGAGTCCTCAAACTGAAGGGGAAACGGGTGAATTTATTCAAGCCGAACCCATTTTCCATCATAGAGGCCGTTCGTCAAATCAACCCCGGGAAGGTGAGGTGCGCCTACGTGGGGGATCTTCCCGATGACATTGAAGCCGCGAACAGAGCCAAGGGGGAGACAGATATCATATCCGTGGGATGTCTTGGCCCATATAGGGATAAGGATAGGGCTCGGAAGAGGTTCTTGGAAATGGGCGTGGATCTCGTAATCAATGGTGTAGATGAGCTTGTGAGGCTCATCCAATGAAGGGAAAAGTATTCAGATCTTTGAAAAAATCGTTGTTCGCTGCTTTTTCCTTCAGGCTTTTCAGTGCTGCGGTCAAAGCGAAGCCTCTCTATTGTTGCAGTGGCGGTGATTTCGCGCTTAGCGCTTCGAGTCCCGACTTTTTGTAAACAACGCCATAAGATATAGGAAAGAACATCTGCTAGAATTCGACCTTGAGGTATTCCAGGTTTAGCGCCTCGGCAACGGGTTTGTAGGTTACCTTTCCATCAGAGGTGTTCAATCCCTTCATCAGGGCCTTGTCACTCCGCATGGCCTCCCTATAGCCCATATTGGCCATCTTGAGGCAGTATGGAAAGGTGGTATTGGTCAAGGCGAAGGTGGATGTCCTGGCAACAGCCCCCGGTATATTGGCGACGCAGTAGTGTATAACACCACCGACCTCATATGTGGGATCTTCGTGGGACGTAGGCCGGGTTGTTTCGATACACCCTCCCTGATCAACCGATACATCGACGATTACCGATCCCCTTTGCATATCGGAAACCATTGCCCTGGTTACCACATGAGGTGTCAAAGCACCATGTATGAGAATTCCCCCTATTAAGAGGTCGGCTCTGGAGACGGTTTCCCCTACGTTTTGAATATTGGACATGATGGTCTTGATGCTTCCGAAATATAGATCATCGAGATACCTCAACCTGTTTAGATTTATATCCAAGACCGTAACATCTGCCCCCATTCCCAGGGCGATCTTGGCGGCATTGGTTCCCACAACCCCGCCGCCCAGAATCACCACATTAGCAGGCTCGACGCCCGGAACCCCGGCGAGAAGGACGCCCCTGCCATTATGCTCCTTCTGGAGAAAGTATGCGCCTATATGGACGGCCATTCTGCCGGCGATCTCGCTCATCGGGGTCAGCAAGGGGAGGGTCCCGTCATCCAATTCAATGGTTTCGTAGGCAATTCCGATTACCTTGCGCTCTAAAAGGACCCTGGTGAGTTCTCTTTCCGGAGCCAGGTGAAAATAGGTGAAGATAATCTGCTCCTCGTGCATGAGATCATACTCCTGAGGGAGGGGTTCCTTTACCTTCATGATCATCTCCGACTCCTCCCAAATATCCTTATTCGATTCCCTTATTTCCGCCCCTGCTCGAATGAAGTCCTCGTCGGATATCCCACTTTCCTCTCCAGCCTTTTCTTCAATGAGAACTCTATGTCCCGCATCGACTAAAGTCTTCACCCCAGCAGGAACGATACTTATTCTATACTCCCCTTCTTTGATCTCTTTTGGTATCCCTATGAGCATGGCTTACACCTCCTATCCATTGAGAAATCGTTAAGAATGAAATCGCCAGAGAGACATGCCCCCTTGAAACGTTAAACCCTTACAGGGTATGGATCTCCGATAGGGAATCGATAACGACATCGGCAACCTTCTCCATCGTAGCCCTTGGTGTAATACCACCCTCGAGGACGCCCACGGTGAGGGCTATTCCTGCCTTTTTACCCATGGCCATGTCCCCCTCTGTATCCCCCACTAAGATGGTTTCGGCGGGAGGAATGTTAAGTTGCTTACAGATGGTGAGCACCATGTGTGGATGTGGCTTTGGGTGAGAGACCTCTTCAGCGCTCAAGATCAGGTCGAAAAGGTGGGTAATCCCCAGAATCCTCAGGATCTCCTCCGTCTGGTTCCGGACATCACAGGTTGCCAAGGCGAGAAGAAATCCATCGTCTTTTAGCCCTTTCAATGTCTCCTTCATCCCCATAACGGGTTTCAATTCTCGCCGGTAATCCCTCAAGGAATCAGCCCTTTCCAAGGCCCTCTCTACCGCTTGTTTCGCCTCATTCCACGGGTATCCGTTTTGATAGAGGACCGTGGCAGCAATGAGTATCTCCTCCGAGTGGGGAGCCGAAACACAGGGACCCCTGGGGTCAATCCAATCCGTTACCAGATCCACACCCCACGACTTCATGAGGCCTTCCCCCAAAATCTTAGGACCATTAACCTCTTCGATAATGCACGCAATCCTCTTCTTCGTTAGGGGAATCCAGATCTTTGAGAAGTTCGTAAGGGTCCCGTCCTTGTCGAAAATGATGAGCCTGCAACCGACCCTTCGTCCCTTGATGGAGAGGTATTTGGTCAAGATAGAACCCTCTCAGTGATCCGATAAAATCTATACATACAGCCTTAAATATTTGTACATAATTCAAGCAAGGATTAAATCATAAATCGACTCGGGCGTCTTCGACCCTGAGGACTTCGGCGTGAGCTCAGTCGAACGCTCAGACCCGAAGGGAGCCTCAGCCGAACTCCTCGTCGCGGGCCGAATATCTAAATCCTAAACGTTTTGGTCATTTGATCATTAGTGCTTTGTATTTGTTTAGAGTTTAGAAATTAGGATTTGGGATATGCTTGTATTCTCGCCTTTAAACAAATACTTATGTCGTCATATGTAGAAAGGGGGCATCATTTGAATCGGATACCCAGCCCCCGCAATTCCCTTATGGCTTCATCGTATGTCCTTCTCAATTCGTCGTCGGGTCTCATGGTCAGGATGTCATAACATTCGGTTAGAATCCTTCCCCGGGGTGGATTCTTGATTCCACTCAAATAGGTTTCCATGAGCCGTTTGATGATCTGATCGGCCTCTTTTCGAGTGATCCCCACCATCCCATGGCCAAAAGAGCAGGTAAATTCGCTGTCGATGGGCAGTGCGCCATTGGTGACGACGGCCTTGTTCGGATGGACGTCTTCTATGCCTATTCCGGAGGATTGGATAGCCAACAGATAAGCCGCCGCCTCATAAAAATACTGTTTCGTCGCGGAGCCCGCCGCCGCATATCCAAGGGCATAGTAGGGAACGCCGACATTTCGGCTTACCGCCTGACTACTGGTGGAGACGACATAGAGCATATCAGGCGTGGTAGAGCAGACATAGTTCATATGGACGGGGTAGGTTAGGTGGTAGATTGCCCTGGCCACCAATATCCCATGGAAACAGTATGCCGTGGTCACAACGGCAGTTCCCTCCGGCCCTCCGGCATACCCCCCCATGATGGGTCCGGCCTCTTGGCCGAGATTGGCACCCCAACTGGTGAGATAGGCAACTTGGTTGAGGGAGCTGTGGTCGATCTTCAGTTCTGCATGGGGGGCGATGAGCCACCCGTCCGATTGCCGAGCCCCGAACTGGGGATTACTGGCGGCAATGGTGGATACTCCTTGAGCACAAGAGGACATATGATTGATGATTCCCATTCCGGGACGTCCTGCTCGCCTGAGCCCCTCCCTCCCGGTTCTCATCATGGAGATGCCAGCCAAGGTTTCCACTGGCGAGCCCGCCGAGGACTTCAGGGGTCCAAAGCTCGTCACCGATGGAATGCTCACCGTCTTGGCCTTGGAGATCCTTCCATAAGCCTCCACCATTTTCAGGGCCACATCCTCGGTGGTATCTGTCCCAGAGCCCACATGGCAATGAGGGATCTCCGAATCATCGGCCTTTCTACCCTTAAATACACAGCGATCCGGCCCCTCGCCAAAATAGGCCTCCTTTGGGGCCTCGTAAACCGCGTCCTCGATCTCTTCCCTGCTGAACTGAATCACCCGTTCCGTATCGATGACGTATGTTCCCACATCGGCATATAGATCAAGGGCCGCCTGGTAGATCCGATCTGCCAAATCATCATCCGCGGGACATGGTGTACCTGGATCGTATCGGATTTTATATTTCTCCACGACTTCCCTGACTTTAGGGATAAATACCTTAATGTCGAAATCCTTGGATGACATGATGGGCCCCCTCGTTGCGCGCTCCAAGATCTCGGGAAAGCTGACCATGTCATCCTCCTCCTCTTCTCGAAAGCAATTCCTTTGCGACTCGAACACCTTCCACCGCCGTTTCCCCATATCCATCGGCGCCGATTTCATCGGCCCATTTTTGATTGACCACTCCTCCGCCAACCAGGACGATATACTTATCCCTCAATCCACTGGCCATCAAATGTTCAAGGATATCCCGCTGATAGGTCATGGTTGTGGTCATAATGGCCGATGCGGCGATGATGTCGGCATCCACCTCCTCGGCCTTTCCTATGAATTTGGAAGCGGAGATATCCACACCCAGGTCATGAACCTCAAATCCTGCGGTGCTCAGGAGGGTTGCCACGATATTCTTTCCAATTTCATGGACATCGGTTTGAACGGTTCCGATGACCACCGTCCCTATATTCCCGATACTTTCTCCGGCTTCCAGCATCTTGGGTTTCAACAATTTCATGGCCCCGTCCCAGGCCTCGGCCGCCATCAACAACTCGGGAAGATATATCTCCCCGCAGCTGAATCGATCCCCTATCTTTTCCATGGCTGGCATCATTCCCCCTTGGATGATGCTGAGTGGGTCTACCCTACTGAGCGACTCTTCGACCAATTGAGCACTTCGCTCCTTATTCCCACGGACAATAGCCTCTTCGATTTCCTTCAGGGTGTCATCTCCGGTCATGCACGTTACCTCCTGCTGAATCAAAATTGGTAAAATTGGGATTGCTACATCTTCCCTTCTGCTTGGAACTGTTGTGCGACGAAATCGACCATTCCACGGGTTGCCCCTGAGAATTCGGCTGCTGTTGCGATCAGTGCAGCATGTTGATTGAATTCGTCGGGTACCATTCCCTCCGGCTCGTAGGATTTTGCGAAATAGGGGAGCCTGAGCAGCTTATCCAGGGTTTTCTGAGGCGGAGGTTCATGGATGGCTTCCGGATCGAAGGGCCTCAGCCGATCCTCGACCTCCATCAACTGCGCGATGTATTTTGGGGGAACGGTGTAAACGATATCGCCCCCGGCTACTTTATCTACGTGCCAACTGGCTACGGTTCCATCATCGGTGGGAGGGCTGATCCGCATGCTGCACATGAGCATCTTGTTGGGATACCCTTTCTCCTGCAATATCCCATATCCCCTCTTGAAGATGGACAACTCCGCCCACCGCACATCGGCCTCGCTCAGCTCGATACCTCGGGCTTCCGCTTGGCTCTTGAGGTCGCCCAGGGTTCCGTACCGTGCAGACATATGGGTTATCACCGAGCGCCATCGAAAGAGATCGACATGATTCTTTCTCGCAATCTTCAGCCCCTCCTGAACCGCTTCCATGCACGCTATGAATTGGGGAACGGTAAAGGCCAAAGTATTATTCGTAGCTATCCCGCGGGCCGTTAACCTTCGAATAAGCTCATATCCCTCTCGAGAACCAGGGCATTTAATCATAACGTTGGGGCTGAGCTGGGATAGATCCATGGCCTGGGCGAACATTCTTTCGGTCTCGAAGAGATAACGTGGGTCTACCTGACCGGAGAGATACCCATGTTTGTGGTCCGATTTCTCCCAGATGGGCAGGAAAAATTCCGCACCCCTCTTGACCACCTCCTTGTAGGTGAGCCAGAAGATTTCCTCGACCCCTTTTTCCGGATTTGCCCTTATCAGCTCCTTGACGAAGTTCGCCCAAAATTGGGGATCGTCCTTGATTGCACTGAAGCTCAGGGGGGGATTTGTAGTCACACCCCGAAAAAATGTCGCCCCGGAATTCTCGGGATCGAATAAGCGCTTCAACTGTTCGCTCCAAATCTCCTTCTTTCCATCAGGGGCTTTGCCCACCATCTCTTCCGCCCAATTTCTGTAGATGAGCGGTGATGAGTCCCACCAAATCTCCGCATTCGGGTTTACCTCGGCTATCTTTTCCAGTATGTGTTTCTCGGCCATAGTGCATTCCTCCCCTTGGATATTAGGATTTCAGAAGGTTTGAGACCTGGTTTTGAAGAATTTCTTGATGGCCCCCACGCAGGATCGGTTTTGCTCCTGGTTTCCCAAGCTGAGGCGAAACCCCTGTCTTCCCCCCGGCAGCGAGTAGGCCTTGATCATGATCTTTGTCTCTTGGAAGACGAAATCCACCACGTCTTTTCCCTTGACACCGGTATCTCCGGGGTCAACCAGAATATAGTTGCCATAAGAGTAGAAGGGGTGAAGTCCTTCAATTCCCGAAAGTTCCTCCCAGATGTAGCCGATCTCACGGCGGTTGAACTCCACCTTTTTCCTGAGCTCTTCTTCCTTTTCATCCCAAGCTGCCTCCCCAGCCGCCAGTGAGAGGAGCCCCAAGCTCCACGGTAGCTGGATTTTGCGGAGGTAACCGATCATTTGCTCGGAAGCCAGCAGGTAACCAAACCGAATCCCCGCCATACCAAAGGCCTTTGACATGGTGTGGGAGACCATGGCATTGTCGGGGTACTGCTTAATCAGGGGTGCATTTGAGGGTTGCTCCGGATGATATTCCAGATATGCCTCATCTATGAAGACGGGAATGCCCGTTTCCAGGAAGCGGATCAGATCCTCTTCCGGTATGAAATTCCCAGAGGGGTTGTTGGGGGTACAGATGATGAATACCTTTGTCCTCGATGTAATTGCCTTCAGCATGGCCTCGGTGTCATATTGTAACCCCCCTTCCGCAGTCATTTTCATGTCCACTAAAACCGGTTTCCCCCCGGCCGTTGTAACCCGAACCTTAAAGAGGGAAAAGGCCGGATTGGGGATGATCACCTCATCACCCGGAGCAACGAAAAGGCGCATCACGTTATCGATCATCTCCGAGGATCCATTGCCCAGATAGACATTCTCCGGCCCCAACCCATAAAATTTCCCGATCTTCCCACGCAAACGGGGGCCGTTATCCGGGTAACGGTTACCCAACCGAGCTGCCTCATGCACCGCCTTCGTAACCCTCTCGGAAGGCCCAAGGGGGTTTTCATTGAGCATCATCCTCCCTATCTCCGGATCGGCCCAGACCAACACCAGGTCATCAGTGGAATAGACCTGTATATCATCGATCCAGGGCACTAAGAATTTACTTATCTCTTCCATTTCTCGGCTCCTTGTTTTGACAACAGGGAAGTTTTACGCTGGTTTTTTCACATCCCTGACATTGTATCTGAACTGTCCCGATTCGACCTGGAAGACGTACTTGTCCCCGCGGTGATGGGCATGCAATACCTCGACGGCAACGCTTTTGGAATCGTAGATGATACTTTCGAGAAAGATGCCCGGAGATTTAGGGGGCACATCGAGTAATATCGCGTCCTCCCGAGCGAGGGCTACAGCCCTGAAGGTCTGGATAGACCGGTGGAGCTCTGTTCCGAATTTCTCCGTAAGGACGTGGTAGAGGGATCCTGTAAGTCTCATCCCCAACAGGGATTTGTATTCCCCGTAGGGAAGGTAACTTCGTTCGATGACCAGAGGAATGCCATTTCCAGACCTGAGGCGTTTGGTCAGGATCACCCGGCTATCCCTTCCCAGCATGAGCTTTTCCGCAAGCTCCCCATCCGCCTCAACCACCTCTTGGCTCAGGATTTTGGTCTCAGGGGTAATCCCCATGCTCAGCATATCGTCCGTGAAGCTGGAAATATTCTGAAGGGTATATTTGACCGATGATTGATCCTTCGCACTGATGAATGAACCGATGCCGTTCCTCTTTGAGATGAGCCCCTTTACGACAAGTTCGGAGATGGCTTGTCTCAACGTATTACGGTTCACGCCGCAGATATCCGCAAGGGAGGATTCGGAGGGCAACCGTTCGCCGACGTTATATCGGCCCTTACGAATCATCTCCTCAAGCCAATTGCTGATCTGGAGGTATCTGGGGATGGGGCTGTTGAAATCGACGATCTCGGACATGAGCTTGATCAAAGTGATTAGCTGACTACCTGTCTATACAATAACTGATGAAAAAAAATTTGTCAACCCTTCCGTATTGGAATTTCCTGATTTTCTCCAGAAACCCAATAAACCGAATAAACCCATGAAATTGTTTTATCCAGAAGGTGTGCTCGTGGCTCCGCCAAACCCGGCAAAGCCCTTATTTCCGGCCAAAAGCCTCAAGACTACCAACATGCCCACAACAATGGCGATTATGCAGGTGGTCATGGCATTGGCACTGGCCGTCCAGCCATCGTTATCCAGCTGGATGATCTCTATGGCAGCCAGATGGACGGTGGCGCTGACGAGGAAAATCACGGCGCTGATAGTGGTCATGGCCCTCATGAAGAAGTAGATGAAGTTCTGGACGAAGGCGACCATTGAGAGGGGGAAGATTACCCTGACGAAGGTCCTTACCGAATCGGCCCCGAGGCTTATGGCAGCCTCCTCAACCGACGGGTCGATATTCTTCAAATTCGCCACACTGGAGAGGGTTCCCAAGGTAAAGTTACAAACGACGACACAGATTACGATAATCGACGATGTCCCATAGAAGAAAAAGATTGGGTAGTTGAATGCGAGGATGTACCCCAACCCCATCACAAGCCCCGGTATAGCAGCGGGCATAACGGACAAAAGGTAGAGAAACTCAACGCCGAAGGGCTTTTTCTTTTCCACGATATATCCTGCAATGAGGGTGAAAAAGGCCCCGAAGAGCCCCACAAAGAATGATACTTTGAAACTGGTCCAAATGGATGCATATCCGCCCAATGATGGAAAGTGATAGTGCTTCAGAGTAAGGGTCCAATCGTAGGGCCAAACCTTCACAAAGGAACCCAGGATAACCGTTGCAAAGACCAACATGATGGCGAAGGTGATCAGCCCACAGTAAATCGTAAACCCCCACTTTTTGAATTTGCGGGAGGGTTGGAGAAATGGCCTCGCGGCGCCGCTGATGAGGGCAAAGCTCCTCTTGCTGATATAGTAGTTGATGAGGAAGGCGCAAATCGAGGGTACCAAGAGGATAACGCTGATGGTGGCTCCCAGATCGAACCGGAAGAGGTTGGTGACCTGGGAGTAAATCTCCGTGGCAAGGACGTTATAATCCCCTCCGATGACCACGGGGTTTCCAAAGTCCGTTATCGTCAAATTGAAGGTCAAGGCTGCGGCGCTCACCAGTCCGTACTTTGCAGAGGGCACCGTCACCTTCCAGAAGACCTTGAGGGGGGATGCACCCAAGCTCTGGGCCGCTTCATCCAGCCTGGTGTCAACAGCGGAGAGGGTGGTATAGAGGATGACCACCGCATGGGGAAAGCAGTATAAGACCTCCGAGGCGATTATCCCCGGAGCCCCATAGATGGACCAGGAGATTTTCAAGAGATGGGCGGTAATGAGGCCGTTCCGGCCAAAAAGAAAGATGAGCGCGAGGGCCTGCATAATTGAGGGGGCGATCAGGGGCATGAAGGCGATGATGTAAAAGAAGCCCTTCCCCCTGATGGTGGTTCTCTGAAGGGCGTAGGCATAGAAGAAGGCCAGGATGGTGGTGATAGCCATGGTGATGATGGACACATAGAGACTATTGTACAAGGACTGTGAGATGCGGGGGTTTTGGAAGTACTTGAAATAGTTCTCTAAGGTGAAGCTCCCCTCCTTTATGAAGCTCGTCCACAGGATGGTGCCGATGGGAAAGAGCATGAAGAATACGAGGGCGACCCCGACACAGACCGTAACGACGATCACGATGAACTTATCGACCTTCAGTTTTGTTGAGGGTTGAGCGTATAGATCCATACCTGCTTTATCCATATTGAACCATTGGGGTATTAAGACGTTATTCCTCCTCGGAGGATGATGGATAGGCCAGGAATGCCTCCGGAGGGAAGTAGAGGTCTACGGAATCTCCCCGGTTCAGCTTTTTCAGTTCAAAATCCTTCTCGACCATGTCGCATATGATCTCCTCCCCATCCATTGATATCACCAATCTCACTACTGCCCCCAAAAAGGTGACCACCTCTATCCTCCCATGGGTGAGGTTTGATCTTTCCATTGCCTCTCGTGTTTCCCCCGGCCTCATCACCTCAACCTTTTCGGGTCGAATGGCTAAATAGATTTCTTCTGCGGACATGGTCTCTATGCCCGAAACGAGAAACTCCCAATCCTTCAATCGCACCTTATCCCTCGTGCGCTTCCCTTTAATAAAATTCGACGTCCCAACGAAATCCGCCACAAAGCCAGATGTGGGGAATTTATAGATATCGAGGGGGTTCCTTCCTGCTTGATCTTTCCCTGCTCCATCACCACGACCCGATCGGCAATGGCCAGGGCCTCTTCCTGATCGTGGGTAACGTAGATCATGGTAATGCCCAGTTCCTGTTGGAGCCGTTTGATCACGGCCCTCAGTCTCACCCTGATTTTCGCATCCAGTGCGCTCAAGGGCTCATCGAGAAGCAGGACGCTGGGATTGGGTGCAAGGGCACGGGCCAGGGCTACCCGCTGCTGTTGGCCCCCGCTGAGCTGAGCGGGGTAGTTCTCCCTCCAATCATACAGGCCAACCAAATCGAGCATCTCCTT
>JAQYWG010000270.1 GCA_030145085.1 Thermodesulfobacteriota bacterium
CTACAAGACAGGATGGAGAGTGTCAGAAATAACCGATCTGACATGGAACCAGGTAGACCTTGCACAAGGCATCGTGAGGCTTGAAGTGGGTGACACAAAGAATAAAGAGGGCAGAACGGTTTATCTCGATGAGGAGCTGAAAGAGATTTTTGATCGCCAATGGGGGGCCAGGAAGGAAAGCGAAAGGCTAATCCCATATGTTTTCCCAAATAGAGACGGAAACGATAGAATAAGAGCCTTCCGTAAGACCTGGGACAAGGCTTGTCGACAAGCTGGGCTCGGAAAAAGATTATTTCACGATTTCCGCCGCACCGCAGCCCGTGATATGGTCAGGTCAGGCATACCGGAAAGGGTAGCCATGATGGTTACTGGTCATAAGACCAGGAGTGTTTTTGAGCGATACAATATTGTCAGTGACATCGATTTAAGGCTTGCAGCAGCCAAACGAGAAGCCTACCAGCAGGCACAGACGGGCACAATTTCGGGCACAATTCATGATTTTCAAAGAAAAAAAGATAGCCAGAATCCCAGCTAACCCTTGGCTTTCAGTGGCTGGGGGACCAGGATTCGAACCTGGGTTGACGGAGTCAGAGTCCGTTGTCCTTCCGCTGAACGATCCCCCATTAAATCTATTTACAAAGGATACACAAAATCTTAAAGGGAGTCAATGAGAAAGCTGCCTGGAGCTCCCCGAGTCTCTTGGGTTTGTTTGGTTTAGATCGTTAATATCGTTTGGATCGTTGTGAAGGGAAGGGGGCCAGGCATTGATATTAATAAATGAAATCAGGGGCTAAAATCAGGGGCTAATAGGAAAGGAGTTTGCATATGGAACTCAAATCATTATCACCAGAGCTTGATGAATTGAGAAAGGTTATTATTTCTTCGAACCTCACTACATGTTACGTGATTCTGAATGAACTTGCCTTAAAAGAGGGCGAATCCGCCCATTACGAGAAATTCAGGACCGGTTGGATAAATACATATAAAGATGTCTATAGACTTGTCTCTAAGATGAAGACCCGAAAGTCAGCAAGATAGGGTCGTATGGTCAGACTTCTCCGAAAAGAATTCTTTTAGGAGAATAATTTGGGTCAGTGGGGAAAGAGGTCATCAAGCAGGGGACAGGCAATCGTAACAAAGTTAAAATAGACACAATAATGAGCCCATAGACTTCAGCCATCCCCCACTCTCACAATCCTATCAATAGCTATATCGAATCCACCCCCCCTATCTTGGACGATTTTCCCTTGCGGGGGAAGCAATAAGCTCGGAGGAATTTCCCTTTCGAATATAAAATAGAGGAGGAATGTAATGGATGGAAAGAAGATTGACGGCCATCGACACGTGCTCTGTTTGGAGGCAGTGACGGCCGGGAGCAAGCTGGATGCGGCCAGATCGGTTAACATTTATCCCTCGAGCATCGAGGGAAGATCCGAGGAGATTAACCGCCTGAAGGGTGGGGAGTGGGACCGGAAGATGAGCGATTTCGAGGAAAATATTGCTGACCTGAAGGCGGCAGGCATGGATTTTGCGATCATGCAACCAACCCAAACGATGTTCTTCTATTGGGCGGAGCCCGCCGCGGCTTTGGAATTGGCCCGTATGGTCAACGAATACACGGCCCGGGGGGTCCGTCAACACCCTGAGCATCTTGTCGGCCTGGCCACGGTACCCCTCCAGGATGTCGAACGTGCGGCAAAGGAACTTACGTACGCCGTCAAAGAGCTGGGATTGCGGGGAGTGGTGACCGGCTCCAACATCAATGGCCAGGGATTTGATGAGGAGCAGTTTCAGCCATTCTTCGAGACCGTGGAGGAGTTGGATATCCCCATTTTCATCCATCCGAACAACCCCGCGGGCACCGAGCGGATCGGCAAGTATTACCTGGTGAACTTCCTTGGCTACCCGCTGGAATCCGCGGCGATGGCAGCACAGTTGGTGTTTGGAGGTGTGCTGGACCGCTATCCCAAGCTAAAGATCTGTCTGTCCCATGCCGGTGGCGTACTGCCTTTTCTAGTGGGCCGTTTGGAACACGGCCAGTCGGTTCGCCCCGAGGCACAGGAGCACTGCAAACATCCCTTCCATCACTACCTGAGGAACTTCTACGTGGATACCATTACCTTCCGGGCCGATACGCTTCGCTTCGTACTGGAGATCATGCCAGAGGGGCACGTTTTCATGGGGACAGATTATCCGTATGATATGGCAGATACGGACCCGGTAGGGTCAGTGAAGGCGGGAGTAACGGATGAAAACTTGCGGAGTAAGATCTTCGGTGAAAACCTCAGTGTTGTGTTGGATCTTTCCTAAACTACTGGAGGAATTGTCGGACCCCAGAGATACCCCGCAGACCTGAAGGAGGATATGTTGAAATCATCCTGGGCCAAGAAAAGTATCGTAATGTTATGGTCTATTATTTTATTTCCTTGTCCCTGAAGGACTGTGTCAAAGCGCGATCTTCATATAATATGCCGACGACCATTGATTCCTTGGCGAGTTACCTCTTCTTCCTACACGGAATGATTGTGGAGAAGAGGGGCCCTCATGGCGAGCACCCACGGCTTTTCAAAAACGACAAAAATGAAGGGAGGTATTACCAAATGAAACCGGAAATCATCATACCCGAGGGATGGGAAAAGCCCTTTGCTCCGTATTCACCTGCCGTAAAAAAGGGAAATATGGTTTTTACAGCAGGGCAGGTAGCTCTTAATGAGAAAGGAGAGCTCACAGGCAAGGGCGACATCAAGGCTCAGACAAGACAGGTTTTGGAAAATGTTCGAGCGTGTTTAGAAGAAGCGGGTGCGAAGATGGAAGATGTCGTTTTGGCCCATGTGTTCTTGACCGATGTTTCCAAATTTGGGGAAATGAACGAGGTTTATCGAGAATATTTCCCCGAAGGTTTTCCTGCCCGCGCTTGTGTGATAACGGGTTTAGTGAAAGAAGAGTTCTTAGTTGAGATTGGCGTAATTGCTGTCACCGGGTAATACCGAAATAAGGGCCCAAATCTGCTTTTGGCCTAATTCAAAAGGGAATTTCAAATTCTGCTCATCCCTCCGGCCAGGAGTCATAAGGCCTGTTAGGTGCAATAGAGAAACAGTAGAGAGTAGAAAGGAG
>JAQYWG010000271.1 GCA_030145085.1 Thermodesulfobacteriota bacterium
CTATAAGGCCTGCTGGCTTGCCGACAATAAACGCCCCTTCTCCAAAGAATCGGCCATGGCAAAATTGGTCTGTTCCGAAACGTATCATCGCGTTGCCAACCAATCCGTTCAACTCCATGGGGGATACGGTTTAATGAAGGAATATCCCGTCGAGAGGCATTACCGAAATCAGAAGCTTCTGGACATCGGCGAGGGAACTTCGGAAGTCCAAAGGATCGTCATCGCGAGACATATCGGTGTTCCCGGAAGGGCTTTATAGATATTCCAAAAAAGGGGAATGGGGAGCGCATTTCTGGTTGATCTGGTCTCTATGGTTCATTTGGTCTATCTGGTCAACAAGATGAACGAAAAGAACCAAACAGACTAGACAAACCAGACAGACCTTATACCAACGGGTGACGCATGAGTTTGGCGGAAGAAATCCTTCGGGGCGATATCAGGGCAGCTTCCAGGCTGATGAGGGACATCGATGATCGCATGCCCAACGCCATGGAAGAACTCAAGAAGATCTACCCAAAAACGGGAAATGCTTACATTATCGGGATAACGGGCCCTCCCGGCTCCGGAAAGAGCACCCTGGTAGACAAGACCGTGGAAATCTTCCGGAAGGAGGAAAAAACTGTCGGGATCGTCGCCGTGGACCCAACAAGCCCTTTTACTGGAGGGGCCATTTTGGGAGACCGGATTCGCATGCAGAGGCACAGCATCGACAATGGGGTATTCATCCGAAGCCTAGCGACAAGGGGAAGCCTAGGGGGCTTATCTCGATCGACCAATGACATCATCAAGGTCATGGATGCCCTGGGCAAGGATATCATCATCGTGGAAACCGTTGGAGTCGGCCAGGACGAGGTTGATATCGTCAATACGGCCCACACCTCCGTCGTGGTATTGGTCCCCGGGCAGGGGGATGATATCCAGGCCATTAAGGCAGGAATACTGGAAATCGGGGATATCTTTGCGATTAACAAGTGTGAGAGGGAAGGGGCGGACAGGCTAGAGAGGGAACTGCGGGCTACCTTGGAAATGAGTCCTAAGAGGGAGGATGATTGGACGCCTCTCATCTTTAAGACTGAAGCTCTCCTGGGCAAGGGGATCTTCGAATTAGTCTATGGAATGTACAGACACAGAGAGAAGCTCATGGCCAGCGATCACTTCGAGAGGAAAATTCTGGAAAGGACGAAATGGGAATTCCTCTGCATACTCGACAGCGAGTTGAGGGATACGATCGTGGAGAGGCTGATAAAGGATAAGAGACTGGATAAAATCATCGATGACCTGAAAAGGAGAAAAACCAATCCCTATTCCGTAGTGCAAGAGATATTGAAAGGGGAGTTAAAGAAGAATGCGTGATACCCACAACAGAGGGGGAATAGCCTATGGGGACCGAGGAGATGAGGAAAGAACTGGAGGGACGAAACCAAGCGGCTTTCTTGGGCGGTGGGAGGGACCGCATTGAAAAACAGCATGAAGCAGGAAAACTGACGGCCAGGGAAAGGCTCAACCTACTCCTAGATAAGGGAACCTTTGTGGAACTCGATCGTTTTGTAACCCATCGGTGCAGGAATTTCGGCATGGAGGAGAGGAAATTTCTTGGCGATGGCGTTATAACCGGATATGGGAAAATCAATGAGAGGTTGGTCTTCGTATTCTCCCAGGATTTCACCGTATTAGGGGGAACGCTGAGTTTAACCGTGGCCGAAAAGATATGTAAGGTAATTGAATTGGCGTTGAAGAATGGGGCCCCTCTTATCGGCCTCAACGACTCGGGGGGAGCAAGGATACAGGAAGGGGTAGGAAGCCTCGCGGGATATGCCGATATCTTCCTGAGAAATACCTTGGCCTCTGGGGTTATTCCCCAAATTTCGGTCATCCTGGGACCCTGTGCTGGAGGTGCCGTCTATTCCCCTGCCCTCACCGACTTCGTCTTCATGAGCAAGAAAAGCAGCTATATGTTCATCACGGGGCCCAAAGTGGTCAAGGCCGCAACCCATGAAGACGTAACCAATGAAGAGCTGGGGGGGGCGATGACCCACAATATTAAGAGTGGGGTTGCCCATTTCGCGGGGGAGGATGAAGAAGACACGATCCACATGGTAAAGCAGCTTCTCAGTTATCTCCCGCAAAACAACAGGGAGAAACCCCCATCCACTGACTGCACGGATGACCCTCAGGGAACCGACAGTTCCCTCAAGAAGGTTGTCCCGGGTGATCCCAGAAAGCCCTACGACATCATAACAATCATCCACAGTGTTGTGGATGACCATCGTTTCCTCGAGGTTCATAAGTATTTCGCCAGAAATATCGTCGTCGGGTTCGCGAGGCTCAACGGAATGCCGGTGGGGATCGTTGCCAACCAACCTAACTGGCTTGCCGGGTGTCTTGATATCAACGCTTCCATAAAAGGGGCCCGCTTTGTGCGATTTCTGGATGCATTCAACATTCCCATTATCACCTTTGAGGACGTTCCCGGTTTCCTCCCGGGGACTGCCCAGGAATTCGGGGGAATCATCAGAAATGGTGCCAAACTCATTTTTGCCTATTCGGAGGCCACGGTACCAAAGATTACCGTGATCACCAGGAAAGCCTACGGAGGGGCCTACTGTGTGATGTCCAGCAAACATTTGCGGGGTGACATCAATTATGCCTACCCCACCGCGGAGATCGCTGTGATGGGTGCTGAGGGGGCCGTGCCAATCATTTTCAAAAAGGAAATCGATAAGGCCAAAGATCCGAAAAAGATACGTCAGGAGCTGCTGAACGAATATGAGGAAAAATTCTCCAATCCGTACAGGGCGGCAGAACTGGGTTATATCGATGAAGTAATTCGACCCGAGGAAACGAGGCCTAAGCTTATCAGTGCCTTAGAGATGTTGAAGAATAAAGTCGATTCCAATCCACCCAAAAAACACGGAAACATACCCCTCTGAATCCGCCGTAGTGGGCCGAACCGAATATGGGGTTGCGCCTCGACGGGAACGGAGATCTTTGAAAACTGGGAAAATAAGGCTCTGAACGCGAAATTATAGAGTGTTGCAGTGCTGCGGTGCTGCAGTCATACGGGTGGGGCCTTGTAC
>JAQYWG010000272.1 GCA_030145085.1 Thermodesulfobacteriota bacterium
ATGACAAAGCGAGAGCTTGAGTCATTGCAGGAGGGGATTTTGACGGTGATCGTCGACAATCCCACGTCCCGTGATAACGTGGAGCGATTTGCCAGGAGCCAGGGGTGCGAGGTGGAAATCGATCAGCGAGACGAGAGTTATTTGGTGAATATTGTGAAGGGTTACCCGTGCGAGGTTAGTCCTGGCGTATTAGCCGGGGAAATGGCTGTGTCTTCTTCAGAGCCCAACGTGGTTGTCTATGTCAGTGCGGATCATATGGGAGCTGGGGACCAGGAACTCGGGAGCATCCTTATCCGGGCCTTTTTGAAGACCCTGAAGGACGTCAGTCCCAAGCCCAAGAAACTCATATTTGTCAATTCAGGAGTTAAACTCACCACAGAGGGATCAGATGCCATCGAATCGATAAGGGAACTGGAAGCCATGAATATCTTAGTCCTGTCATGTGGAACCTGCCTCGATTACTATCACCTCAAGGACAAACTCGCAGTGGGCCTTGTTACCAACATGTTTGATATCGCGAGTTCTTTGATGGAAGCGGATCGGGTAATAAAACCGTAGCCAGTCTCGTTGTAATGACCTCCAAAGGGGGATAAAATAATCGGCGACTGCTCAGTCGTCGAAGGGACCACTTGTTGAGGGAGCCAATGATCTATTTTGACAATGCGTGTACGAGTTTCCCGAAACCACCGGAAGTAGTGGAGTCCATGCGGGATTATTACCTTCGCATTGGATCAAGTCCGGGGCGGTCAGGCCACAGTCTATCCCTGAAAGCGGCCCGCCTGATTTTTGAGGCAAGGGAGAATCTCTCCCACCTATTTAACGTCCCCCGATCAGAACGACTCATCTTTACATCTAATGCCACCGATGCCCTGAATCTGGCCATCCTGGGGCTTTTAACCGAAGGTGATCATGTAATCACCCCATCTATGGAACACAATTCCGTGATGCGCCCCCTCAAGTATCTCCTCAAGAAAGGAATTATCGACTTAACGATTGTTCCGAGTTCGGAAGAGGGATACATTGATCCGGATGCCCTAAGGAAGTCGATCAGGAAAAATACCCGACTCATCGCCGTCAACCATGCATCCAACGTCGTGGGAACTATTGCCCCGTTGGAGGAGATCGGTAAGATATCCGGGAACATTCCATTCCTGGTGGATGCCGCTCAGTCTGCCGGTGCAGTATCCATCGATATTGAACAAATGGGCATCGATTTACTGGCTTTCACCGGTCACAAAAGTCTCTATGGCCCCCAGGGAACAGGAGGGTTGTTCGTTCGAGAAGGGATTGATCTGAAACCCCTCAGACTGGGAGGAACCGGAAGTAAATCAGAATCGTGGGATCATCCCGATTTCCTACCCGATAAGTACGAGTCCGGAACGCCCAACACCGCGGGCATTGCAGGATTGGGCCAAGGAGTGAAGTTTATCCTGAATAAGGGGGTCGATGAGATCCGACAGCATGAGATGAGGCTTACGCAATCTCTCCTGGAATGCTTGGAGGATATCGAGGAAATCACCGTGTATGGTCCGAGGAACCCCTCCGAACAGACCCCTACAGTCTCCATTAATGTGAGGGGGAGGGAGGCCTCGGAAGTAGGATATCGCCTCGACAGGGAGTTTGAGATCATGACCCGGGTAGGGCTCCACTGTAACCCCGGAACCCATAAAACCATTGGGACATTCCCCCACGGAACGGTTCGGCTAAGCATGGGGTATTTCAACACCTATGAAGAGGTCGGTCAGGTCCTTGAAGCACTGAGGGAAATCGCTACAATTCCGTAGACGGAATTTTCTTTTGTCTCCCTTGAATTATGTGATGTCCACTTGACTACTGCTAGTGCCAGATGGGAAAAAATGAAGGTTCTGCAAATTTAAAAGCCTCTGAGCGATGCGCTGCGGTGCTGGAGGCGATACACTACGTCATAAAGGGGGAGAAGATCCTCAAGGGGGCAGGGCTCGCGATCGACGTGATACCGGTGCCCCGTGAAATCAGCTCTGACTGCGGCATGGCTCTGGAGTTTTCCTGTCAGGAAAGGGATCGGGTAGAGCAACTCCTTGCCGATGAAGACGTTACCGTGGTGGGAATCTATGCTTTGAGGAAAGGTCAATACACGAAATTGTAACCATATGAGATGGGCAGCAAGATTTGGCGTGTGAGAGCTGGGAGCGCTCCCTTCGTTTCACCTCCACCAGATCTCCTTCTGTTTGGACCAGTTTGTTTGAGGGGCATTATTTTAGCTAAGAAACAAAGCGCTTGGCTTGTTCAACAGCCTCGTATGCATCTTTACCCCTGAAATCGGCTCCGATCTCCTTGGCGAAATCGTCCGTTGTAGGTGGTCCGCCGATCATTACCTTAACCTTGCCATAGAGATTAGCTTCTCGAAGGGCATCCATCGCGTTCTCCATGGAGATCATGGTGGTAGTAAGAAGGCATGACATGGCCAGGATCTGGGCTTTTTCAGTCTCAAGAGCTTTAACAAATTTTTCAGGCCCCACATCGAAGCCAAGGTCAATAACGTGGAATCCCGTACCCTTGAGCATCATGGCTACGATGTTCTTCCCAATATCGTGAAGATCCCCCCTCACAGTCCCTATGACAACCTTTCCCCTCGGTTTATAGTCCATCTTTACCAATAGTGGGCTCAGGATGTCCAGGCCCTTCTGCGATGCCCTTGCGGCAACGAGCATTTCGGGGATGTAGCATTCCCCTGCGGAGAACTGTTTCCCGATAACATCCAAAGCCACGACGATGCCTTTTTCAATAATCTCGTCCGGAGATTTTCCTTTATCGAGAAGTGCTTTTATCAGGTTCTTGGTCCCCGTGTAATCTCCCCGCTGAACTGACTTCACTAACTCTTCATATAATGACATTCTCTCCTCCCTTTCAAGGAGTGGGCCTTAGACCTAATCCCCACAATTTAGGCTATTCCGCTCTGGCCGGGAAAGAGGGACATCCCTACTTAGTGCTTCGATTCGCAACTACTGTAACGTATTTAAAGATGTTAAGTTTACGCATTTGCTTACTCAGCACTAAGTCCTGAGTAAATAAATTCGTTATCGAATTTAT
>JAQYWG010000273.1 GCA_030145085.1 Thermodesulfobacteriota bacterium
AAGATTCAGATAAACATATGAGTTGCGGTACGGGAAGACCGAGAATAGATATTCCTTTGGAAAGTAAAATCTTTACCCATAATCGATGTTTTATTACTCTTTAGGGATCACCCATTTTTTTTGTGAAGCCATTTTTATTTCGAAGCCTTTCTCAAGAAAAGAAAGCTCCAGTGGAAGAAGCGTCAGGATTAGCCTAGGGTTGGAGGGAAAAGATCGTTTTTAAAAACCGCTGGATTTGGAGATCTGGCAGGGAATGGCTCTCAGGTTCGGGGTGCCTATGGTCGGGTCAAAGGGCGGGTTACTGCTGGTCAAGACGTTGAAGTTGGCCTCCTTCCATCCGGAGAGCTCCAGGTCACCTCTCTCCGGAAACCACCACCCGATACTTCCGATCAATACCCGGGGATCCAGATCCGGGGAGAGGGCGGCTTTTTGCTGAATCGATCCTTGTTTTGTATGGATGGCCACCCAGTCACCTTCTCGGATTCCCCGTTGGGAAGCCGCATCCGGATGCATGAGAACGATGGGATCCTGGGAGAGCCGCCTCAGTGAGGCGATATTCCTATACGCCGAGTGGAAGGAGAAGGCATCCTTGGCCGAGGTGAGGATGAAGGGATATTTCTCTGAAGAGTCAGTTTTGCTCTCAAGAGGGTCTTGGACGTCCCGGTAAGAGGGGAGGGGATCGAACCCCCAATCCTTTAACCTCTGGGAATAGATCTCAACTTTTCCCGATGGGGTTTTGAACCCGTTCTTTTCGTAGCTCCTGCACTCCCAGCTCCCCCTCAGTATGCCCATCTCCTTGAAGTCCTCAAAGGCCAAGCCTGCAGGCCTCAATATCTCGTCCAGGCACTGCCCCATATCGGGCCAGAAAAATTCGGAGAGACCCAATCTCTTGCTCAATTCGTTGATGATCTTTGAGTCGGACCAGCACGCTTCCGGTGGATCGACGATCTTGGGCCTGGCCAGGATGAAGCCGTGGGGGAGCCCTAAATGGCCGATATCGTCGAATTCGAAGTTCGTGGCGGCCGGAAGGACGAGATCTGCCAATTGAGCAGTGGGGGTTAGAAAGATCTCCGAAACAGCCAGGAAATCCAACTTCCCGAGGGCTTCGTGAGTCTCCCTTGAATTGGCATAGCTGAGAAGAGGGTTTCCGCCTTGGATGAACATCATCCGAATGGGATACGGTTTTCCGGTAAGGATGGCCTTGGTGACCTTCTGCGAGGGGACGAAACCCATCATGGCCGCCAGGGGGAATTGAGCGCTCAGGATCTTCTCCTTTTTGTCCGGAAATCGGTTCGAGAGCACAAGGGCGCCGGTTTTCATGATGGGCGGGCCCTCACGCCTAACATTCCCCCCCGGTTCGTCCAAATTGCCGGTGATGGCTTTGAGGATGAGGAGGGCGCGAGCACATTGAATGCTATTGGCATTGTGCTCCAGGGCATTTCCCCATTGAATGCATGCCGGCTTCGTTTGCGCATAAAGGTGTGCCGCCTCTCGGATTTTCTCCTCGGGAACCCAGGTGATTTCGGATATCCTTTCTAACGGATATCGGCGGAGGTGCTGCACCAAGGGACCAAACCCGACGGTCCACTTCTCCACGAAATCGCCGTCATAGAGCCCGTCATCCACAATCACACTCACCATGCCCAATGCCAGGGCCAAATCCGTTCCGGGCCTTGGTTGGAGCCATAGATCAGCCATTTTGGCAATGGCCGTTTTTCTCGGATCGATGACGACGAGCCTTGCCCCCCTGTCCAGGGCTCTTCTCAATTGGGAACCTATCACCCCTTCTTCGTTCGTCTGGAAGAGGTTACTCCCCCATACCATCACGCAGGAGGGAGGATGGTCGTAATCGGGAATGGGGAAGAAACCACAGGTGAGGATGGAGGCCGTCTCCCGTGGCATGTGACAGACGCTTCCAGGGGTGGAGAGGTTGGGTGCTCTGAGGAGATTCGCCAGGCGGATCATCAAAAAGAGCTCAAGCCCCTTTGGTGTTCCCTGGGCAAAGCAGATGGCCTCGGCCCCATCCCGGGATTTCACTTCCTCTATGTTATGCGTAATCAGATCCAGGGACTTATCCCATGATATGGGTTCCCATGTGCCACTCCCCCTTTCCCCCGCCCTTCTCAGGGGAACGGTGAGACGATCGGGGTGATTCATCCGTTCGATCTGTGCGAATCCCTTAGCGCAGATAGTTCCTCGGTTGAGGAAGGAATGGGGGTCAGGCTCCACCTTTGTGATGCGCCCGTTTTCGACGTGAACCAGCAATCCACACCCGCCATGGTCCATTCTTGCACAGTGGGTCTTCACGATCATTTCATCCGTTCCCACGCGATTTTTCCTCTGGGTCTCTTAGATCTCTAGCCTTCGTGTGGTCGGGTAAGCGAGGAAGTTAAATTATCCCCGATTTTTCGAGGGTTTCAATATTTCCCTCGGAATATCCCAGATCCTGAAGTACCTCCCTGGTGTGCTCCCCATAGCCGGGTGATGGGAGCCTGACTCGACCCGGGGTTTCCGAGAATTTAATGGGGAATCCCAGCTGTTTGGTTCGGCCCTCCGTCGGGTGGTTCATCTCCAGGATCATTCCCCGGTGGAGGACCTGGGGATCGGAGAAGGTTTCCTGGAAGTCGTTGACTGGGCCGTGGCAAATCTCGAAGCCCTCCAGGTATTCGGCCCACTCATCCCTGGTCTTGGTGAGGAAGATCTTCTCCAGTTGGGCTACCACCTCATCCCCTTGGGAGCCCGTTGCGTATTGATGGGGGATAAGGTCTTCCCTTTCAAGCGCTCGGCACAGGTTTTTCCAGAATTTTTCCTCAAGCGCCCCGATGGTAATATATTTATCGTCTTTGGTTCGGTATACTCGATAACAGGGAAATTTCCCGTTCAGCATCATTCCCCCTCGTCCAGGAATTTCCCCATCGGCGAAGAATTTTGAGGCGAACAGTGATAGCCAGGAGACGACGCCATCAAGCATGGAGATGTCGATATACTGGCCCTTGCCCGTTTTCCGCCGATGAACCAAGGCCATGAGAATTCCGACC
>JAQYWG010000274.1 GCA_030145085.1 Thermodesulfobacteriota bacterium
TATGAGGTCCATGCTCAGGGATTGGTTTGTCCGAACTCCCTGATGTACGTTCTATGATGAGACGAATATATGGCTTCATGAAAATGGGAGAGAGATCGAACTTCTTCAGCACCCGAACCATAAGATCTATCCTCTCCCTTGGGGGCATTCTCCTGTCCATGATGATTACATTCTGTCCCCTGAGGTTACACAATCCACCCTTAACCTTGAAATCCATTCCCAGCAAATCATCGTACTGGACCGCAATAGAGAGCTTCTCCGCTATCTCCTCCAACTCTTGTAATAGACGTTTCTCGTCCATCGTCGATATCTTATCCTTTGCGAGAGAAATTTTTCAATGGGATATTTTCCTACTCCTTGCCTTGGCTCAAGGCCTCAAGGTATTCCCCCCACAGGTAATCCTTTCCCACCCCATGATCGATAAAGTCCCAGGGTAAGATTTCATCCAAATCCCTCTTGCGGTGAACATAGAAGTCGGGATTGAGGTTTATTTCCCTGAAAGTCTTCCGCCAATTGCCGCCATTGTAATGTGCAGCCAAGAGGATCTTGCCCACCCGTCTGTCTCCCCGGGATAGAAGCGTCTGGATATATCCCCACTTGGGGAGATCGTGTATCACCTGGACGTTTCCCTCCCTGCGGAGTTCATTTTTTATGAGCTTTAGCTTACGCTTCAACGAATTGATCTCTTCGTAAGGGGCCCATTGGAAAGGGGTTGAGGGTTTTGGGATGAAGGGAGTGATGCTGAGCACGATCCGACCCAGCCGTTTTCGATCCCGGCCGACCTTCAAGAAGATATGCTTTATTCGCCTGGTGAGGCCCACGATTTCATCGATGTCGCGGTCCGTTTCCGTAGGGAGGCCTATGATGAAATAGAGGCGGATATTGGGAATGGACGCCTTTACGATGGTCTCCACAGCACGAAGCAAGTCCGTCTCCTCAACTCCCTTCTTAATCACCCGCCTGAGCCTCTCCGAGCCCGCCTCTGGGGCCAGGGAGATGGTCTTATGTCCGCTCGCCTTGAGGGATGTGATGAGATCTTCGGAAATGGAATCCGCCCTAAGGGAGGCAATGGAGAGAGCTCCCTTTAGATCGAGGATGGATTGGCATATCTCCCTTAATTGGGGATGGTCAGAAACCGCCGAGCCCATCAACCCGATGCGCCTCTCATGGGTTAACCCCTCCTGGATGTCCTTTTTCAGACCTTCCAGGGTTCTATTGCGAAAGGGACGGTATATGAAGCAGCCAGCGCAGAAGCGGCATCCCCTGGGGCAACCCCGATTAACCTCAACCAGAGCCATATCATTGAACTCGGTATGGGGGGTGAATACGGTGGAAGTGGTATGGATGCGATTGATATTCCCCACCCACCTCTTTTGAATTCGCCTGGGATAGTGGCCCTTGGGGATGAAGCTTTTGATCGGACCTTCATTGAAATACCGGACCTGATAGAATTGGGGGATGTATACGCCCTTGATTGGCGCCGCTTTCTCCAAGAACTCTCGTCGAGCTTTGCCCTCGGATCTAGCTTCCTCGTAGGATCTCAGGAACTCCGGGAGGACCTCTTCCCCCTCACCGATGAGAAAGGAGTCGAAGAAATCAGAAAGGGGCTCTGGATTTAGAAAAACGGCGATCCCCCCCGCGATGACCAGGGGGTGGGAGTTGTTTCTGGACTTCCTTAATAGAGGGATTTTGCCCATCTCCAGAATGGTGAGGATGTTGAGGTAGTCGTTTTCAAAGGGAAGGGAAAAGGCGAGGATATCGAAATCATAGAGGGGTCTTTGTGATTCCAGGGAGAAGAGGGCCGTGTCCGTCTTTCTATATTCAGGCATTTCCTCTCTGTCGGGAAGAAAGGCCCTCTCGCAGACGATGTCCTGCAATTGGTTCAATTGGTGATAGAGGGTTTGAAACCCCAGGTTGGACATGCCGGTGTAGTACCGGTTCGGGAAGGCGAGGCAAAAGGTCGTCTTCGCACTCCACTCCCTGCGGATGGTTCCTCTTTCCTCTGAGAGCCGTTTTTTTGCCCTCTGGATGAGTTTCCAAGACATGGTCACCCTGGGGAGAAGGGGCCTTTTTTGCCGGGGGGAGCAATCCATCGAGTCAGTCCCCGATGCCCCTTTCCCACCGGAAACTGGGGTTAATCCGCTTGCTTTCTCAGAAAGGTCGGGATGTCATATTGTTCCTCGTCACATGAGGAGAGTTCATCAAATCCCTCGGGCTTCACCTCCTTTGACTTTTCCTTTTCCTTCCTCAAATAGGTGGGGACTTCCAGGTTGTCCCTGAGGGAAAAGGAAATGGGGGACACCTTTTTCAGGTGGGGAAGCATTCGCTCCTCCATCCTGCCAAAACCAGTGGCAATTACCGTTACCCGTATCTCTTCTTCCATTTTTTCGTCGATGACGGCCCCAAATATGATATTGGCGTCTTCATGGGCCTCCTTTTGTATCAGTACCGATGCCTCGTTGACCTCGTTGAGCGTTATGGAGGAGTTGCCGGTAACATTGATGAGAAGCCCTTTGGCACCTTCGATGGAGATGTCCTCTAGGAGGGGGCTGGAGATGGCTTTCTGGGCTGCCTCCACCGCCCTGTTATCACCTGATGCGATGCCTGTTCCCATTAGGGCCATTCCCATCTCCGACATGATGGTCCTCACGTCGGCAAAATCGAGGTTGATGAGGCCATGAAACGCGATCAGGTCGGATATGCCTTTGGCTGCATGGAGCAGCACCTCATCGGCCTTCTTGAAGGCCTCCAGCAGGGACATGCTCTTTCCGCTGATGCCCAGGAGTCTCTGGTTGGGGATGGTAATCAACGTATCGGCGGTCATCCGTAGATTGATGAGTCCTTCCTCGGCCTGCTTCATTCGTTTCTTGCCTTCGAAGAGGAAGGGTTTGGTTATGATGGCCACGGTGAGGGCGCCCATCTCCTTCGCCACCTCCGCGATGATGGGAGCACCCCCGGTTCCGGTACCACCCCCCAGACCCGCGGTGATGAAGACCATATCCGCCCCCCTCAGGGAGT
>JAQYWG010000275.1 GCA_030145085.1 Thermodesulfobacteriota bacterium
TCCCGGAAAGGAGGGTAGCAATGGGATGCATCTACAGGCGAGGAAAGATCTACTGGGTAAAGTATTACCGGAACGGCAAGCCCTATGCCGAATCTTCCCATAGCCATAAGCAAGAGATAGCCAAGAGGCTCTTGAGGATGAGAGAAGGCGAAATCTCTCAAGGGAAGTTACCAGGAATCTACTTTGACCGTATTCGTTTTGATGAACTGGTTGAAGACTTCCTAACCGACTACCGCATCAACAACAAGCGAACGATTGTTAAAGCTGAGCGAAGCGCAAGGCATCTCCTGCGGGAATTTGAAGGCATGAGGGCAACAGAGATCACCACGCCAAGAATCAAGACCTTCATTAAAAAGCGAATGGATGAAGGCACCTCCAATGCCAGCATAAACCGGGAACTTGCTGCACTAAAAAAGATGTTTAACCTAGCTGCTCGTTGCACACCTCCAAAGGTAGCCCATGTTCCTTATATTCCTATGCTAAAGGAAGACAACATCCGCAAGGGATTCTTTGAGCATGGGGATTTTCTGGCCTTACGGGATATCCTACCTAGCTATCTGAAAGGGTTTGTAACATTTGCCTACAAAACGGGCTGGCGCTTGTCGGAGATCTCAAATCTGGCGTGGAACCAGGTCAACCGCGACCAAGGGGTTGTCACCCTGAATCCTGGCGAAACCAAAAACAGAGAAGGGCGGACGGTCTACCTTGATAATGAGCTAAAGCAGATCCTGAGCCACCAATGGAAGGGCAGGACAAAAAGCCCCAATTTACTTCCCTTTGTTTTCTTGAACGCGAAGGGTGATGACAAGATCCAGCGCTTTGATAAGGCATGGAAGACAGCCTGCAAAAAGGCCAGGATTGGACCTCGCTTATTTCATGACCTTAGGCGTACAGCCGTGAGGAACATGGTTAGGGCAGGAGTACCCGAAAGAGTAGTCATGATGATCAGCGGTCACAAGACAAGGTCAGTTTTCGAGCGCTATAACATCGTTAGCGACGACGACCTCCGCCTTGCGGCACAAAAGCAAGAGGCATATCTGGGAAGGCAAAATGGTTACAAAACGGTTACAATCGGCCTTTTGCATGAAAAAGAGGTTAACTAGAATAGTAGCTAACCCCTTGAATCAAAAGGTTTTTAGTGGTGCCGGGAGGCGGAATCGAACCACCGACACGGGGATTTTCAGTCCCCTGCTCTACCGACTGAGCTATCCCGGCACCAATTAAGCTACAGGATATATAATATAAGAGTCATTGTCTGTCAAGGGAAAACAGCAAGGTGCTGCGGTTATGCAGTGCTGCGGTAATATAGTGCTGTGGTGCTGCTGTCGTGCGGTTAAGCGGTTTACATTTTGATTCAAGTACATGTTTCGCGGGTGGGTTGGGGGAGATGCCTTTCAGGGGTTTTTAACTGGTAGACAAAAGAGGGGAAGGGCACGACCAAAGGGGCGCAGGCGGTAGTTGACCTTGACTGGCGGCGGAAATGAGATATAATGGGTTGATATTACACAACATACCGATCAAAGAAGGGAATCCGTTAAAATGGGCAATGATGATCTTACTACCATTATCTTGGCCGCCGGCAAGGGAACCCGGATGAAATCGGATCTCGTCAAGGTCCTCCATCCCTTATTGGGTGTTCCCATGGTGGGCTATCCCATCGACCTCTCCCTCAATGGCATAAACTCGGGGAAGACCATTGTGGTTGTGGGGTACCAGGGGGAGAAAATCCGAGCCCACTTCCCCGATAACCGGCTGATCTTCGTGGACCAGGGAGATCCCTTGGGGACGGGGCACGCCGTGCTCTGCACCGAAGACCAGTTGAAGGGATTCAAGGGGACAGTCCTGATCCTCTGTGCAGATGTCCCCCTGCTTAAAAGGGATACCGTTAGGAAATGTATCGATGCCCATAAGAGCAATGGCAGCACCATCACCGTTATGACGGCGATTTTGGAAGACCCTGCTGGTTATGGTCGGATTGCGAGAATGGATGGGGGATGGGTCGGGAGAATCGTCGAGGAAAAAGACGCCTCCCCTCCCGAGATGGCCATAAAAGAGGTCAATGCCGGGATATACTGCATAGATTCACCGTTTCTCTTTGAGGCACTGGGGCAGGTGAGGACGGACAACGCTCAGGGGGAGTACTATCTGACGGATATTGCAGCCATCGCCAATGAGCAGGGGAAAAGGGTATACGGCTTTGCGGTGGAAGATCCCACGGAGGTGATGGGCATTAACACACGGGTCGATTTGGCGAAGGCCGATGCAATCCTGCGCAATGAATTGCTCACCCAAATGATGCTCGATGGTGTGACCATCGTCGACCCCAAAACCACGTACATTGACAAAACGGTCCGAGTTGGACGGGATACGGTAATCTATCCCAATTGCTATCTTCAGGGAGAGACGACCATCGGGGAAAGGTGTGTCCTCGAGCCGAACTCGCAGATCACCGACTCGAAAATCTCGAGTGACGTGGTGATCAGGGCATCCTCAGCCATTGCCGAAAGTACTGTCAACGAGGGCGCCAGCATCGGCCCATTTGCGCGGCTGAGGCCCGGGACGCTGGTCAAACGGAACGCCCGAATCGGAAATTTCGTGGAGGTAAAAAAATCCATTATCGGCGAGGGATCGAAGGCCAACCACCTGACCTACCTCGGGGATACCACGGTGGGAAGGAATGTGAATGTCGGGGCGGGGACCATTACGTGTAATTATGATGGGAAGAAGAAGCACCCTACGGTGATAGAGGACGACGTATTCGTCGGCAGTAACGTCGAGCTGGTTGCACCAGTCACCGTGAAAAAGGGCTCGACCATTGGAGCGGGCTCCACCATAACAAAAGACATCCCAGAGGATGCTTTGGCCATCAGCCGCTCCAAGCAGAAAACGATAAGGGGTTGGAAACAGAGGAAGGTGAGGAAGAAATAGGCTTCTCCAGCTAAGTGCTTCGATTCGCAATTACGGTGACGTATTTTGGCGACTTATTTCAAAAATATTGCTCACTCCATTCGGCCCGAG
>JAQYWG010000276.1 GCA_030145085.1 Thermodesulfobacteriota bacterium
AGGGATCATTCCGATTTTCTGGCTGCCCATGACGCGGTTATCCTCACTTCCCTTTACGCCCATGCCTGGAGTTATGACTTCGACGTGTCGAATCCCCTGGGCACCTTGGCGGAAAATTATACCGCTGTCTTCTCCAATGTCGAATTGGAGGACCGGGCAGAGAGGGCTATTGCGCTGTTTAGGCGGTACTCCTTGAACGGAAACATTATGTTTATGAACAGAAGTTGCAAGGCGGTCACCTTCGGTGTTTTAGAGCTCAAGGAAATGATCAGCAAGGAGACGGGAATACCCGTTCTGGTATTCGAATCCGACATGGGGGATCCCCGTTTCTATTCCGAAGTTCAGATCCGGACGCGACTCGAGGCTTACCTGGAAACCTTGGATCGGATGGGTGTTGGTTAAGGGATCACAAACCTTTCGATGGAGGCCATTGGCTTGTTGTTGAATGGGTGCCTCACGGTGCATCATCCTTGATTTCGGGATGATACATGATTTACAATGACAGGAAATTATCTGGGAGGTACAAGACCCTTGGATCAATTCATTAAAATCCTGCGTTCCTTCCACGAGGGTGGAGAGGATAAGACCTTTACCGAGAATTTTATCAGCCTTCTCAAGAAGAGGGTGATACCCGGCCTTGTGACGATGTACGAGGCCGGCGTGAAATTCAAGAAGAATAAGGTTATCCTCCCGCCACCTTGGGAGTCCATTTATGAGGGGTTGAAGCAAATCGGCTTCTTTAAGGTATTTGTGCCCGTTGAATATGGGGGAAGCAGAACATCCGAGGAGAACGTCTATTTCATCATGGAACTTCTCGGATACACATGCCCCAGCCTCGGGGTCATCTTTGTGGCTCACAGCCGTGCGATAGACCTCATCCTCGCCGGGAATGATGAAGGTCAGAAGACGAAATTCCTTCCCAGGTTGGGAGAGGGAGAATTCGGCGCCATCGCCATGACCGAGGAACGTGCCGGCTCGGATGTCAGCGCCATCGAGTTTTCGGCCAAGCCTCAGGGAGATCATTACATCTTTAACGGCCAAAAGATCTTTGTATCGAATACGGGGCTCGCCCGAATTTACACCATTTTGGTCAACACGAAGGGGAAGAAAGGGGCCCGATCCCTTAGCACCTTCATCGTGGAGGATGGGTTAGAGGGGTTTCGGATATATGGTTTACCGGAAAAGGACGGGTTGAAAATCCTGCCCACGGGCAAACTCACTTATGAGAATTCCGTTGTACCCAAGGAGAATCTGATCGGAAGTGAAGGAAGGGGTTTACTGCTGGCCCTGGAAGCCATTGACAAGGGCAGGATCTTTCTGGCGGGTATCAGTTGCGGACTCGCTTGCCGGATCCTAGACGAGGTATTCAACTACTCCCGCAAGAGGGTCCAGTTCGATCATCCGCTCACCAGTAGTCAGGACGTCAGCTTCAAGATATCCGATATGTATACCCAGATCAATGCAGCACGGGGCCTGTGTTTCCATGCGCTGAGACAGGTCCACACCCCATATTATCGAAGTGCATCATCCCAGGCAAAGCTTTTTGCTACCCAGATGGTGATGAACGTGGCCCAAACGGGGCAGATGCTCATGGGTGGGAGGGGCTATCTGAAGGGCAATATCATCAGCATGCTCAACGCTGATGCCAGGGGGATGGAGTATCTGGAGGGAACCTCCAGTATTCAGAAGATGATCATCTCAAGCGAGCTCTTCAAGAGCTATACGTGAGAGCCTCGGGAAGGGTTTGTGTGAATAGAGGGGGTGCGGTTTAGCGTGAGCCTGTCAGCAGTATTCGCCTTGGGCTCCATGTTCTGCGCAGGCATTAATGATCTGATTTTCAAACTGTACGTGAAAAGGGAACGGTCAAAGGGGACCTATATTGCATTAATAGGGGCGATTTGGGCCCTCTTTTTTATGCCATGGGCACCCTTTCAGGGGGAACGAGATTTGATGAGGATCTCCGTATCGCACAATCGGGCGCTCCAATTCGGATTCCCCATTAGCCGCGAAACTTGGCTCCCTCTGATCCCTAAGGCTTGATGGCTACCCTTATTCCCTCGCGAGAGCTGGCTACCTCCATTGCCTGATTGATTTCATCCAGGGCAAAACTATGAATCACCAGCTCATGAAACGGATAGACCGCTCACACTCATAGTTAGAAATAACTGTGGGAAAGATAACAGCTGGATTAGGCACAAACCCATAATCCAAAAAAGGCTGATAAACATTGAACTCCATATTGCCCCCCCCTTAAAATTAAGGTTATGCTTTTTACAAAAAGAAGCTTTCGCTCAATTATATAAAGGGGGCAATAAAAAATATAAATGATTTCAATTAATTCTTAATTACGGCAATATCTTTTAAGAAAGGATTTTAGCTTTTGCATTCGAGTGAACGAAGTCCGCTTCCTGCGTTGACGATCCTACGACTTTTCTACGTGGTTGTTTTATTAGTCAAAAGGAAGCATGAAAACACTTCGGGTTAAATATTTCCCGTCTTTCAGATTCTCAAGCGCTTGGTTTATCTGACTAATGGGGATCAATTCCCCTATATCTGGGTCTAATTGGCCCGTGTTGACGAGGTTTACCACTTCACGAAATTCACTTCGCGTAGCAGCCCGTGAACCGACTATTTGTTTCTCTCGTATCACAATATCGTAAAACGGTGCTTCCAGTTTCTCCTCGACATATCCTACAACGACTACCCTACCCCCATTCTTACAAGCAGCGACGGAATCCTGGATGGACTCCCGAATTCCTATGTTGTCTATGACAACATCAAAAGACCCAACACTCTTTCTTACGACATCTACGAAATTATCACTTCGAGTGTTGATTACGTGATCAGCCCCTAATGATTTGGCCATTTCAAGTTTCTTCTGATTTCTGCTCGTGCAGGTTATATGCGCTCCTAATAGTTTACCAATTTCTATCCCCTGCATACCGAGACCGCCAATTCCTAAAATGGCAACCTTCGATCCTGCGCTCACCTCGCCAAGT
>JAQYWG010000277.1 GCA_030145085.1 Thermodesulfobacteriota bacterium
GAACATTGCACGCCGTACCAAACTTTCTCACGGAGAGGGGATTCTCTAATCGATTCTTACCCCTATGAGCTCGTAGATTTTCGTCTTGGAGGGCTCGCTCAGCAGCTCCTCTATTCTCGACTGAACCTCCATTCGTCCTTCCCTGTTGGACCACCTTTTCCAATCTTCTGCACTCTCCCATGTGCTGATGACGATGTGGGTCGATGGATCATCGTAGTCCCTCAACGTCTCCCCGGTTATGTAACCCTTCTCTTTTACGGCCCTTGATCTCAATTCCAGAAGAAGTTTTGACAGCTCCACTTCCTTCCCCTTTTTGATTTTTCGTTCGATAATTATCCTCACGGCCATTTCGATTCCCCCCTGAATGATTCGAATTTGGTAACATTATATCAGCAGGACGTCGATCCCTCAAGGAATGAAAGGGCGGAATTTCTCTGCATGGATTACAGGGATTAGAAAGTAGCCAGATCCTCGTTCCTGATGTCCGTGATAAACAAATGTCCGGGCGAATGGGTTATGACCAGATCCGGCTTATTCTTCATGAGAGCCGTTTGGGGAGTTACCCCACAGGCCCAATACACGGGCACTTCACCCGGGTCTATACGGACTGCATCTCCGAAATCGGGCTTGCCGAGATCGCGTATCCCTATTTTCGAGGGATCTCCCACATGGACCGGGGTCCCGTGAACCGCTGAGAAACGGGTGGTAATCTGGACGGCTCGAACCACTTTGTCAGTGGGAATTGGCCTCAAAGTTACCACGAAGGACCCCTCGAACACCCCTGCTTTTTTGCACAGGATGTTGGTGACAAACATGGAGACAGTCTTGCCCTCTTCGATGTGTCGGACGGGAACCCCGGCGTCCAACAGGGCGGATTCGAATGAGTAACTACAGCCCAAGAGGAAGGAGACCAAGCCCGAAGCCCAGTATGGGGAAATATCCTCGACTTCCCTGGCAAGTGCCCCTTTCTCATAGATTCGATACCTTTGGATATCGGTCCTGATATCCGCACCGGGGGCCATTTCCCTGGGTTCAAATACCCTAATTTCCATGACCTCCAAGAGGGGACAGGGTTTCGGATTTCTCTGGCAGAAGAGGAGGAAATCAAAGGCGTAGCGTTCCCGGAAGGATCATCAGATTGGCCTGGGCAAACCCCATGGCCAGGCCTGCAGTCACTTTGTCCCATTGGCCGTTGCGGATAAGGGATCGGATTCCTTTCGGGGCGAGTCTATCGATATCCTTTGTTTGTGTCATTTTCAAATGGGCACCGAAAACATGATTACAGCCCCAGAAAGGCTTTCTTGACAATATCAGACTCGAGTAAATCCTTTCCCCGCCCCGAGTCGATGGTTCTCCCGGTCTGCAAAATATACCCTCGATCAGCGAGCTCCAGTGCTTCCCGCACGTTCTGTTCGACCAGGAGGATAGTATGCCCCTCCTTTTTCAGGAGAGAGATAGTTTCAAACACCTCGGTAACGAGTTTCGGCATTAATCCCAGCGACGGTTCATCCAACATGAGCAACTTCGGCCGAATCATGAGCCCGCGGCCGATGGCCAGCATCTGTTGCTCCCCCCCGCTGAGTGTTTCCCCCTTCTGTTTGCTGCGGTTCCTCAGTATGGGGAAGAGCTTATAGACATGCTCCAGGCGTTCTTCCGTCTCCTCCTCTGAATCGGTGGTATAAGCCCCTAACAAGAGGTTCTCGTGCACGGTTAAGGGGCCGAAGATATGTCTCGCCTCCGGCACATAGGTAATTCCCCGTCGCACGATCCTCGCGCAATTCTCGCCCGTGATGTCTGTTCCATCAAACTCGATCTTCCCCGATACGGGGCTTACAGCTCCAACGACGGCCTTCAGTGAGGTGCTCTTACCGGCTCCGTTGGCACCGACGATGGAAACCAATTCGCCCTCCTTTACCTCAAAGGTGACCTCATGGAGAGCGATAATTCCCCCATACTGAACCTTGATCTTATCTACCTTCAGCATATCTCTCCCCAAGGTATGCTTCGATCACTCTCTCTTCCTTGGCGACCTGATTAGGTGTTCCTTCGGCGATTTTCCGGCCGGCGGCCATGACGATCACCCTCTCCGAGATTGTCATGATGAACTCCATGACGTGTTCCGTCAAGAAGAGGGTGAGGTTCCTCTCCTCCTTTATCCGGTGCAGAGTCCCGATGATCTCCTTGGTTTCCAGGGGATTGAGGCCGGCTGCAAGCTCGTCTAGCATCAGGAGTTTGGGTTTCGTAGCCAGGGCTCGAGCCAATTCAATCCTCTTTTGGCTCGCTATGGGAAGTTCCGTGGGAGATGCAGTTGCCTCCCGTGTTAAATCCACGAGCTCCAATATCTCCTGGGCCTCATGGGTGGCAACCCCTCGATCACCAGTCCGACAGAAAGCTCCAACCATGACGTTTTCCTCAACGGTCAAAAGGGGCATGATTCTCAGATTCTGAAACGTCCTCGCTATCCCCATTTTGGCCACACGGTGCGCCGGCCAACCCGTGATGTCCTCTCCCTCGAAAACGACCTTTCCGTCCGTGGGTTTATAGTACCCTACGATGCAATTGAACAGGGTAGTCTTTCCGGCCCCGTTGGGACCGATAAGGCCCACGATCTCCCCCTGTGTTAGTTCCAGGGAAATATCAGCGTTGGCAACCAGCCCCCCGAATTCCTTTGCGAGGCTTTGGACATCCAGTAACATGGCCCGTTTCATCTCCTTTTGCTCATCTTTTCAATGATACCCCAAATCCCCTTTGGCTCGTAGGCCGCTATAATCATGATGATAAAGCCGTAAACCATGAAGTCTATCCCGTAGTGTCCTCCCCCCGCGAGCCAAGCTCCCAAATACATATCCAGGGGGATGAGAGCTGCCGAGCCGATCATGGGCCCCCATATGGAGCCGGCCCCCCCAACCATAACCGTCATAGCGATTAAGATGGAGAGATCCAGGGGCATAACCAGGTC
>JAQYWG010000278.1 GCA_030145085.1 Thermodesulfobacteriota bacterium
TCATTCCTCAGGATTTGCGCGCCTTGCATCTGGATCTTTTTTCTTTGCCGTCTGATTTCGACTTTTTACAATGACGTTAATTAGGGAAGGAACCACAATAGGAGATATTTTTCGTAGAAATGGAACCAAAGATAAGGGCATTCGTGAGATAAATCAAAAGGGCCGTGAATTCCGTATTTGGGTATTGGAATAGGGCCAGAAAGGTAGCAAAGGAAAAAGGTGAAATCCAATTCCCTGGGAATGGATTTAGGATTGGATTGCTAAATCTGATCGGAGCTGCTTCAATTTACGCAGATCTTCATCGGCAATCTGCAAGAACTTCAACCCATACTTGTACCGACCCCAACCTTCTCCCAATCGTCCATCTTTCCACATCACTTGGGACAATGCTTTAACTCCAGTAAGCTCAAATCCCAGGGAGAAAAGAAGGGCGACATAGAGCTTTGTCCCGATTTTCATTCGCTCTTGCAGATATACCATCAACCCTCCTTCACTGGCATCGGCCGCTAAGCCAGCCCTAAGCCGCATCCTCTCTATCCGGGAATAATCCATTGATAGATCCACCTTGAACCGCCGAGAACTCCTTCTCTCTGCGCCTGAAACATCAGCCCTTCCTTCCATCATCGCCCTCCTCCAGTGATCTGGAATTCACCGATACCGGATAGCAAGCCCCCTTAGGAGAACCTTCTCCTCCTCTACTTCGGGACTGGCAATGTCCAGGGGTTGATGTCTAGCTTTCTTCCTGATGGGTTCGGGAAAAACCCGCGGGATCGCGATTTCAATTACTTCCCTCTCAAGGCCAATAATGGCATCTGCTCCAATTCCTCGGGCCACCTCCTTCATCCGACTCACCATCTCCTCATTACTCAAGTCGGGGGAGAAGGTCACCTTCAATTCCCCGATAACAGTATAAGGCTTCTCCACGTCTTTGGTAAAAACCTCCGCCCTCGCTGTTTCGGGAAATGTCTGTTTCGTATATCTGGCGAAGGAGACACCTTCGTATGGGCTTTCAGAGGCACAACCCAGAAAGATGATGACCAGACATAAGGCAAGATATGACCTCATTTCCTTAAAGATCGGAAAACAAAGCAAAACGTCTACCCTGCGAAGACGTCGAGGTTTTAACCTACCAAATCTCCTTAGAAAGAGTTTCCTCCTTAAGCTTCCTCTTGCAGAATGGACAAGGCCGTCCCTCTTGAATCAATATTTCCCTCATGATATTCAATAAATCCTCATCCTCGAGCATCTGGAGGGCGATGTTGGGATGGGGTTTCCGATCATATACCCTGTAGGAAAAGCTGCTCTTTCCAATCAACTCCTCCTCATCATAAATTGAAACCCCACTTTACAAAAAATGGATCCATTAGTCAAGGATTTTTCTCCTCTTTTATTCGGGATTGCACGATTTCCTTGAACACCTTCTTCGCATCGGGGGAAATCTTCTTGTACTGAATCCCCATACCCGAATGCGTTCCCTCCACGACCCAAACCACCTCACCTATAACCACCAGGGGTTTGGCGTAGTTCGGGAAGGAAAATTCCAGAGGAACTTCCGTCCGAGGGGGTAACACCTCATCGGTTTCGACAAAACATCCTCCCTCGCTGATATTCTCAGTAAATCGATGGAGATAGGAATCGATCTTTTGGTAACTCACTTCTATTCGCAACCTCACTCTGGGATGCTTCCTCCTCTCCTTTCCCTTATGGGTCTTCATAAAAAGCTCTCCTTATCCAAACCATTATTCATGTACTCCACCTATTTCATATGCCGGATGAAATGGTTCCACTTCTCCCTCTCCTTGGGAGTCACCTCCTCGAGAGAAACCCCGATCTTTAAGTGGTACGTCTCATCGGTCGCCTCTAACTCGCTCCAAATTACCCTACCCAAGGCGTCTATCTTCCCCTCGGGCGATGGTAGATCGATTTTCAACTCCAACTGCTGTTCTTTCATCACCAGAAAGGGCAAAACCTTAACCCTCTTTTCACCGCTCGATTCTGAAAAGGTCATCACACTTTCCTGTACCACGGCATTTGTCTCGATGCACAAACCATCATAGGAGACGTTCCATGTCTCTCCTTCGATGACCTTGGAACTCTGTTCCCTGCTCCAAAGGTCCACAATTCTAAAGAGGACCTTCAAGGGAACATGGAGCCGGGCAAATAAACGCCGTTCAACGACGCTGATCTTTTTCGCCATCATCCCTCCATTCCTCTGGAGAGGTACCCGGATTACGGCCTCACAGTGCGTATATATATCCCCCCTCTTCCGAGAAAAAACCAGCCCTATAGATTAACCACTCCACAATCTCGGGCCCCTGTTTCCTCCACGATAACCAAACTAGAGCTGGCGATCAACTTCTTCCAGGCTAGGCGGAAAGGTTATCAAGCAATCCTTTTAATTTCGAAAACTCATCCTTCCCTATGTTGATGAATTTCAATCCATATTTATGCTCGCCCCAATCCTCGGGTCCCCTGATATCCGCCCAAACGATTTCCGCCTCGGCCTTGATGGGCGTTAGACGAAAACCATGGGAAAAGAATACCTCAATCTTGAGCTTCGTACCAATGGGAAACTTCTCCTGTAAATAGACGAGAAGCCCTCCTTCGCTGGCATCGTGGGCGATTCCTCCCTGCTTCTTGCGCACCTTCACCTCGGAATACTTCATGGGGAGATCGACGTTGAACCTGGGAAACCTCCTCTTCTCAACCGAAACAATCCCTGATTTTCCGTCTAGATCTTCCCGATTTTTTTCCTCGCTCATAGAGATTTCCTTAGAGGTTCCTTATTGACATTCCCTCAATTTCTCTTCTACCCACTCAATCATCTCATCGAGGCACATCTCCTCGAACATGCCTTCTCGTAAATCTTCGAATATTTTTCCGTTCCAGTCAACCCAATCTTTCTCCTTCTTGGCCCTATTCCGGACGGCTATCTTCTGCATCTTCCTTCCTCCCCT
>JAQYWG010000279.1 GCA_030145085.1 Thermodesulfobacteriota bacterium
GTCTCCCAGAGCCCCCATTGGAATACCGGCGTTCACATGGCCAGACACGCCTCTGGTCAAGATCTCACGGTGGAGATAGAGGTGGCTCCCCATGGCGCTGAAGTACTCGATAAGTTTCCCCAGGTTGGCATCCTAAAAAAATCCCCTCCATCTGGTCATCCCAGGGCAGTGCCCCAATTCCTGCAGAAGGCGTTCGACCGTTACCCTCTGTTGAGGAGGCAGCCGCACCCCATGACGGTACACTTTCCCATAGCCTTTCTCATGGCCACCCCCCTGTTTTTCATCCTCTACGCGTTGACCGGAAATAATTCCTTCGAGGCCACGAGCTTCTATATGCTCTGTTTGGGCGCCTTGGGCTCCGCAGGCGCGATTGCTACGGGGTTCTTTGCCTGGTGGGTTAACTATGGAGCCGTGCTCACGACCTATGTGAAGTATAAAATCGCCCTCTCCATAGTGCTCTGGGTGGTGCTGAGCATCCTCGTTATCTGGAGATTCCTCGATCCCATGCTTATTATCCAATCGGGAAATCTATGGTGGATATATGCCATTTTTATCTTCTCCTTAGCTCCCCTGGTAAGCCTGCTGGGACATCTTGGGGGAAAGATGGTCTTTCCAGGATAGATTTCTCATTGTATATTGAAGTTTGTCACACATAGACCTCAACCGAGGGAAAGGCATGCCAATGAAAGAGAGGCAGTTTCTGAGGGAATTGCTCGTACGGGAGGTAATCCCCGCAACGGGATGTACGGAGGTGGGAGCCGTCGCGCTCGCCACGGGGTGGGCCATTCAGGCATTGGGATGTTCGACGGATGAAGTTGAAGAGATCAGGGTCGAGGTGGATGAGGGCACCTATAAGAATGCCCTGGGTGCTGGGATTCCGGGCACGGGTGAGACGGGATTGCGTTTTGCCGCGGCCATGGGAGCCTCGCTCTCCGAAAGGGTTGATCGGGGACTTCAGATTCTGGAAAATCCCAGTAGCGAGGCTATAGAAGAGGCCCGGGCTCTCATAGAGAAAAACAGAACCCGGATTATCAGACTTCACGACTCCAAGGACATTATGATTCGTACCATGGTATGCAATGACACGGATGAGGCCTCGGCGGTTATTCGCGGGAGCCATGACCATGTCGTAGGGGTGGAGAGAAATGGAAAGCCCTACAATGGGGCTCCCGTTGCCGAAGAGAATTTTTGGGCATTAGCTCAAAAGGTTAAGAGCCTGAAATACAGCGCCCTCATTGATTTCATCAAGGAAATGAACCCGTCGGAACTTCCCATCCTTCGGCAGGCTATGGAAATGAATATGCATTTTGCGGAGGAAGCGAGAAAGGAGGCTCCTTCTCTCAGTATCGGGAAGGTCATGGAAAAGCATGCTGGGCGAGGGTTAACCGGGAAGGACTTGCCGGCAAAAGTCCAGTTTGTTACGGCGCTGGCGGTTGAGGCCAGGATGAAGGGTTTGGACCTGCCGGTTATGGCCTGTGCTGGTTCTGGAAATCAGGGCCTGGTGGCGACGATTCCCGTAGTTGAGACGGCAAAGGTTGTTGATGCTTCGGAGGAAGACCTCATGCGGGCCCTTGCCCTTTCCTACCTTACAACCATTTACATCAAGGCATACATGGGCCTCATGTCGCCCGTTTGCGGATGCGGTGTTGCTGCTGCTGTGGGGGCAGGGTGCGGTATGGTTTTCCTCCTGGGGGGAGACATTTTACAAATCGAAGCCCAGATCAACAACATGGTGGGAACCATGGCCGGGATCATCTGTGATGGCGCAAAATCAGGCTGTGCAATGAAAGCCCTCATGGCAGTGGGGCTGGCCGTGGAAAGTGCCTATCTGAGTCTGGAGAATGTGCGCATCCCGTCTACGGATGGTATCGTGGGCCGAGAAGTTGTGGATACTCTCGAGAATCTCCAACGAATCATAGAAGCTGGCATGTCCTCCATGCAATCCGCCATCGTGGATGTGATGGAGACAAAAGGCAGCAACGGAATCGGGTCCGAGGAGTGAAGAAGTGTTTGAAGGAGGTCAATGATGAGTATCTTATCACAACTGAGGCCCCCGGTATTTCAAGAAGGGGGAATGCCGGATATCGACACGGCCAAGTACCAACTCCATGTAAGGGGATTAGTAAAAGAGGAACGGTCCTTCACGTGGGGGGAGATCATAGCCCTCCCGGTCTCGAAGGTCGATGCGCGGCTCACTTCGGTTTCCGGATGGTCCGTGAGGGCCACGTGGGAAGGTGCGCTCTGGCGCGAATTCCTCCGGATCCTGGAGCCGAAGAATGAGGCCAGTCACGCCACGTTCTCGACCTTTGGGGGTGGCTATGAGACAACCGTTTCCCTGGTTGACCTGGATCACCCGCGGGTCCTTCTCGTCTACGGGGTAGAGGGTGAGCCCCTCGAGAAGGAGTATGGGGGTCCCCTCCGGATGGTAATCCCCAACCTCTATGGCTACAAAAGCTGCAAATGGCTGGAGACTGTCACCCTAAGCGATACCATGAGAGGTGGGTATTGGGAAGACCGGGGATACACGCGATCGGGTATCATCGAGCCAGGTTTCACCCTCGATGTCAACGCCGGGGTCCGTCGTCCCATTTCCGGGGGGGAAGTGACGGAATTTTAGTCAGTTCCACAAGTAACAATTGACGGCCGGCGTTAGCGTAAGATGTCAATATTGGAAGCATATGCCCAAAGGGAATGGGCTTTGCCACCTAAGGACCTGAGCATTATGGATAGATGCCTCGCAGTCTGGTCGCTTCCGCAACCCTCCCCACACCGAGCATCCAGGAAGCCGTCCGCATGTGGACCTTCTCTTTTTTCGTGATGGCCGCTACATCCCAGAAGCTTCTCCTCATGATCCTCGCCAGTTGTTTATTGACCTCCTCTAGCGTCCAGAAGAGGGACTGGATATTCTGGACCCACTCGAAATAGGAGACGGTAACCCCGCCGGCATT
>JAQYWG010000027.1 GCA_030145085.1 Thermodesulfobacteriota bacterium
AAAGGGTCACTTCGAAAGCATTGAAGCGAAGGGATAACGGTGTTCCCTGACCCCCCAAACCCCTTGCCCACGAGGGAGATGCGATCCCTTAGGACTTCGGCATCCTTATGGTGAGGCTGTATTTCTGGGTGCATCGCCCCTCATCATCATCGGCCGCGATGATCTCGATGGTGTGGGTACCAGCGCCATCCCGGCCGACCTTCCACTGGATCAATCCGGTTTGGGGGTCGATGGTCATTCCTCGAGGGGAGGATGGTGAGAGGGAGAAAGTGATGGGATCGCCATCGGGGTCCTCGGCCACTAACTGATATGTGTAGAGGGCTGATTTCATTTTTTGGGCCTTGGGCGAAGAGGTGATGACGGGAGCGCTATTCAGGATAACGATCTCCTGGGAGATTGCTTCCTCTCCCGTGCCCGCCATGTCGTAGGGACTCACGTGTAAGACAATTTTATCCCCCTTCTTCAGGGTGGAATCCGTGAGGGTTTCCGAGGTCTCGCCTATGAGCTCGTCGCCGTTCTTTACCCACTGATAGGAGAAGGAAACGGTATCCCCATCGGGATCCGAGGCCTCAATCCTGGCCTTCAGCGTGGAATTCTTGCGGGGTAACTCCGGTTCGATGGAAACCGACGTGACCGTGGGAGCGGAGTTGCGGGTCCGAACAGGGCCGGAGGAAGCCTCTTTTCCCTGCATCTTGCTATCCGAAGGGGTGACCTGTGTGGAGCGCTCGGAGGGGGGAGTTTTACCGGCGATGGGCTTTTCAGGGGCCTCTCCCGTGCAGCCCACGATGAACATGAAAAGCGTCCATCCTATTATAAGTCTACCTGCCCACATTGTATTTCACAGCTATTATTTCGAAACCCTTGTTTGCTTAAAGAAACGGAATTTCCCCCTCTCCTTGGGGGGAATATATCGGGGTATGAGGACGATACTATCGGCTATAAGATTCTTCCCCTCGGAGCGAACCCGGATGAACACCCACTGCTTCGGACGCAGTGATTCGAAGGAAAGCCTCACATCACGGGTCGTTGTGATCTCCGTGCCGCTGGGAACGAAGACCTTCATCTCATTTACGTAAATCGCCCGCTCACGAGAATTTTTTTCCATGATAACGCCCTGGAATTGCTGATTCTGACGATCGCCCCATGCAGGAGTTAGCGGAAATTGCAACCCCGCACAGAACAGACACATCCATGCTACCATAAGCGCCGTTTTTTTCAACCATTTTATCTCCATCAACGCCTTCATAACTGCCTCCTCAAGCGTGGTTAAAAGACCTCCCGCCACCACATGGGAATGATGGTTGACTTATTTGAAACTGGCGGGCGATAGATCCCTCCGCCCACTCCTACGTATCCCTTTGCTATCTCGTCGAAAATGGCAATGACCACACCTGAGGGAATGCCGATGCCGATTTCCGATGAGCGATCGTTTATGTCCAGAGTATCGCCGAGGCCATCCAAGTCAAAAGCCGGGTTCCCGGTCTTGTAGCCCAGGGCGTACAGCCTTCCCCTTCCTTGCCCCACATAACAGAGGTCGTCGAATTCCTCCTGATCCGGGATAAAAGTGGTGAAATAGGCGGTCCCGAAGTAGACCACGGGAGGTGAGAGGATCTTTTCCCCCAGGTGCTGATTGAGCCGGATGTACCATCCGTTCTCCGTGTCGGCCTCATTCAGGAGTCCACCGGTGACATCCTGCAAATTGTCATCGATGAGAAGAGGTCCATTTTTATCCTTAACAGCATAGATACGATTGCACGCGGTGATATCCTTGGGATCCGCCCTGTCGCCCGTGCCGAAGAAGAGCATCTCATAGTACTCGCCTCCGTTTTCCAGACAGACATCGGGGGGATAGAAGATCTTCCTCCGCAGGCCCGAATCGAAGACCGTCTTAGACGTCCAGTTGATGGGTGATGGGCTCCCGATATCGAAACGCCACATCCTGCCCCCCGTATCCCCCACGTATAGCCGATCGATGTAGCCGTCCCCCGTGGTATCCAGCCGTGCGATATCGCTGGGAATGGAGTAAGCCATAAAGGGATTTAGGGCATGGGAGTACCTCCACAGCAGCTCCCCCGTTTCCACATCAATTATATATACAGCCCGGCCATGGGCATCTTCCCCCGCATTCGGGCCGCTGTCCTGGTTCTCGTCATACCCTCCCCCGATGAAGAATACCACCTTCTCACCAGTACCGTAACGGATTCTCCCCACAATAGGGGTGGACCAGCTCTGCCCCATTTCCGAATAGTCTCCCGATTCCGGCCCGATCTGCCAGAGGAGACGGGGGGTTTGAGGCAATGTCACGTCCAGGGCGAAATAGTGATTCCCCCCCCGCCTTTCACCACAGACCAGGATCACCCGATCGTCATCGGACGATTCGATGGTTCCGTTGCCGTTTTGATCGATGACCAAAGCCCTGGGAGAACCGTCCACGTAATACTCGATGGCCTCCCCCGTCAAATCCCTCAACCTTCCGAGGAGATCCGGGGGAATGAATCCCCAGAGCTCTTCACCCGTTTCGTCATCGAAGGCGTGGAGCATGCCGTCGTTGGCACCCGCATAGATGACCGATTGTCCCTGACCGTAGTGGATGACGAGGGGGCGGGAATGGAGGAACGCCCCGAGAATCCAATCCCGCTTCTCGGCGGTGTTTGCATTTCCGTTTTCGTCGTATGGATCGTACCCGTGGATGAACTGGATGAGCCTGTCCCGTTCAGTGTCTTTATTGACACTCAACCCCATTGTGAGGGGGGTGATCTTCGGGTTATTGAGGCTAAAGGCATTTGTGGGATTCGTCAAATCCGATGTGGTCCCCATATATGTGTAAATCCTCCTCCCATCGGACCGGTTGAGGAGAATCTGGCCTGCCCCTCCTCTCTCAACCTCTCCGCCATCAGGGTCTGAGGTTCCCCAGAAGGAGACCGCTGAATCCAGGATCCGGCCCCTTGAATCGAGCACCGGGTTGCCGTAGAAATCGATGATATCCCCTGCCTTATCGTCTTGGGTGGCGATGGCGAACTTCTTGATATTCCCCTTCCAGAAACTCCGCCACGTGGGCTTGAAGAGGGCTAGGTAGAGGCGATTTCCGCTGCTGGCCTTCTCCATCTGGCTGATGGGCACCACGGGGGCGACATACGAGGTGGATTGCTCCAGGATTTCTTCGATGATCTTCTGCAGCACGATGGAAAAACTTTGAGCGTTGTGGCAGTAGTAGTATTTCCCCCCCCCGTTTTTGGCCGTGTCCTCCAAGAGCTCGGAACGAATGGTAAAACCGACGGTATAAGTGACGATATTCTGGGTGTCCTCCAGATCCGGCCGCGCATCCATCTCTCGCATGACCTTGGACACATCGTCCAGATAGTCGGACCCCTCCGATTCGTAGACCTTCTCCTGGAGGAGGCCCGGCTCATGTTCGTCGACATCGGTATCCCCATCCTTGTTCCTCCCATGGCTCTTCAGGATTTCATTTCGATCCTGGGTCGACTCCCCGTCGGTAACCACGATAATGTAGCTCCTCTGGCACCAGTACTGGATTGGGCTGTTATACATCCCCACCTCGGGGTTGAAGTAACTGAGGGCACCCTGAAAGTAGAGCCCGGCCTCGTAGAGGGTTTCCGCCAGGGGGGTCCACGTATCCGCGTGAATCTGGCCGATGGCATTGTGCAGATCAGCCCTATTGCGGGGAGTCATGTCCTTGATCTCCCTCAGGATTTGGCCTCCCTCGGATTGGTTGAAGATCATGGCCCCGAAACGAACCCCATTTGTCGTGTTGATGAAGCTCTGAACGGTTCCCTTTGCCACGCCCAGCCTCGGCCGATTCTCCGAAGGCCCCGTATACACCAGATAATTCCGATAGTTTCCCGTCCGGAGGTACCATGTCTTCCGCCCGCCGCACTCGGTAAGGTTATCGAGCCTTCCGTTGAAGTAGCCATAGGTGCTCAGGGCAGTCCTCGCATCGATGCATTCGATCTGGTCAATGGGATCCCGGTATATTGTGTCCCACTTCCCCCCGGATTTGTAGTAGACCGCGGAGGGATCGACCCCGAGAGAATTTGGGTAGATAGAGGTGGGGTCGTATTCCACGGAGGGCATCTCGTTGTTCATGCTCCCCGAGTTATCGAACATGATCAGACAGTTGGGTGGCACTTGGTCCACGCCGGCCACATAAAGATCCGTATCGTCCGCCACGAGGAGCGAGGCCTCGCCCAACCCGAGGGCCAGCGAAAGCGTCCATATGACGATCAATTTCCTCATCTCAGTACCCTCCTTGTGCCGTGGGCACCAGTTTGATCACCTTTTCCTGGATCTCACTGGATGCGCTGAGCGTTGCCACCGAGGTATACCCCTTCGAGGTGATCAGGTAGTGGTCGAAGTTGAAGTGGAGGGAGCTAATTCCCTTCCCCCTCGGAGCCCCCTTCTGCGTGGGATCATACCCCACCGTAACGCTCGCCCTCACCGGTTCCGTGAGGTCAAAGTTCTTACCGGTCCTCTGAAAATTGGACCCGTCGGCGAGGGCAACCTCCACCGCGCCGTCCGCGGCATAGAATGCCTGGTTCCCCCAGTGATTATTTCCCGATATCCTTACCTCGATATCGGTGGTTGTCATGGCAGCGAACCCAATAACCGATGCCACCAGCATAATCAGCAGGGTAATGACGAGAGCGATTCCGCCTTCCTTCGGGGAAAAAGAACATTCCTTAGATTTCATTACCGTAATCCTCCTCATCAATTGAGGACGAAATTCCTTATCCTCACCATGGATTGCAGCTGTCTGGTGCGATAGTGATTGCCCGTGACGGGATGGATATAGTCGGGATCGGGCTTCCCGCTCCTGACTTGAACCGAAATACGCCCGGCGATGATCTTATCCTCCGATCCAACGGGGGCTTCCTGCCATTGATCCACGATGCCATCGGAATCCAGATCGACGCCATAGGTCACCTGCAGATCCCGGATGTTGTTAGAAAGGGGGGTGGCGGAGAAATCAACTCCACCTTCCGTCACCCTCCTGATTAAGTGGGGCTCAACGGCATCATCATCTACGAAATAGGTTATGGTTCTTTCAACCCCATCGTACTGGTATTGAACGGCGATGGAATCGGTTCCATCCCGTATTCCTTCCTCCACGGGGTTTATTGTGATGGGGTTGGAGAGGGCAACGGTACTGTTGAATCCCCCCATTCGGATATCTCGAGCCAGGATATCCATTGCAACCCTGACGCCCTGCTGCATCTCCATCACCTGGTTCTGAACGTGATATACTTTTTGTTGGGCGGTAAACGTCCTGTATGCAGCGGCAATGAGAATAGAGCTGATGGAGAGGGCCACCAGAAGCTCAATGATGGTAAATCCCGTTTTCCTCTGTTGTAGGTTATTTGCCACGGGGGTCCCTCCTCTCGTAAAGGGGTCTTTCAATTGGTAATGACCGACGTAATGCGGAGCAAATGATTATTACCATCATTCCAACTCACCGCCAGATCAACGGTCTTCATCTTTCCCGTGGGAACCACAGTCCATGCCCTTTGGTATTGAATCCCTTGGGCTCCCCCGATGGAATCGTTTCCATCTTGAAGGCCATTCCAGTCAACCGTCCTCAACTCTTCCATCTTGTCCTGGGCAAAGGTGGTGGCCTCGGTGACCTTATTCCCAAAGGAAGCCCCCCCGATGGAAAGAAGCATCATCTGCCCCAGGCCCAAGAGGGCAACGGAGAGAATGGTCATGGCGATGAGCATCTCCAACAATGTGAAACCCTTTGATGTGTTGAAAAGTTTCATTCCCAATATCTCCCCTTTCTTATGGTTTTACTGCCTTTTCACTTTTGGTTTCATCTCAAAAACCGTACCAAAAAAAGCCCAATGTAAACTTATGTATAGTTGTGTCAAATTCAAAAAAAGGGGAGAAAAATCGATTAATTACGGAATTTTAGATTTTTCCCGCAACCTCGTAACCTTTTTTCATAGGCTTGGAAATGTTTGCATAAAAGGCGAGATTCCAAGGGGCATGTGCAATCTTCATGTCAATTCGCGGCCTGTTTTGATCAATTGGCTTTTTCGGGGATTGAGCATGGCGGGTGAAGGGCCTCTAACCTTTTTGCAGGGTCACTAAAAGAGACGTCATTGTAAAAAGTTGAAATCAGACGGCAAAGAAAAAAGATTCAGATGCAAGGCGCGCAAATCATGAGGAATGAGGCGTACAGAGAAGTACGCTGCAGTGACGAAGGATGAAGCGCAACGCAGCCCTTCGCCTTTGCTCAGGGCCATGAGTCCTTCGACCTTGCTCAGGACCGTGAGCTTGTCGAACGGCCTGTCGAATGGCAGATGGACTTTTTACGAAGCCGTCAAAAGAGGCCGTGGAAATGATCGCGGTCTAACAGAGGCAGGAAAATGGAGGTGGAAGCCCTGTGGTTCTGGAGTTTTCTGACCTTTACAGGGAGTATTTTTGTAACTTGTTGATTATATAGGAACGGCGGGACTTTGACCCAGTTGGAACGTCACAACTGGATACCAGTTGGAATAGTGAGCCGATGGATTGATGGAATGATGGGTTCATGGATAGGTATTACACTGATAGAGGTTGGAGGAGCGTCCGCCTGCGCCGGACTTGAGGCTGAAGACCAAGAATATTTTGCCTTGTACCTCAGGTCCTTCGTTCCTCAGGATAAACTCAGCGATCCTTTAGCTTGCCCCGTGAAGTGGCGGCAAGCCTACTCCACGGGACGAGCGCTCCTGAACCAAAAGTAACGCTTTGCTGTGGATGGAATCTTCCTTGTGGGGAGTTGGTGTCTCCATCATGTTTTCACCTTAACTCCATATTCCTTTATCTTATAGAGGAGGGCCCGGTGGCTGATTTCCAATAGCTTTGCGGCATGGGTGTGGTTACCATTGGTCTTTTGGAGGGCTTTCTTGATAAGGTCGTTCTCAAGGTAACGACTCGCCTTTTTGATGGAAAGCTCGTCGTTGAGTAAACTGACCCTAGATTCCTCTCTGGGACTCTGAATTTCAAGGGGAAGGTTCTCCACCGCAATCCGATTCGAATCGGTCAATACGATGGCCCTCTCAATGACATTCTCCAACTCCCGGACGTTGCCGTTCCAGCTGTAGTTCAAAAGGCAGTTCAGGGCCTCCTGATTAATTTCTTGGATGGGGTGGTTCAGTTCCCGGCTGTATTTGTGGATGAAATGGTCCACCAACAGGGGAATATCTTCCTTTCGGTCCTTCAAGGGCGGGATCTTGATTGGAAGGACATTGAGGCGGTAGAAGAGGTCATCCCTGAACTTATCCTCTCTAACCTCCTTATCCAGATCCTTGATCGTTGCGGCGATGATCCGTACATCGATGTTGATGGGCCTGGAGTCCCCGACGCGCCGGATTTCACCATCCTGTAATACCCGAAGCAACTTCACCTGAAGCTGGAAGGGTAATTCCCCAATTTCATCCAAAAACATCGTTCCCCCGTCGGCCTCCTCGAAAAGGCCTTTCTTGGTCCGAACGGCATTGGTGAAACTTCCCTTGGTATGACCAAAAAGCTCACTCTCCAGGAGGTTTTCCGGAATAGCCCCGCAGTTAACGGGGACAAAGGGGTTGTTCGAGCGATCGCTATTAAAATGAATGGCCTTGGCCACCAGCTCCTTACCCGTTCCGCTTTCCCCCGTTATGAGAATCGTTGACTTATACTTGGCCACCTTCCGGATGGTATCGAATATCTGCCTCATCCGTTCGTTCTTGCTGATGATATTCTCAAAGCTATACTCCTTCTGGACCTCCTTCTTCAAAAAAAGGTTCTCTCGCCTGAGCCGCTCCCGTTCTTCCGCCTTCTTCAAAGTCAGAATGATCTCATCGGGCTTGAAGGGTTTGGAGATGTAATCATAGGCCCCTAACTTCATGGCCTCGATAGCGGTGTCCAAGGTTCCAAAAGCGGACATCATGATAATGGTTGATTCACATCCCGCCTTCTGGGCTTCCTTTAAGAACTCCAAGCCATCCATCTCAGGCATCCGAATATCACACAAGACCGTGTCATAGGAGCCCGTATCGACCTTTTTCAGGCCGTCGATTCCATTATTGGCTGTTTCGACATCATATCCCCGTTTCTTGAGGATCACGGATAACATGTGTCGAAAATTCTCTTCGTCATCGATTAAAAGGATTCTGCTGGTGGACATGGATTCTCCTCAATATTTGGGTTAGACATCTTACCCACCTCCAGGGAGGGGAGCAAGATCGTAAAGGTAGATCCTCTCCCCACTTGGCTCTCCACCTTGATTTCACCATTGAAGAATTCAATGATCCTCAGGGAGATGGATAGCCCCAAGCCAGTCCCCTTGTCGGGGGGCTTGGTTGTAAAGAAAGGATCGAAGATCTTTTGTAGGTCCCCCTTCTTGATACCGCAACCCGTATCCGAGATGTTGATCCGTACTAAGCGATCCCCCTCATTGTATTTATCATAAATCAGGGGAAGGGGTTTGAATTTGCGAAGATGAGAGTAGTCGGATGTTTCGGGGTCCGACTCCCTCCTTCGGGGAACCATCGCTTCAAACTCCCCCTCCGGATCACCCCTGACCTCCGCTTCATCCGTTTCCACACTCAAGGTCCCTCCATCGGGCATGGCGTCCGCCGCGTTGAGGAAGAGGTTGATGAGAACCTGCTGGAGATGGGATTCGTCAGCCCTAACCCGGGAAAGATTTGGTTTCAAATCAAGTTTCGTCTCGATCTGTTTAAAGGACTCCTGGTGAGATAGCAGCGACATGGTATTCTTTATGGTGGTGTTTACATCCAGTTCCTCAATCTCAAATTTAGTAGGCCTTGAAAAGTCCAGCAGTCCCCTAACAATGTGATTAATCCGGTCGATCTCCGTCTCGATGCGCCTCAAATAGCTCAATCCCTCCTCATGGCTATCCATGCCCTCCTGCAAGATCTTGGTGTATCCCAATATTGCGCCCAGCGGATTCCCGACTTCATGGGCCACCCCGGCGGCGAGCCTTCCGATGGAGGCAAGCTTCTCAGAAATGAGAAGGTCCTCTTGAGCTCGCTTCAACCTCTTATTGGTAATCTCCAGGTTGTGGATATGGTCTTCCAGTCTCCTCTTATTCTCCCCGAGCTTCTCCGCCATCTGGTTGAAGGACTGCATGAGTTGTCCGATTTCATTTTTGGCGGTGACATCGATCATCTGATCGAAGTCGCCGTCCCTGATCTTGCCCGTAATATTCACCAAATTCTTAATGGGGTTGACGATCACTCGAGAAAGCAGCAAGCTCCCGAAGACGATCAAAACCAAGGAGTCGATAATAATAAATAAAACCACTAACCTCTGGGATTCGAGGATGCTCACCATGACGTCAGCTAAGGAGAGGTTGACCCTCAGCCCTCCCACAACCTTACCCCCTATGAACAACGGGGAAAAAACGATCAACTCCCTGTAATTGTTGAATAAAATCCTCTTTTCCTTCTTCAACTCATGGAAGAATTCCTCGCCCAGAATAGCCCTCTTGAACTGCTGTGTCTCCAAATCCCTCCCGATCATCTCCTTTCGGCTGTGGGCCACAATACTAAAATCCCTATCCACAATTGCTACCGCTTTTAATCTCTCATCGGCGGCGTACCTCTCCACCAAGCCCTGAAGGGAAAGCCCGGCAAGGGAGGAATTTCCCTCCCCCTTGAACATGAACTCAATGGTTTTCTGGATTGAGCGGACAATAAACCGACTTCCCTCTACCTTCTGGTTGAGGATATTCCTCTCGTTGAGCTTCAACATGCTTATGCCGACCAGAAGGATTGCGGCAATAACGAGAAGGGTGATATTGAGGATGACCTCCATCCTCAATCCCACCGTCAATTTTCTAAACAACCAAAAATCCCTTACCATAGTGCCTTTTGGAATGACCCGTCTAAATCCGGAAATGGAGATACCAGCGTATCATTTCTCTTCCGAAAAAGAGATAAATGACCGCGCCTATGGAAAGGAATGGCCCGAAGGGGATGGCGTATTTGCTATCAGCCCCCTTGGCCACCATGAGGGCGATGCCTACCATGGAACCGATGAGCGAACTAACCAAGATGGTGAACAAGGTCGAGCTCCATCCCAAATAGGCCCCGATCATTGCCAGGAGCTTGATGTCTCCTCCGCCCATTCCCTCTTTCTTCGTGACCCAGTAGAATAAGACGGCCACAGCATAGAGGAGTCCACCACCGATGAATATTCCCAAAAGGGAATCGAGTGTGGCCATGTTGAGGGCCCCCTTGACCGTCTTGAAGACATAAAGGACGAGGAAATCATTATGGCCTTCAACGGGCTTTATGAATGACACCAGAAACCCCAGGATGATCCCGGGTAGGCTAATTTTATCAGGTATAATCCGGTGATCCAAATCGATGAAGCTAACCACGACCAGGGAAGAAATGAAGATAAAGGAGATAAAAAAGGAAGGAGAGAGGCCGAACTTGAGAATGAGAAAGGTGGAAAAGAGGGCCATCATCGTTTCAACCAGTGGATACCTCGGCGATATTGAGGCATTACAATATCGACACCTCCCGCCGAGCAAAAAATAGCTGAGGATGGGGATATTATCATAGGCCTTGATGGCGGTCTTGCACTGAGGGCAGCTGGAAGATGGCGAGATGAGGGAGGTTCCCAGGGGAATCCGAAAGATACAGACATTGAGAAAGCTTCCCACAATAGCCCCAAAGAGGAAGGCAAAGAAGTAAAGAAGAACGGGGTCCATCTCTCCTTTCCAGTATTATATCATCAGGTATTATATCATAACGAAGCCACTAAGCATAGTGATCGCAATCCATGGATTGCAGCTATCATCATCTATTTCTGGAGTTTTAGGAGTTTTTAGAGAACACCCTTGTCCCTGAGCGTAATTTGCTGGAGAAGTCGTTAACTCGGAACTGTCAATCTCAAATGCCAAAATCCAAATGCCAAATGAAATCCCAATGTCTAAATGTCAAAACTTTGAAATTGGTCATTTGGCATTAATTTGGACTTTGGGCTTTGTCATTTGGCATTATAATCGATGTTCTTTCTGCGCCGGATACCCATTATTCCAATATTCCATAATTCCAACATTCCATCAATCCATCGGCTCACTATTTCGCTGGGGCAAAGTCCCTGAGTTGCCATATAATCAACAGGTTACAAAAATGGGTGCTGGGAAACTCAGCAAGCTCCAGTCATCTATTTGCATATTGATTTCAAGCCTTTTTTGCCTTGCAAGAAAAAGGGGGTTTGGTCGAAATCGGGACGAAGCCGATGAATTCGACCAAGCGATCGGAAATATGGTGGGGGATTTTATAGAGAACCCTGACAAAAGCCGAGGAGATAGTGGCTTGGTTGTATGCTTTGAGCAATGATACCCCTGCCCCATCGAAAACCAAAGATCGCCTAGGGCAAGCCCATTACTTCCACTTGTCAGCCGGGGTTTTGGTTCCATTTTCATCGATGCGGAGCCACCCAGCCGCCCCGCCATCACTTCTATCTTGCCTCGTCCCCGCCCGTGGAGTCGCCTGTGCGAGAAAGGTCGATGCAGTGCCTGCGACGAAGGTAATCCTATAGTCCCCTGCGTCGTAAATATTTCCGGCGTTATTCGGCCACCCGAAGGAGACGAGTTGAGCAGGATCTATAGTATAGCTCCCGGTTTCCGCCCGAAGCTGCTCCTCCATGGCCCGGACGTTTTCCAGGGCCACCTTCGCATCGGAGCGTCTCGCCCTCCGTATATGGTTGGTATACATGGGGATGACGATGGCCGACAGAATCCCGATAATGGCCATGGTAATGATGAGCTCAGTGATGGTGAATCCTTTGCTCTTTTTCCCTCTCATTTTTCCCTTTCCGTTTCAATATCAATAATAAATTGAATGGAAAAAGGGCACAGACTCTCCCCTCTTTCCGAAACCGAATGTTCATGTTCAAGAATTGACGATGAAAAATGGGAAGGGGCAAGCTGACGTTTGCCCCTTCCCCGTGTCAGGATTTACTTAGGTAGCCAAGATGTCTTAATATTGGCATCCGAAAGCCATTCATAGCGCTCAAAAACGCCATTTGTGGCATTCCACCATCCGCGGCACCATACTCTCTGGCCCGCCAAAACAGACCCGATGTCAGCAGCCACACCGCCTTGGGCAAAAATAGCATACCATCCATCATTTGCGCCCAGAGCTGTACCATCAGCGGTCCAATACGTCCATTTGAGGCCTAACGCCGCTCCCTGGGATAGCGGAACCTGGATACCCAAGGCATTCAATATGTTAAGCCCTGCTGCGTCCTGGGCTAAACTGCCTGGGGGTCTTCCCATGTCGGAGGCGAAATTCGCTACCTCGTCCTTCATGGCGCCGAGACAGTCCGTGGCCTCCTGGAGCTTGGCCTTGTTCACATTGGATTGGTACATGGGGATGGCGATAGCCGCCAAAATTCCGATGATCGCAACGACGATCATCAACTCAATCAGTGTAAAACCTTTTTTGTTCCTCAACATTTTCTGACCTCCTTAAAAAGATTTGATCTATTTTTCCCCTGCCCCAGAGAAATCTTCACCTCCTCTCTATAGATTTTTTGTATGTGCTGAATCTTCTTTCAGCATAATCCATGCCAAATTCCCTCTTCCCCTGCCCATTGCAATCGATAATCTATTGGAAATAAAGGGATTTATCACAATGCTAGTTTTGCTTATAATATTTTTGAGAGCCATTGTCAAGTTTTTTCGGCCACCCCATGGACATTTTTTGTCGCTCAGTAACAATGTTTGACAATCATTGAGGGAGATAGCCCGGTTTCACCCTTGTGCCATCGGATCCCCATTGCCATTGGGTAATCACTCGATTGACCATGTCGACTTGGGGTGTGCATCGAATCCATCCTCCCCTGAGGCTTCGCCCCAAGGGGGCTCGAGCCCTTGCAATGACGCGACCATTATTCCTGATCCAATATTGCCATTTCCCGTTGTCCGGAACTTGAACGCCGAGGATGCTGAGGATTTGGTTGTGGTTGTTGCAAGGGGAGGGAAGACGGCCTTCATTCGAAACGTAGCTACTAATCTCGTCTTTTATGGCACCGATGGTATCCACCCCCTCTTGTACCTTCGATCTTCTGACGTTATCCCTGTACATGGGGATGGCGATGGCGGATAAGACCCCAATTATCGTAACAACTATCAGGAGCTCGATGAGGGTAAATCCAAAATCCTTCTTCATGGAAGTCCTCTTGAACTCGAAGACATTCGTCGGTGTTTTGCATTATTTATGCCATCCTTGCGGTCTTCCCAATTCGGTCCTTTTCTCCTGGACTCCATTCAGCCTGTCCCCTCCCCATTCTCCATTCTCAATTCTTCATTATTTCTCGTTCTCCGTTCTTCCCTCTGACCTCTAACCTCTTCCTCCTTCATTCTTCATTCTCAATCCTCCAATCCCTCTCAGCCTTAGCCTCAACCTCAGCCTTAACCTTATCCTTAGCCTCTCTCCTCCCATCTCTCGGCCTCAACCTGCCCGAGGGTAAGGGGTATCCTCGGGAAAGTCTCCAAACTCGAGCCGTGTTTTCTATTGACGGGAACCCTCTTTTCCCTTACATTATATTTATGCGACGCCGAAAGAGACGCCATATCAAAGGGCTCCTCATTTTCCTGACGATCTTTTTCATCATGCTGGGCCTTGCTGCCTCGGGGATCTACCTCTATTTCACCCATGATCTCCCTCGGGTCGGCTCCCTCAAGGATTACAACCCCTCCATAATCAGCACCGTCTATTCCGATACGGGGGAGCTCATCGGGGAATTTTTTCTAGAAAAACGCATCGTTATTCCCATTGAGAAGATCCCGCGATTCGTCCTCCAGACCTTTGTCTCGGCGGAGGATGCCCGTTTTTTTCAGCATGAGGGCCTCGACTACCCCGCCATCCTTAGGGCCTTCTGGAAGAATATCCTGGCCGGGCAAATCGTCCAGGGAGGGAGTACTATCACCCAGCAGGTTGCCAGGTCGCTCCTTCTCTCCTCCGAGAGAAAGTGGTCGAGAAAGATTCGAGAGGCCATTTTGGCCAATCGCATGGAAAAGTCTCTCACGAAAGAGGAAATCCTTTACCTCTATCTAAACCAGATCTATCTTGGACACGGGGCCTATGGAATCGAGGCGGCCTCCCAGAATTACTTCGGAAAACACGTTGAGGATTTGAATCTTGCAGAGGCCGCAATGCTCGGCGGCCTCCCGCAAGCACCCACGAGGAACTCCCCCTATAATCATCCCAGAAAGGCCAAGATGCGTCAGGCCTACGTCTTAGACCAGATGGTCGAAAATAGTTATATCAGTCGTACGGAGGCCATGGAAGCCCTGGAAACCATCTTGGAGATTCACCCCAGGAGGAGCAAATTCCTGGAGGTAGCCCCTTACTTCACCGAACACGTTCGCCGCTATGTGGAGGAAAAGTACGGGAGGGAGGCGCTATACAAGGAGGGCCTCCAGATCTTCATCGCCCTCGATGTGACCATGCAAAAGGCAGCCCAGAAGGCCATTGGCAGGGGGCTTAAGGAACTGGATAAACGTCAGGGCTACCGAGGGCCGCTCAGGCATATCGAACCGGGAGAGACCGAATCCTTTTGCAAAGAGGTCCAGGAAGCACTGGGTAAATCTCCCCTGACCGAGGGGGAGGAAGTCTTGGGAGTTGTTGTGGAGATCAGGCAAGGGGAGAAGGCTGTGCTGGTCAAGGTGGGCGATAGGATGGGCCGAATTGAACTAAAGGAGATGAAGTGGGCCCGAAAACCCGATCCCGAGGTTCCCCATTACAGGGCGAGGGTCCGTAACCCTGCAGAGGTGCTCCAGGTAGGGGATGTCATCAAGGTGAAGGTTAAGGGGTTTTCGGGCAAGACGATGGTTCTCTCCTTAGAGCAAGATCCATTGGTCCACGCGGCCTTGCTGAGTATCGACCTGAAGACGGGATACGTAAAGGCCATGGTGGGAGGAAGGGATTTTCAGGAGAGTCAGTTCAACAGGGCTGTTCAGGCAAAACGACAGGCTGGCTCCGCCTTTAAACCCATCATCTATGCCTCGGCCCTTGATAAAGGGTATACTCCCGCAACGGTGATCGTCGATTCTCCCATCATTTACGATGGCACGCAGGATTACCAGTCCTGGAAACCCAGAAACTACGAGGAGAAATTCTATGGGCCAACCACCCTTCGTAAGGCCCTTGCCAAATCCAGGAACGTGATTACGGTAAAGATCGTCCAGGATATCGGGCTTTCTCCTGTTATCCAGTATGCTCGGAGGTTAGGCATCGAATCCCCTCTCAATGAGGACCTCTCCATGGCCCTGGGATCCTCCTCTGTCTCCCTTCTCGAATTGACGAAGGCCTATGCCGTCTTCGGAAATCAAGGACGCAGGCTTGAGCCGATTTTCATCAAGAAGATCACCGACAAGGATGGAAACCTCTTGGAGGAAAATGTCCCTCCTGCAGAAGAAGTTTCTCTCCGTCACCGGGATGACCAGGAAGCGGGAGAAGACGATGGGGTAGCTGAACAGATCATCAGCCCAGAGACCGCATACATCATAACGAACCTGTTGGAGGGCGTAATACAGAATGGGACGGGGTGGAGGGCAAAGGCACTCGGGAAGCCTTGTGCGGGAAAAACGGGGACAACCGACGACTACTCCGATGCCTGGTTTATGGGATTCACCCCCGACCTTATCACGGGGGTCTGGGTGGGATTTGACCAGGAAAAACCCTTGGGGAAAGATGAGACGGGTTCAAGGGCTGCCTGTCCCATCTGGCTGGATTATATGAAAACCGTGTTGAAGGGAAACCCCATCAAGCACTTTCCAGTTCCCGAACAAATTATTTTCGCCAAAATTGACCCTAAAACAGGACTGCTGGCTTCTCCTTCTTCCCCAAACCCCTTTTTCGAATGTTTTAAGGAAGGAACCGCCCCTACTCGCTATTCGGAGGCGAAGGCCTCCCGTTCAACGGAATTCTTCAAGTTCGATATGACCCGCCCCCTTCGATAAAAAAAGCCGGCGGTGATTATACCTACCGGCTTTCATGGGGACGGAAGATAAATGGATTCCCCATCCATCAGAGGTTTCCTCGAAAATACTCCTTAATCTTTCCCAGTACGATTTTAGGGATGTCCTCCTTTTTGGTTACGTTATAGAAGCTCATATTCTTCTTCTTCTCCATTGCCTCCCTGAATCTCAATGCGTACGTATTCTCCCCGATATAGACGGCGGTTATTCGATTGTTGATATTCTGGAAATAACCGATCACCTTCCCCAAATTGGTGATCTTCATATCCGTTATGATGAAGATGTCCGGCTCCTTGGCAGCATCCAACAGGGGATCAAGTTCGTTGAGATTGAGGGCGGTTCCACCCCCGAAGTATTTGCAGAGAACCCCGTAGATCTTGACTCTCTCAGCGGTGAAATTGAGAATGGCCTTTCCCCCCATGGGGGCATCGCTGAAATTGTACACGGCCACTTTGGCATCATTCCTCAGGTAAGCATCCGAAGCACATGCAGCTCCGAGGACCGCATAGGATAAGTTCTTCCTTGGATTCGTCATACTCCCCGAGGAATCGATGATGATGATGCAATCCGGCACCGACTCCCTTTCACCGAAGGTACTCCCCTCGATCTTGTTCCACGTCTGGGTGATACCGGGCATAATCTTGCCAAAACTGGTCCACACATCCACATCCTGAAAGGGTCTCCCGATCTCCCAAGGACAATGGGAATGGGGGTTGAGAAATCCCCTCTTCTCCATGGGTACTTTTTTGATGGGGATGGAATAGCTTTCGGCCAACTTCATATAGTAAATCAAATCGGCATCCAACGGGGTCCCTTCGCCCCTGCCCATTCCCCCCTCCATTCCGTACCCAACATCCTTCAGCTCATCCTTGAAATCTTCGAAGGTTTCCTTGAATTCCTTTAGACCCACGTTCTGATTGGCGAAATTTCGGAGGCCCTGATCGATTTCTTCCAAGGTATATCCGTCAAGACCATGTTCCCCCATGGGATTCGTCTGATTTCCCTCCTGGCGATCCTCCTCTTCCTCGACCTCCAGGAGGGCTTTAATGACTCGGGCGAATTTCTGAATACTTTTATCCCACTGTTTCTTATCCAAATAGGGAATCCTGGATAGCCTCCGCACAACCTCCTCGTCTTCCTTAGCGCAGAGATCTAACCCCCATATTTTCTGATAGAGGGAGGAAATAACCGCATCCACCTTGCCTTTATCAATATGTTTGTACAGCTCGGGGAGCGGCGTCTTTTTCTCCTTGACACAATGTGTGTCCGCCACCACATCCATAAATAATCCCGCTGCCCTTTTGGCCTGTTCCTTATCCTGCACGACCCGCTTCGCCTCCCTGAACAATCTGAGATGAGTGTGAAAATCCCACGGGCAATAGGTATAATGGCTTATTCCATGGTCCAAAAGGGCCTCAACCACCTCTTCAACTCCCATCTTATGGGCGATCTTATCGTAAAAAGCGGTATTAATGGTTATCTGTTTATCCTTCATCTCCAGGGCAACATTCTCCCTGCCCTCTGAAACCTTGGGTATGGGTAGTTCAGGAAAGAGGTGTTTTGTTCTGACCTTCGGCCAAATCTTCTTGATGATCTCTTCGGGGACCATTCTCAACCTAATCCCTCAATAGTAGGCGTTGGACTGACGATAATTTCGAGGGTAGATCACCTTATCATCCTCATATACCTTCCCATCAACGATCTTGCCCAGACCCCTCACTCTCCCCCCAACGAAGATTTCTCCCCCCATCATCCATTCCCCCGTATGGAGGCCTATGTTTTTGCTAATTCTGACTATTCCGCTCTTCATCCCGGCTCCCGTATAATTCTTGGCATTTCCCTCAACCACCAATTCTCCCCCCTCCATTCCGATCCCGGTAAAATCACCCAAATTCCCCTCAACTGCTACCTTCTTGCCCACGGGAAGCCGATAACCGAGGAGATTGATCTGGGTCTTTAAGTCATTCAATTTAAGGATGATTTCCTCTTCCTGGGCATAGTTGCACAATGCAGAGATATAAATTCCGGCGGGTCCGGTAATGAGATAGGGAATCTTATCCGTGCTATCCAACTCATAGCAGAATTCCTCGATGTCCTCCGCCTTATATTCGAACTCCTTGACCACCTTTTCCGCAAGGGTATAGGCTTTAATCACGGTATTATACTGGACCAACCAGACCAGCTCTTTCACCTCCTCCTCCAAAAGCTTCTCATAGCCTTTCGTGATCTGAGACATCACCCTGTCCCTCGATTGGATAATGGAGTCCAAGGGTATTTCCCTTTCCCTCGTCCGATGATTCCTAAAGTCGTCAAAGGGGTTCTGCATTTAACCCTCCATTCCCAAGTCCTTTTTGATCTCGAAATAAACGGGGTGATCGCCATCCACTGGTTCGAGGTCTTCCCCTTTGAAGACCCGATATCCAACTGCCAGGGCATTTTTCAGGTGTTCGCTTTGCTCACCATACCTATTGAATACGCCCCTCACCGCGTCCTTTGCCAGGTATATTTGAAAGGGATTATCCCTTTTTTCCTTCTCCTTATTGGAAAGGTATTCCTCCTTCCACTGCATTCGATGAGCCAAGGTATATGGCATAACCGCCTTGATATGCTCAACACCAACCTCGGCATCCCCTATCAGCCACGCCAATGCCTGGGAATACGTTTTGATGGAAGTGGGAAGTCGATTGGATGCGCAATTTCTTAAGTCATGGCACAGATACCCCGTAAAATGACAACCTTCCTCACAATTCTCAATGGATCTCTTTTGCCCGTATTTATAGCAAAAGGAGAGCTCGGCGAGTAGCATTCGGGTAAACGCATTGGCGTCCAAATCCAACTCCAGCCGGCTTATTTTAGCATGGATAGCCTTCCTATCTTGGAGTCCGACCGTTTCAATCCCCAGTTTCTTCTTCAGGAATTCCCCGTAACCATCACATATTTCCTCCATCTGGCGCAACTTAGTTTGATAGGACAGTTTACTCTTGAAGATTTTCTGGAGGGACTTTTCCGCCTTGGAATTTCGAAGGATGCGGTCTTTCTCATTGAATTTTCCGACCAGATAGGCAATATTGGGACCCGGGTGTCGGGACTCGACCACGACATCGAAACGATCGATCATGGGCGCGATAATAGTATTCGTGCCCCTGTCCTGGTAATTTGCCGTTGCGAAGAGGCAGTATTCCTCATTGATGATCATCTCGTTCAGGTATTCCCAGTTTCCCCTGTCCACCCCATCGAGAATCATACTCTGCTTCGTCTCGGGCAAGCGGTTGATTTCATCGACGATCTTAACGGGAATTTGGGCGAAGTGTGACCAAACGACCTCTTCCGTCCCTCTGTTCAGTTTTCCCAAATCCGGCCTGCCGATAATCTTCTCCTCTGTCTGCTCGGGATGCCCCGAAACTTCAGATCCCCAAATGAGGCCGATGGGGATTCGATAGAGCAATGAGCCCACGTATTCCGCCGATGTGGTTTTCCCCAAGCCCGGTTCCCCGATGATGAGTTCCTTGCCCCTATTAAGACCCGTCAGCAAGCTGAGTATGAGGGCCGAATTAAATGTTTCCCCCTTGATTTCCAGATCGGGCCGGTTGAAGTAGAGATTTTCCTTGATAAAATCGTGTATTCCCCTGATCTTCTCTCGATAATGATCCTGGGTCATCCCTCTTCCTCGCTGTTAGATCGGTTCAGCTTCCCTATAAAACTTATCACTTCAATTCCTTCAAATCAAGTTAATCCGGAGAAGAAAAAAGGGCAAATCGATTGGACCGTCAAAGCCGAATAAGCGGTTACCTATTGTTCGAGGCGAATTACCAGTCCACTCGTTCGATCTTCATGATTAACCAGCATCCCATCTCTTATGGAGAGGTCCCCCACATCAAGCCTTCCAATCCTACAATGGTACACGCTATCCCTCACTTTCCTGAAGGTTACCTCCCTCACCCTGGCCTCCGAAAAATGAAAGGCCCTCACCGAATATATTGCCTTCTTTCTCAGCTTGGGGTAGATGGCCTTTACGAGGACGGCCAAGAGGGAGAGGGCATTGTTATCGATGCAGTAACCCCCCTCCTTCTCCACCCTTATGGATCCCTTCCACTGGGGCGAACCATCTTTCGTAACCTCACCCGTCACCTCTTTCCCATGGAAGGCATATCTCAATTCCCAAAGGCCATTTTGAGCAGGTATTTCGGGCAGATTAACATCCAGATGTCTAAAATAAGCCAAGGGATTTCCGTTTTTTCGAAAGACCAGTTCACTATTTCCTCGCTGATGGCTGTTGGCCTCTCCGATATTAATATCGGCTTTCAAGATGAAGTGCCCCCCCTTCGCTTCAATGGAAAAGACCTCCGTCCCGATTTCAACCCCTCTTCTCGTATAATTATACGTATAGGTCTCGCCCTGCCGAAGGCGAGGGTACTGGGCGCAATGAGAAAATGATATTCCCATAACGAGAAGTAAACCGATTACCCTTAGGGATCCCATTCTCATTTTTCTCCCCTCAGCCATGGGAAATGAGGGCAACTTCAAAGCAGATCATGAGAATAGATGCTGCATCTGCGCCCAAGAAAGAAGAGTTTCAGAAAGATTACGGAAACCAGACTATACATTATATAGCAATTTGAGGTAAAAGAAACTATAATTTTTGAAAGTCTTCTCTCACCATCGCCTATGAAACCCTTGTTTCATACACAGCCCATCCATGATCCCTTCGGCGACCCGGGGATTTACATCGAATTCATGTTTGATAGAAGGGCCCTCCTTTTCGACATGGGCGATCTTCATCCCCTTTCCCCTCGAAAAGTGCTGAAAATTAGCCACATCTTCGTCTCCCATACCCACATGGACCACTTTATCGGCTTTGACCATCTCCTGCGAATCTGCCTTGGGCGAGACAAAGAGCTCTCCCTCTTCGGCCCCCCCTCTTTCATTGACCATATAGGGAATAAGCTGGCCTCCTATACATGGAACCTGGTGGAAAATTACTCGAACAACCTCACGCTGAAGGTCACCGAAGTCCATCCTACGGTGCGGAAAACGGCCTCCTTTCGCGTCCAATCCGGATTTAGGCTGGAGGAGTTCAACTGTGCTAGCTCCTTTGATCCGATCTTATTAGATGAAGCCGCATTTCGGGTGAGAATGATGATCCTGGATCATAAAATTCCATGCTTGGCCTTCTCCCTGGAAGAGAAACAGCATGTTAATATCTTGAAAACCCAATTGGAGAAAATGGGGCTTCCCGTTGGTCCCTGGTTGAAGCAGTTGAAAGAGGCCGTGATACGGAAAGAACCGGATGAGACATCGGTCCGGGTATGGTGGAAGGAGAAGGGCGAAATAATAGAGAGGGATATTCCCTTGGGAGAATTGAAAGCGAATATCGTAAGGATCGTTCCCGGTCAGAAGATTACCTATGTCGCCGATGTCATCTACCATGAGGACAATGCACGGAAAATCGTCGAGCTGGCCAAGGGATCCGATATGCTATTCATTGAAACCGGCTTCCTGCAAAGGGATGCCAGGCTGGCGGCGGAAAAGTTCCACCTCACGGCCCAACAGGCGGGCAACCTTGCACACCTGGCCGAGGTCAAACATATGGTTCCCTTCCATTTCTCCCCAAAGTACACTCATCAAGGGGACCTCTTGTTCCAAGAGGCCATGAAAACCTTCAGAAATTCCCCTTGACGCCGACCTTCTCCAAATCCCCCTTTACCAAATCTCCTATGTGCGTAAATGATCTTTACAAATAGTCCATAAATGATTCTTCCGGAACAATATTTAAGATTTCAATTGACAAGATTTTCTGAATCTGGCAGGATAAATTTTGTTCTCCGACAAGGCCAAACCATCTGCGAGGATGCGCCAGAAAGCCACGGGTCTTTGAATTCCAGGTGTAGAACCTGTGAGTGGCTGTTATCTAATTTGGAGAGTGTTTTAGCGGGATTGTTGGCAGAACTGCTGTAGCGAGATAATCGACAAAGTTCAGAAACAGCCGGGTTGCCGAAAAGTGACCCGATTTTTTCTTTTGTTTTCCTATAGAGGGAGGGGAGAAGTAAGCCCAACTGCAACGGCACATTTCAGATGGGTAAAACATTAGAATATAACGATGAAATTTTCAATCTCCCGCGAGTGGAAAATATTTGGGTTGGTGGTATTAGGTTGCTTGGGAATGTCCGTTTTTGTTTTTAAATTTTCTCCGGACCTGCGGCAATTAATTATATTCTTTTTCTTTACTATTCCCGCGAATAGTTTTACATTCGTTCCTTATGAACCGGCTTTACTTTATTACAGTAAATTATATCTGCCCCTCTGGCTGGCTTTATTAGGGGGAATGGGCACGAGCTTAGCTGGTTTTTTAGACTACCAGGCGGTTACTTATCTATTTAGATATAGAAAAATGGCGGCGATCAGAAAAAACAAATACTATTTATTAGTAGCGAATTATTTTCGCAAAGTGCCTTTTGCTTGCCTGGTCATTACGGGTTTTACTCCAGTTCCCTT
>JAQYWG010000280.1 GCA_030145085.1 Thermodesulfobacteriota bacterium
CCTCATCCCTGCTTCCTTCCGACCGCAGCACTGCAACACTTGTATTTAGCTGCAGCACTGAAGATCTCCGTCAATACTCTTGAGAAGCGTAGACGATGCTGGCGATGACTTCAACTTCAGCAGATGACTTGGGCTCAACCTCTGTGGGGATTTTCTCGTAGCCTGTGGAATGGATTTGGTAGTAATAGCGCCTGAACTTCGTTATATCCCACCCGGCCGGGGGATTCTTGTCGTGGTGGAGATCGCCGATATAGTACCGGGAGTAGATACTTGGACGGTCGGGATCCGGGGTATCCTCTTCCTCCGTCTCCATCATGATGGGGAGTCTGGATTCATCGGGCTTTACAGCGCCTGCGTTGGCCAACCAATTCAACCCGTTATCGACGCCCCCGTCGGCAGCGTAAAGAGCAGTCTCCATGGACCTCTGGTTCCCCGACATCCTCACCTCGATATGAGAGGTGTTCATGGCCGCAATGCCCAAAAAGGTTGCGGTAATCATGATCAAAACGGCGATGACCAGGACTACTCCTCTCTCGTTTCGCATTTTGCCCCCCTCCCCCTATAGGTTTCTGAGCCTCACCTGGGATTGTAGCTGCCTGGTGCGATAATGATCGCCCGTGAGGGGATGGATATAGTCAGGGTCTTGGACCCTGGTCCTGGCCGTCAGCCAGATGTCATAGAGGGATTGGTCGTCCTGATCATTCGGGTCTATCCTCAATTCCTGGATATTCTCTGCCAACGTTCGATTTCCCTCTACCTCATCATTCCTGCGGAGGACCGGAAATCCTAAACTCGAATCGATAGAATACCTCACCGCCGTAAGCCGGTAGACGGGGATGGGGTTAACGAAGGTTCCCTCAGGATAGCTCCCGGAGATTCCCTGATTTCCGGCCACCTCGGGATCGGTGTCGATGGTAATGGTATCCGTCCCCACATCTCTGACAATCAACCTGTCTTGACCGAGAAACAGGATGTCCCCTGCTCCTAAGCCATCGGTGTTCCTCAAGGGAATTTGGGTATCCTCAGTCCTGACCGCTGCCGACAAAACCCCCGTGGGATACCTCTTGACAAGGGGACCGTTCAGGGTTAAAATGCCCTCGTTGGATCCTGGGGCAACGTCCACCTTGAGCTTTTCTATACCCCCGATAAAGATGTAGTTGCTCCTTTCGGAATTGAATATCCTACTCAGTTCATTTCCCGTGGACTTGACCGTAATCTGTCTATCCTCCTTATCCGCGGTCCTGGTGAGGTACCCCTTGGGGGATCCGAAACACCCCACCACAACGATGACGTCCGAATCTTCCTCCTCGGGATCCCTTTCGACATCAATGTTATGGCTGTACGTCGCGCCGTTGATAATTACATCCCCTTCCGGCTTCCCGTAGCCCGCCATCCTCAGGTCTCGCATGAGGATATTCATGCCCACCCGCGCATTCTGCTGGGCCTCGGCCACCTGGTCCTGTATGCTGTAACTCCTCTGTTGAGTGGTGAAGGTTCGGTAAACCGCTCCAATAACGATCAAACCGATGGCCAGGGCCACCATGAGCTCGACCAGGGTCAATCCCCTTTGATGGAGCCCAAATTCCCCTCTTCTCCTCATGGGTTTACCCCTAGGTTAGCGATCTTCGTGACCAGGGCCACTTGATGGTTCTCCTCGTCCCACGTCCACGTGACCCTGACGGTGACGGTCTTAATCTCATCCGATGCCGTAACGCTGCATACCCTGTGGTAGACAATCCCGGAAGCCCCTTGGGGGTCATCGGTGCTTCCCTGAATCTGCTCCCACTGGGTATTTTTCATCTCCTCCATCACATCCTTGGCCAGGGTCACGGCCTCGGTCATGTGATTCCCGAAGGAGTTGCTCCGGATTGAGACGATCTGAAGTCCCGCCAGGGCCAACAGGGCCACGGAGAGCAGCACGATAGCGATCAAAACCTCTACAAGGGTGAAGCCCTCGTTTTCTCCTCTCTTGATCAACCAACGGTTCATGAAACACCCCCCAAACATGAGATTACATCCTCTCCCAGTCCTCCAGAGAGAAGTTCCACTTCGACACCCTAATGATCCCCGTGCTGCTGTCGACCCGAATTGCCATTGCACCATTCCGGTTATTCTGGAGATATACGGTTCCGGCAGTGCTCGTTCCTCCAGGGTTGAATTCGGCCCTTTCCCCCACAAAGGTTATCCCGTCGCCAACGGGACCGCCGCCATCCGCGGGGCCATGGCCATTATCGCCAAACTGGATATTTCGGTAATCGCGGAGGTCAACGACCTTCTCCTCAACATCATCATCGGTATTCCAATTCCCATCGGGTCCCTTATCGGAGATGATCCGATATGATTGGCCATTTACATCGAACAGCAAAGCCCATTCCCGATTATCTTTAATGGCTCCCAATCGGGCCAACTGCATATTGGAGGCCACATCCCTTGCCGCGGACTTCAATCGGTACCGGGGCAGCCACCGGCCGATGTTGGGGATGGCAATCAGTACCATCACCCCCAGGATGCACATCACCACAATCAGTTCGATTATGGTCAACCCTCTTTTCCCGTTCATTCCTTCCCGGTGACAATGAGATTCACGTACTATCATAATAGAAATCTCCCTGTTTGTCAAAGTAAAAACGAAGCGCGATTTCCTGAGTTTCTTGAGGCCCCCCTTGCTCCCCTCGCCCCCATGCTTCGGGGTCTGTTACGCTTCAGCAGGTTAAGGCTAAGGTTAAAGTCAAGAGTTAAGAGGTAAGGGCGAAGAGAGAGTGGGGAGTAGGGAGTAAGCAGGTTATGGTAATGGTGTGTTCTGGCCCTCGCCATCTTGTTCCT
>JAQYWG010000281.1 GCA_030145085.1 Thermodesulfobacteriota bacterium
GGTCCGACCAGCATCTTCGAGGGTCAAAAGGGGTTCCTGGGAGCCATGGCGGACAAAATTGACCAGGAAGCGCTCCTGAGGGGTTTGGGCGAGGAATTTCATATCTTAGGGACCTATTTTAAACTCCATGCCGCTTGCCGGCATACCCATCCCATCGTCGATGCTGCCCTGGAGATCTGTAGGAAGAACAGCTTAGGCCCCATGGACATCAAGGGGATCGATATTGAGACCTATCCCGTTGCAATCCAATTCTGCGGCCACACCGTCCACCCGGGCACCGTTTCTGCTGCTAAGTTCAGCATCCCCTTCTCCGTCGCGATGGCGATCTCTCTCGGGGACATATTTATGGATAAGTTCACCGGGGAGAATATCCGGGATGACGGCATCAGAGAACTGGCAGCTAAAGTGAAGGTGCATCCTGGGGAGGAATGGGCGAGGGATTACCCTGACAAAAGGGGCGCCTCTGTCACGATCCAGACTTTCTCAGGCCAGTCTCATTCCTCATCCGTTCCCCTCGCAAAGGGCGAACCGGAGAATCCCGCTACCCTGGAGGATTTGATCGAGAAATTCCGAACCAATTCAACCCAGGTGCTTTCTCAGCGGGAGTCCAGGAAGCTGGAGGAAACCATCATGAATCTGGAAAATTGTTCAGTCAACGACATCACATGCCTCCTTTAGAGGAGGAGCATATGGAACCGGTCGCAGAGCAGATCAAATATATCATATCTCCAGGATCCATAGCTATTGTGGGGGCATCCTCCGATTTTACGAAGTTTACGGGGAGGACTTTGAAGTACCTGTTGAAACACGGCTACAAGGGCAAAATCTACCCCATTAACCCAAAGTACGATGAGATCGTTGGGCTTAAGTGTTTTTCCTCTATCGCAGCCCTTCATAATGCGACCGACTATGCGGGAATCGATCCCCGTTCTCTTGGAACGCTCTACCTAGCTACAACTTCGGGCCCCTACGTGGAAAAACCCCTATCGAGCACCCTCGCTGCCGCCCTGGTGGGGAATAGAGAGGTGAGGACCGCTGATTTCATGGGGTCTACAAAGGCGGGAAGCTCTGTACTCTTGGCATGTTTTGATCGAATTGTTGCAGAGGGGAAAGGAGTTGGCCTCGGGGTGGCCTCGGATATCCCCTAGGGCCCATCGACAGCGGGACTGAGCACCCCTTCGGCGCCGGTTCTGCTGCCTATGTTATTGGGGAAGGGGAACCCATTGCTGTGCTGGAAGGATCTCATTCGATCACCATTGAAACCCTAGGTGAGAGGTTTCGGCGGGCAGGGGAGCTATACACGAGGGATCTGGAGTTGAGGGTGAACTTCATGGGGGAATGCCTGCACGAATCGATCGATGGACTCCTGGGAAAATTGAACCTTACACCTGAGAAGGTCAACCATGTGGTCCTTCAGCAGCCCGATGCCTCTAAGTCCTTTAAGGCGGTGGGCAAATTTGGGTTTTCCGGGGAAGCCCTTGCCCTTGGAGCGATCGCCACGCATACCGGTGATACGGGTGTTGCATCTTGCCTCTTATCCTTGGCCCATGTCTTGGATCATGCCCAGGGATCCGAAAGGATAATCGTCGCCTCATATGGCTCGGGGAGCGATGCTTTCAGTCTGCTCGTACAGGATGGAATAGTCCAGAGGAGGAAACAATCTTCCGATGTCCCGAAGGTCAAGGACTATCTGGAAAAAAGGGAATACGTGGATTACGTGACGTATCTCAAATTCAAGAAGTACCTTTCGACATTCAAAAGTTAGGGGGTAATCATGGGGTCGTATATCTCCTTGCCCAGTTATTTGAACACTATCGAGCAGAGATACCGTTTGGGTGGAAAGAGGTGCGAAAAGTGTGGGGCAATCTTTTTCCCCCCTCGGTTAATCTGCTCCGAATGTGGCCATAATAGGATGCAGAAGATAAAGTTGAGTGGCAACGGAACGGTTCTTACGTACACCGTTATCGCCAAGGGAGCGGGGCCCACTGAATTCGATGATCTTCAAAACATGACTGGAGATTATGCGGTTGCCCTCGTGGAATTAGAGGAGGGACCTACGGTCGTTGGCCAGATGACATATTGTGAACCGAAGGATTTGAAGATTGGGCAGAAAGTGAGGGCGGTGCTCAGGGTCCTCTATGAGCAGGAGGGAGTCGTAAGGTATAGTTATAAGTTTACACCCATTACGTAATGTCCGGTCAAGATTTCATCATTTTGTCGAGAAACTCGATTGAGATCTCTGAAAAAGCTTGACAAACTCCCAGTGGCATTTCACAATTTAGTACTACTGATAGTATCTCAAAAAACACTATTTATAATTAGAGAGTAATAGATAAAAGTGTGTCTCAGGACCCGAAGTGGATCCTCACGGTTGGGTTTGCCATTGTTCCATGGACCTGGGTTTTTTCCGGTCTCTTCGCCATAACTGCAGCGGGGAGGGGAGAAGACGGTGCCCTTAATCGAGATAAAAGGCCTCAAGACGTATTTCTACATCGAAGAGGGTGTAGTACGAGCTGTGGATGGGGTTGACTTCAGCATCGAACCGGAGAAGACGCTCGGGGTGGTTGGTGAGAGTGGGTGCGGGAAGTCGGTTACCGCCCTGTCGATCATGGGCCTTATCCAGATGCCGCCCGGCAAGATTGAAGCCGGTGAAATCCTCTACCGTAGAAACGGGAGCGGATTTCACCGGCTTCAATCTTGCCG
>JAQYWG010000282.1 GCA_030145085.1 Thermodesulfobacteriota bacterium
GGACCTCATAAGGGAGCTCCGAGACAAGGAAGAAGAAGTAATCGACCGGGATCTCCTTGTCTTCCACGTTCTCGAAAGGGGAGAAAGTCGGCCGGATGACTCCTCCATTGACGAGAAAAGGGCCGCTCGGTTACGGGAACGTTTCTCAGCAAAACTCGGCGAACTCACCGTTGTCCTCGTCGGTAAGGATGGGGGGGAGAAACTCCGACGAGGAAACGAGGTGGATATCGCGGGAATTTTTTCCCTTATTGACTCGATGCCCATGCGCCAGAGGGAAATGAGGGAAAGGCGAAGAGAAAAGACGCGGTGAAACTCTGTTCGAACAAGGTATTCCTGAATCATCAGTCTATGGGAACAGAAGATTCCTTTCCGGGTACTTGGTCTACGTTGAGGTAGACAAGAATCAGGGGCAATGCCTATGGAAGCGACCATCAGATTGGGAATCAGTTCCTGTTTGGTCGGTGAGAGGGTCCGTTGGAATGGCACTCATAAACTGGACCGGTTTCTCACCGATACCCTGGGAAAATTCGTGGAGTACGTCCCCGTGTGCCCAGAGGTGGAATGCGATTTCGATGTTCCTCGAGAGCCTTTTCGACAGGTGGACGACCCCGATTCACCCCGTCTCATTACCTCGCGAACGAAAATAGATTATACGGACCGCATGACCAAGTGGGCGCGCGAACGGGTCATCGAGTTGGAGAAGGAGGATCTTTGCTGCTTCATATTCAAGAGCAGATCCCCCAGCAGCGGCATGGAGCGGGTCAAGGTTTACAATGAAACCGGCATCCCCGTGAAAAAGGGGGTTGGGATCTTCGCCAGGAAATTTATGCAACACTTCCCCCTTCTCCCGGTGGAGGAAGACGGGCGGTTTCACAATCCGAAGCTCCGGGAGAATTTCATAGAGCGGATCTTCACCTCCAAGCGGTGGCGGGAGGCCCTGGCGGAACAACAGAGCAGGGGAAATCTGGTAAGTTTTCATACCAAGTACAAGATGTTAATCCTCTCTCACAGCCTCCAGCACCACCGGATGATGGGAAAACTGGTGGCCTAGGCCAAAGAGATACCCCTGAAAAAGCTCTATAAACAATACCAAGAACTTCTCATGGAGGCCCTTCGTCTTACGTCGACACCGAGGAAAAATGCCAACGTTATGATCCACATCTTGGGTTATTTCAAGAAACAGCTTTCGTCGGATGAAAAACAGGAGCTGCTGGAGATTATCGACCTTTACCGTCAGGGTCCCGTTCCCCTCATCGTACCGATCACGCTCATCAGTCACTACGTCCGTAAATACGAACAACCTTATCTGGAGGACCAATACTACCTCCAACCGCATCCCCTGGAACTCCAATTGCGAAACCATGTTTGAGGGATAAAAATTGAAAGGTCTATTGACCCATAAGACTTTCCAGGGCTTTTCCAATGTCCGGATATTGAAAAAGAAACCCATGATCCAGCAACCGTCGAGGGATGACTCTCTGTCCTTCGAGAATAACCGATCCAAATTCTCCCAAGATGAGCTTGATCATGAACCCCGGAGCTGGAAGGAATGAAGGCCGATAAAGAGCTTTTCCGAGTGCTTTTGCCAGATCCTTATTCTTCACCGGATTTGGGGAGCAAAGGTTCACAGGACTTGAAATCTCCGGATGTTTTATCAAAAAAACGAAGGCCTCCACGAGATCTTTGATATGGATCCAGGAGAACCATTGTTGGCCACTTCCAATCGGCCCTCCGATATATTTCTTGAAGAGAGGAATCATCTGCCCCAAGGCCCCTCCTTTTTCACCCAGTACGATACCGAATCGTGTGATTACAACTCTGGCCCCTTTGTCTCTTCCTTTGAGAGCTTCTGCCTCCCATTCTACAGCAAGGTTGGCCAGAAAGTCATTCCCCGACGGGGACTCCTCAGTAAGTTCCTCATCTCCATGGAAACCATAGTATCCAACCGCAGAGGTACTGAAAAATGTAATTTCTCTTTTCGACGTAACCCCTATCCCCCCTATCCCTTTAACGATATTTCGGGTGGTAAGAACCCTGCTTTCCCGAATGGCCCTCTTCTGCTCTTCTGTCCACCTACTGAAGATCGAAGCACCCGCAAGATTGATGATGGTATCATGGTTTTTGATGGCTTCTTGCCAGGAACCTTCTTGGGTTGGGTCTCCTTGCAGATAGGAAATTCCGGGTGAGGTCCCCTTCGATCCCTCTGGAGATCGAGTCAGGATGGTTACCTCGTTTCCATCCTGGACTAAACGCAAGGTTAGATGTGTGCCGACGAAACCTGTTCCCCCTGTGATCAGGATTTTCATTTATATCTCCCCGCATGCCTATAGGATATCCGCATTCTAAGGAGCCTATTCCTTGTCTCCAAGCAGGGGTAACACTTTATCGATATGAAAATAGACAAGATATCTGATTTCTTCCCTGTATGCTTCGTAGACAGGGCAACTCTCTTTTCGGCGCATCTTGTCAATTAAGTCACGATTCTCTTCCTCTTTTATTTTGGTTAAATAGAGCCTTTTCCCAACATATTTATCCCCGGATTCCATGAAAAGATAAGCGGCATGGGGATTTGACTCCAGATTCTTATGAGTTAAACGGTCCGCCATGATAAACGCAACGGTTTCCTCATCAACGAAATGGGGCCTGGCATAAACAGCTGCATTTGCCTTCCCGCTCGAATCTGTTGTTGCCATGACTCC
>JAQYWG010000283.1 GCA_030145085.1 Thermodesulfobacteriota bacterium
CATCAAAGCCGGAAAAAGCGGCAAACCCGTGGGGTTAACGCTGTTTGTTAACTGGGCCGTAAAGCCCTTCACCATGTACGCCATTGCTTTGTTTTTTCTCGGCACGGCATTTTACACCCTGATCGGACCGGAGGCCGTAGATCATGTTAAAATGCCGTTTGGCCTCGATCTGCCGGTGGGCGCGACTCACGGTGCAGGCAAGGTCATCATGGCTAACGGGGTCAAGGTGCTGGAAGTACCCCTGTGGCGAAGCTACCTGGCAGGTTGTATTCTCCTGGGGATTGCGCCATGCACGGCCATGGTCCTGGTCTGGGGGTTTCTGGCACGGGGAAATGACGGTCTCACCCTGGTCATGGTGGCCATCAATTCGCTTACTATGCTTGTGCTCTACGGAGTGCTTGGGGGATTTTTGCTGGGTGTCGGCCGGCTTCCGGTCCCCTGGCAGGCCCTGGTGCTTTCCATCGGGATCTATGTGGCGCTTCCTCTGGCGGCGGGCTATATCTCCAGGAAGGCGATCATCAGCTCCAAAGGAGAGGAATGGTTCAAGGAAAAGTTTCTTCATATCCTGACCCCGATCACCATCATTGCCCTGCTTGTTACACTGGTGTTGCTGTTCAGTTTCAAAGGTGAGGTCATTATTGCCAACCCTCTGACGATTCTGTGGATCGCTATTCCGCTCTTTATCCAGACCAACTTGATCTACTGGTTCGGTTATGGTCTGGCCCGATGGCTAAAGCTTGACTATCGGGACGCAGCCCCGGCGGCAATGATTGGAGCGTCCAACCACTTCGAGGTAGCCATTGCCACGTCCACCATGCTCTTCGGGCTTTCATCCGGCGCGGCCTTGGCAACGGTCGTGGGGGTACTCATCGAGGTCCCGGTCATGCTCATGCTGGTCAAGATCTGCCTGAAAACCACGCACTGGTTTCGGTATGAAGCAGTGACCACTTAAACCAAAAGGAGAAATGTGACATGAAACATTCGATTGCTACAGGTTGCCTGCTCATCTTCATCTTGCTGATCATCTCTTGGCCCGTTTTTTCGCAAGATACGCAACAAGTTCCCAATCTGTCCCTTAAGGAGCGGGAATTCGACTTTGGAAAGGTCAAGGAGGGGAGCCGTATCTCACATGACTTCACCGTACTGAACCAAGGGGAGGCGGTCCTGGAAATCAAGAAGGTCTCCCCCGGCTGAGGCTGCTCGGTGGCCGCTTTCGACAGGACCATCCCCCCCGGAGGGGAGGGAAAGATCACGCTCACAGTGAATACAAAAGGCTATGAAGGAAACACCCATAAGACCGCCGTTGTCTACACCAACGATCCGAAAATGGCCCGATTCACCCTAGGAGTCAGGGCATTTGTCCAGGTCCCTGTTTTCGTTTCGCCACCTTATGTGATTCTCCAAGGAAATGCGGATCGTGAGATATCAAGGAACGTGAAAATTACGGCCCGGCTTGAAAAACCCCTCGTCATTAAACCTGAAAAGTTCAACCTTGAGGGGAAGATCGATTACGAGATTGCGGAAATCGAAAAGGGCCGTTCGTATTCGATCCGCTTCACAAGCATCCCGGGAAATCCGGGGATGTTTGTGGGTTTCCTCAATTTAAAGACCAATTATGAAGAAATGCCGATCATCAAGATTAGGATCAGGGCAAGGTTGACACAGGGAAAAACCAAACAAGGAAAATGACGCATGACCTCCCTTATATTTTTGTTTTGTTCATTGCATGCTTTTAAACTGGAGCCGGGAGGAAATGATCCATGAAAACAGACCGAATCGTTGGAAAGACATGGCGGGCCATCCGCCAATCGGGGTTGATTTTTGTCTTGGCTGCCGTGGCGGGCCTTTTGATGAATCAAGCTCGGTCCAACACCCTTCCACTGGTAGCCGACTGGTCTCCGGAGGCTAGGTTAACCGCAGACTCGGGGGAGAGCTTGGTCATTTCTCTCGAAGAAGCCAAAAGGGAGCCGAGGATACACCATGGCCGGAATATCGCGTAAATTGAAGCATCAGGAGCTATGATCCCTGGGAGGGCAGCCTGTAAAGTAACTCAGGTAGGAAGCCTAACCGAAAAATGGCAATTTTACTTTCTGATCAATGACGTGTCTGCCAAGATATTAAATATGATTGGATCGAAGATTTGAAACCGTATTAGAAAGTTTTTGATGGGTGGTCTGGGCTATGACTTATAGCAGTAAACTATACCCTCACTCCATTTACAGGAACCACTATATATTGATACCCCAACTTCAGTTAAAGGCATAAAGAGAAAATGAAAAACCCAAAATTATTATCTATCCAATTCATCTCTCCCCGCAACACCAACTTTCTCTAAAATATAGGGCTTCTTTCCATAAGCTCCTATACCCAGGTTTTGAGCCTCTTTGACACGGGTTGTCTCAGAAAACCCACTTGCAATGATCGCATTCTGTTGTGGATGGAGTTCGAGAATCCTTTTGTATGTGTCAAGCACACAATGCCTGCATGATGTTGTGGTTGAAGACCTTTTGTGGAATTCGTTGGACGGTAATGTCTTAAAGCAAGAGAGGTATTCCTGGGGATCAAAAATAATGGCGCACTCTCAGCTCTATACCGGTGCTCATAGAGGGCATCAGCCTTGAAACAGACCTCCTCTTGACCGGTAGAACTGCCGCCATGGCCCCGGATGTTGACGGGCAGGTGCTGATAA